>JAJKIV010000258.1 GCA_021154285.1 Gemmatimonas sp. | reverse complement strand
CTGCGTGACCTTGCTCGATGTGAGGCTCATCGCGCCGTACGTGCGACCATGAAACGCGCCGTCGAACGCGATGAGCGCCGGGCGTCGCGTGGAGTTTCGCGCCAACTTGATGGCGCCTTCCACCGCCTCGGTCCCCGAGTTCGTGAGGAACACGCGCTTTTGGCTCGGCCCCGGTGCGAGTGTCGCGAGACGCTCGCAGAGCGCGGTCATGTCCTCGTAGTAGAAGTCCGTGCCGCAAATGTGCAGGAAGCGCGACGCCGCCTCCTGGATGGCGGCGACCACCTCTGGATGCGCGTGTCCGGTTGCCGCGACCGCGATGCCCGCCATGAAGTCGAGGTAGCGGTTGCCGTCGACGTCCTCGATCATCGCGCCTCGGCCATGCGAGACGACGAGCGGATACTCCTTGATGTACGACGTGGACGCTGCCGCCACGTCGCGGTCGATCACGGCACGCGCGTTAGGTCCCGGCGGCGGGATGAGGATGCGCGGGTAGTCGCGTTTGACGGGAACAGCGGCTGGTGTCTGTAGAATTTCGCTAGCCATGTGGTCCTCACGGGTCATCCCGAGTGGCCGGGCGAGGGATGACTGGTAGAATGATCCGCGACGGGTGCCGTGCGTCGTGATGAATCGTTATGCGGGCCGAGCGTGTGCGGGCGGATTCGGTTTCCGAGGCGCCGGTCTGGAGGTTGCGCGCGTAGTTCGGCGCGAATGACGACATGACGTGAACGCGAATCCGGTGGCCCTGCTTGAACGTGTTTCCCGTGAGCAGCCCCGGAAGACGGAGCAGGTACACGCGCCCCGGCTCGAGCAGCGAACGACGCGCCGAGCGGTCGCGGTAGCTCGCGCGGATCACATCGGATCCGGGCGCCATGAGGTTGTACGCCGTTCCATCCGGGGCGACGTCGAAAACCTTGACCCACAGATCCGCGTCGGGGGCATCCGCCGCGAGGTACACCTCCGCCGCGATCGCGCCTACGACTTCCATATCCTGCGCGAGAGGAGGCGTCTCGAAGGTGAGCACGTCAGCGCGCGACGCGAGCGTACGGTAATCGTGGGCACCGCTTCGATCGGCGTACAGGTCGGTAACCGGCTTCGCCGGATTGGCGACGTAGACGCTCGTGGGTCGCCGCGAGTCCGGTCGGCGTGCGGACAAGCCACCCGTGCGCGAGCCCTGTCCAGCCGCGGCCAGATAGAGCGTGTCGGAGCGCGTCCCGGGGATCGGCCAGCGATCGGCCTCGCGCCAGCGATTGTCTCCCATGACGAACACGCGCACGGGTGGCTCGCGGTCGACGCCGTTGTCAACATCGCGCAGGTAGTGGTCCATCCAGCGGAGCACCGTCTCGTCGTAGTCGATGGCCGCGGCAGGGCCGTTCTCGCGATCTCCCGCTTTCGTTCGACCCGTACCGCCGACGCCGTGCGGCCACGGTCCGATCACGAACGCCGCACGCGACAGGCCGCCGGCTCGCGCCGTCGTTAGGCCCGCGAAGTTCGTGGTCGCGCCGTCGGGACCGTACGCCTCGTCGTACCAGCCGGAGACGCCCAGGACCGCTGCGCTGGTGCGCCCATATCGGGCACGCAGGTCCGCCCAATCCCACCACGGATCCCACGGCGGGTGGCGCATCCACTCGTAGTACCAGGGCGCGATCGCCTTGAAGTCCGGAACGGCGTTGAGCGGCAGCTGCCAGAGGATGCGCTGGCGCACGTCGTCCCAGGTTCGCTCGGCCTCTTCGTCCGTCGTCGGTCCCGCCACGTTGTTTCGGCGATGCAGCTCTCCGCCGACGTCTTCCCACACCCAGCCCGCCCACGAGTTGTCCCACACGCCGCCGGCGTAGAAGAACATGTTCGCGGACGCGAACGTCATGGCCGGGACCATCGCCTCGAGGTGCGGCGGTCCTTCCACCGCAGCGAGCCACTGCACCGCACCCGGGTACGACAAACCGAACGTGCCAACGGCGCCGTTCGACCACGGCTGGCGCGCAGCCCACTCAATGGTGTCGTAGCCATCGCGCCCTTCGTTCCGATACGGCTCGAACTCGCCGGCCGACGCGAAGCGCCCGCGTACGTCCTGCATAACGACTGCGTATCCGCGCGCGACCGCCTTCCCGAACGTCGTGTAGTCCGACTGCGCGGCGGACTTACCGTAGTGCGTACGATACAGCAGCACAGGAAACGGTCCGCTGCCCTGCGGCCGCCAGACGTCCGCGCGCAGCACGACGCCGTCACGCATCGGCACCGCGACATCGTGCTCGCGGACCCAGGTGGTCTCCGCGCGTGTCGACGCGGGCGCCGGGGTTTGCGCCGGCGCACCCGCGGCGATCCACGCGACCGCGACCATCGCCATTGACGCCCTGGCGATCATCGTGTTGCGAGGCCTCCGCTCGACACCTTCGTCGTTAGGCCCGTCGCCATCATGGCCGCCTCGAGCCGGTCCACAATGATCGCGATCTCACTCTCGGTGATGATGAACGGTGGCGCCACCATCACGAGGTCGCCACGTGTCCCGTCGGCGTGGCCGACGTTAGGCCACACGACGAGCCCCAGGTCGAGCGCAGCGGCGGTCAGCCGCTCCGCGACACGGGCCTCGCGCGGGAATGGCGCTCGCGTGTCCTTGTCCTCGACCAGCTCGACGCCGGCGAGCAGGCCGCGCCCGCGCACGTCGCCCACGTGTGGCAGCTCGCGGAGGCGCGCGAGCTGCCGATGTAGCACGGGTCCCATTGCCGCACATCGCTCCACCAGCTGGTGCCTGCGGAGGTAGCGAATCGTGGCGACGCCCGCGGCGCAGAGCACCGGGTGGTGCGAGAACGTCTGCGCGTGATTGAACGCACCCGAGCCGCGCGCGAACACCTCGGCCAGTCGCGTCGGCACGACCACGGCGGACAGCGGCGCGTACCCGCCGGCGATTCCCTTTCCGAACACGATGACGTCCGGGACCACACCACTCGGCTCGAGGGCCGACCACGTGCCCGTTCGCCCTGCGCCGACCAGCACTTCGTCGGCGACGAAGAGCACGTCATGTCGGTCGCAGATATGCCTAACGTTACTGAAGTAGTCCAGCGGCGGCACCGACCCGCCTGTGGACGATCCTCCCACCGGTTCGGCAATGAAGGCGGCGACGGTTTCCGGTCCTTCCCGGACGATCGCCTCCTCGAGCGCCTGGCCGCTGCACGCGGGGCAATACGGCGGGACGCCACCGCAGCCGCAGCGGTAGGCGTACGGCGCGGGGATGCGCACGACATCCACGAGCCACTCACCGTAGATCCGCCGATAGTGTTCGCGTGCGGAGGCGGAGAGCGCGAGCAGCGTGTTGCCGTGGTAGGCAGGTGAGAGGGCGATGACCTTGTGCTTGCGTGGCCGTCCGGACTCCAGCCAGTACTGTCGCGTGAGCTTGAGCGCGGCCTCGATCGCGTCGGAGCCGCTCGAGAGCGGGTAAACCTTATCGAGGTCGCCGGGGGCAAGCGCCGCGAGCTCGGCCGCGAGCTGCTCCACGGGGTCGTGCGAGAACGCCATCCCGCTGACGTACGCGAGGCGCCGCGCCTGCTCCGCCATTGCCTCGGCAATCTCGGCGACGCCGTGTCCGACGTTCACGACGTACGCGCCGCCACACGCATCGAGGTACGCGGTGCCGTCCGCGTCATAGAGCCAACAGCCCTCGCCGCGTTCGATCACTGGGAGGCGCGATGTGAGCTTCCGGAAGAGGACGTGGGTTTCCGGGAAGCCGTGCGTGGTCATGCGGGCGAATCTGACGGGCGCACCCGACGCCCGCTAGGCGGTCGGCGGCGACTGGCGGCTGGCGACTGGCGACTGATAAAAGCGGAGACTCTCGGGATGCCTCCCTGTTGGGATGAGCATCCCGAGGGTTTACGTCGCCAGTCGCCAGCCGCCAGTCACCAGTCGCCTGCGATCAGCTACATCCCACCGGATCGTTCCAGTTTCTTACCGGCTGGTCCGACGGAAGTGGAACGTTGGGATTCGTATTCCGCTCCGCCTGTGCGTACAGGAGCCGTTCGGGAATCCCGCCCGTCGTCCCCTGCGCCGCTGTCAGTGGCGGGAGGCACGTGCGCTTCCAGTCGTTCCATACTTCCGGGTTCTGGAAGAGCGCGATGTACTTCTCCGTCATGATGTCGGCGAGCGTCGTGCTGGCGACCGGCTGGAGGCCGGCGTCAGTGCGCTCCGCATTCAGCGCCGAGAGGGCAAGGCCCGTCTGACCAAGCTGGAACGCCGATTCGGCGATGATCAACTGGTTCTCCGCCGCCGTGACGATCGGCTGGGGGAATGCCGGGCCGGTGCGGTCGGCGTTGAACTCGGAGATCGACGCGCTGCCCTGTTGGCCCGGCGCCGCGCCCACGAACTCTCCGCTCGAGTTCGGGGCGAAGTACTCAGCGAGCCGTGGATCGTTCCGGCTCTTCAGCAGGTTCACGAGGTTCGCGCCGGGACTCATATATCCCGACCGCTGAATCGTGATGAACTGGTACCACGAGTTCTGCTCGTTAGGGTCTTCCGACTGGTACGAGACCATGTCGTCGCCCTTCTGCAGCCCCTGCTGTGCTTCGGCCAGCGCGCTCTGATACGCGGGAGTCCCCTCACGCTCTTCGACGTGAAGGAAGTACCGGGCCTTCAGCGTGTGCGCGAGGCGTGCCCACTTGGTTGCGTCGCCACCATAAAACAGGTCGGCGCCACCCGGACCGGTGCCGGTCCCCGACGTGAGCATCGTGATGGCCGTGTCGAGCTTGGCCTGGATAGCCGCGTAGACGTCCTGCTGTGGATCGAGCTTCGGCGTTTTCGTGTTCGCCACCGCCTCCGAGTAGGGGATGTCTCCCCAAATGTCGCCGCCGATTCCCACCGTCATCGCCTCGAGCACTCGGGCGATGCCGCCATAGACCTCGTCCTTCGAGCTGTCGGCTCGCGCCTCGATCGTGCGAATGTCGATCAACCCGCCGCCCGTGTAGATGCCACCGAACGGACCATTGTACGCGTCCTCACCGTACTGGTAGAGTCCGAGCGACCGATACTGGCGGTCGGTGCCGGCGCACTGCTGCATCCACACGCAGACGGTGCGCGCGAGATCGCTCGTGTACTGCTGCGTCTGCGCCGTCTCCGTCGCGACGAGGAGCTGATCTATCGTCGTGACGGTCGGTCGATTGGGGTTGGTGGTCGCTTCCGGATCGGAGAGCCAGTTGGAGCAACCAATCGCGCCGAGCGATAGAATACCGAACAACAATGGATTGATTCGCATGGAAGACCCTCGGTAATCGGGAGTCGTTAGGCGTGAGTCGGTAGTCGTTCGCGAACGACTCATCGCTCAGGACTGGCGACTCCCGATGGCAGTGTCATTATCGGTTGATGCCGAACGTGATCACGAACGACCGCGTCTGCGGATTGTTGAAGTAGTCGATCCCCTGCGCCGCCACCTGGGCGCCACCGAGGTTTGTCTCCGGATCGACGCCGGTGTAGCCGCTAAACGTCGCGAGGTTGCGTGCTGCAAGACGGACCTCGATGCTGCCCAGGCCCTGACGGCGCACCCACGGCGTGTCGAACGTGTACCCGAGGGAGATCTCGCGGAGCTTGATGTAGCTGCCGTCTTCGAGGAACTGCGACGCTTCGTTGCCGAATCCACTGCCGAGACCCGTGTACCAGTTCTCGCCAATCGGAACCGCTGTCCCAAAGCCGGGCCCGAACGCCGGACCCTTGAAGAAATCCTTGCCGAACGTCTTCTCGTTGCCGGTGCAACCGAGATTGCCGTCTGCGTCGTAGGTGCAGCTGGCGCGAGCCGCCGTCTCACCGGACGTACCGAAGTTGTCGAGGGCGCCACGCGTGCCGTTCCAGATCACGCCACCGCGACGGACGTCCACCAGACCACTGATGTTGAGCTTCTTGTAGCGGAGGCCTGTTCGGAAGCTGCCCGTCCAGTTCGGGTTTGGATCCCCGATGACGCGCTGCGTCGGATCCTCGACCGGTAAGCCATCAGGACCGATGTAGAGCGAGCCGTTAGGCTGCTTGCTCTGATCGCAGAGCGCGTTGACATCGCTCGGCGTGCCTGAACCCGTCACATCGACGTTGTTCGACGTGCCGTAGCGGCAGCGCACGAAGTCGTAGCTGCGGAACACGCCGATCGGGTACCCCTTCACGGCCGATACCAGCGTGCCGGTGAAGAAGCCGCCCGTCGGCAGATCGACGGCATCGGCGCCTTGCAGGTCCAGCACCTTGTTCTTGTTATGTGCGTACTGGAAGCCGAGGTCCCAGTCCCAGTTCGCCGCGCGGACCGGGTGGAAGTTGAGCGACGCCTCGATGCCTTCGTTGCGAATGACGCCGGCGTTGCTCGCCTGCACGGCGAAGCCCGTCGACGAGGCCAGCGGCAAGTCGAAGATCACGTCGCTCGCCTTGCGATTGTAGTACGTGAAGCTCGCGTCGGCCCGATCGTGGAGGAATCCGAAGTCCACACCGGTCTCGAACTCCTTCTGGACCTCAGGCTTGAGGTTGTTCTGCGGCTTGCGTCCCGCCGTGAACAGACCACCGAACCCGTTTTGGCTCGCCAACAGTGCGTCGCCCCACGTGCTGACGAAGGCTGCCGATGAGAACGAGCCATTCGTTAGGTATACACCCGGCTCGGTCCCGGTCTCGCCATACGCGGCGCGCAGACGGCCTTCGCTCAGGAGCCCACGGAGCGTCGTGTAGTTCGTGAAGTTCCACGCAGCCGTGGCGGCGGGGAACCAGTGCCGGCGGTCGCTCGACCCGAACGTCGAGAACCCGTCGTTGCGGATCGTCGCGGTCAGGTACAGCTGGCGCCAGAACTCCTGCTGGCCCTGCGCGAAGAAGGACTCGCCACGGACCAGCACCGTCGAGTCGTCCGAGGTGCGCGTCGTGGTGTTGACCAGCGCGAACGGCTGCGGCGCGATGAGGTTCTGGCCGAGCGTGAGATTCTGGCGGTAGCTCCGGGTGTTGAGATTGCCGCCTAACACGAGACGCGACTCGAAGTCCTGCCAGAACGAGTGCGTCAACGTCGCCGAGAGGTTGTTGTCGAGCTGGTAGTTGACGAGGTTCGCCTTGGTCACCTGGCCGGTCGGGAACCCCGAGCTCGTTTTCGGCAGCGTCTCGAGGCGCTCGTCGCTGACGTAGTCCGCGCCAATCGTTAGGCGGACGTTCAGCCATTCCTTCGGGTCGTAGTTGATCCCGAGATTGCCGAACGAGCGCCCGGAGTTCTGGGTGTTGTCCTGATCCTTGATCGCGAACAGCGGGTTGTCGTAGCCCCGGGACTCGTCGAGCGACGCGCTGGACGGGTCGGGGAAGCGATACGAGCGATGGAGTCCCGTCGTCGGGCTGAGGTATTCGAAGTTGTTGAACTCCGGCGGCGTCCTCCAACTGCCGAGCGTCACGCCGGAGATGTTCGAGCCTTTCTGCACGAACTGGCCGCGGTCATCCACATAGGCGATGTTGCCGTCGAGCCGGAATCCGGCGGGGAGGATCTGCGAGGCTTTCAACCGCACGGTGTAGCGGTCGTACGTGTCGTTGTTCCCGATGACCGGACCGTTCTGGTTGCTCGCGCCGCCCGACAGATAAAAGGTCGTGCGCTCGCTGCCGCCCGATACCGAGAGAGAGTTGTCGTAGGTCTGCCCATTCTCGAACAGATCCGAGGCGTGATCCCACGTCGGCGTTCCTGAGCCGAGCTTTGGCCCCCACGACGTGCTGGTGAGTGAGCAGTCTTGTGCGGCGCACGTCACACCTTCACCGCCGGTGCCCTGCCCGTACAGACGCTGCAGCGGCACGGCGCGACTGAGCTCATCCACACGCGCGGTCGACCGGAACTGGAAGTTGACGCCGCCGGTCGGCTTTCCACTCTTGGTCGTGATCAGCACAACGCCCTGGCCGGCACGTGCACCATAGATGGCGGCAGCGGCGCCGGACTTCAGAATCTCGATGCTCGCGATGTCGGCGGGATTGATGTCAGCCGCACGGTTGGGGACGTCGGTGCTGCCGACCGGATCGCTCGTCGCGATCGTCTGGTTGTCGATCGGCGTGCCGTCCACGACGAACAGCGGTTGACCGGTTCCCTGGATCGTGTTGAGTCCGCGAATGCGGATCGATGCCGACGCTCCAGGCGATCCCGACTGCGATGTGACAGTCACACCGGGCGCCTTCGCCGCGAGCGCGTTGACCACATTCGTCTCGTTCGAGCGCTGAATGGCCGCCGAGTCCACCGGCGTGCGCACCGTCCCGATACGCTCGGCCTGCGTTGCTGTGCCTGCTCCCGTCACCACGACTTCACCGAGCTGCAGAGGATTCGCCGAGAGCGCGAAGTTGTGGGAGATGGTCGTCCCGGGCGCGAGCGTCACCTGGAACTGCACGGGACGGTAACCGAGCCGCCGTGCCTCGAGCGTTGCCGTTTGTCCCGAGGCGCGCGCCGCCGGTACGATGAACGAGTACTTCCCGGCGTCGTCTGTCATGGAGCCGAGGCCGAGGCCGAGGAGCGCTACCGATGCGCCCGGCATCGGTTGGCCGGTCTCGTTGACGACGTTCCCGGAAATGGTGATGGGTTGTTGTGCTGGCGCGAGCTGTGGCCACGCGACTGCGGCAGCGAGCACCAGAGTCGTGAGTCGACAATGCATCCGTGTCATGCGTCCTCCGCGCTACAGCGGTAGGGTGATCGCATGACCGCCGTCCCCATGACGGCGGTCGCCGTTGGGACGACATCGGTGCTTCGCCTAGACTGCGAGCGTGCTACTGCGACTCCAGAATACGTCTCAGAGAGCTACGTCGATCAGTGGCGGGCCAGGACGCGTCCCGACGTCTCGTCGCCGATACTCATCGTCGCTGCCAAAGGAGCGTGAGCGGTATCGGACGCGAGTTAGGGGGGCGAATCGCAAATCGCGTGCACTCCGGTGGACAGACGGAGGAAAACCATGTCCGGTTGCGACGATTGGGGTGACGAAACGAACTCGG
>JAJKIV010000257.1 GCA_021154285.1 Gemmatimonas sp. | reverse complement strand
GGGCATCCCGAGGTTTTTTTTGTGGTAGCCAGTCGCCAGTCGCCAGCCGCCCGGTTTCGGCTATCTTACGCCGCCGTCCCAAAAGGAGCCATCATCGCCCGCGATCTGATAGCACTCACGCCGCCGATCGAGCGCGCGCTGCTCGTCGGTGCGCCGCGGAAGGGAACGGCGGCGCGCCATAACCTCGACGAGCATCTCGAGGAGCTCGAGGAGCTCGTGGATACAGCGGGTGCCGTCGTCGTCGGCAGCATCACACAGCAGATCGATAGGCCCAACCCCGCGACGTATCTCGGCAAGGGAAAGATCGAGGAGCTTGGGACGCTCATCGACGAGAAGAACGCGACGCTCATCATCTTCGACGATGAGCTGACGCCCGCCCAGGGCAAGAACGTCGAGGACGCTACCGGCAAGCGCGTGATGGACCGCGCCGAGTTGATCCTCGATATCTTCGCGACGCGCGCGAGGACCAGCGAAGCGAAGCTTCAGGTCGAGCTCGCCCAGCTCGAGTATATGCTGCCGCGCCTCACGCGAATGTGGACGCACCTCGAGAAGACGCGCGGCGGTATCGGGATGCGGGGCCCCGGTGAGACCCAGCTCGAGACGGATCGGCGCCTCGTCAATTATCGCATCCGCCAGCTGAAGGAGAAGCTCGCCGACGTGACGCGTGGGCGAGAGGTTCAGCGTCAGGGGCGGCGCGGCGTCTTCCGAGCTTCACTTGTTGGTTACACGAACGCTGGCAAGTCCTCTATTCTTCGTGGTTTGTCTGGCGCGCGTGATGTTTTCGTTGAAGACCGATTGTTCGCCACGCTCGACCCGCTCACGCGCGAGGTCGACCTCGGCGAAAACAATCGCGTGCTGCTCACCGACACCGTCGGATTCATCCGCAAGCTGCCGCACCACCTGGTGGCGTCGTTCCGCGCGACGCTCGAGGAGGTGACCGATGCCGACCTCCTCCTCCACGTGATCGACGCGAGCCACCCGGGTTGGGAGGAACAGCGACGCGTCGTGAACTCGGTGCTCGACGAACTCGGCGTTCACGACAAGCCGGTGCTCCATGTCTTCAACAAGATCGACCGCATCCCCGCCGAGACGCTCCTGCCACTCGAGGAGCGCATAACGAATCTCCTGCCGAATTCGGTGTTCGTGTCGGCGGAAACGGAGAGTGGCCTCGAGCCGCTGCGCCGAGCGCTGCTCGCGAAAACGCGGGCGCTGCGGCCAGTCTCCGAGATTCGACTCGGCGCGAGCGAAGGGCGCCTGCTGGCCGAGATTCACCGGTTGGGTGAGGTGATGGAGCAGCGAACCGACGGCGCGGAGCTCGTCCTCCGCGCGCGGATCGACGAGGCGCTTGCCGGACGCCTCCGCCGCGCCGGCGCGCTTGTCGAGGGAGCGCCGACAGCCCACTGATCGCGCCGCAGAAAACACGGCGCCGATTTCAGCGTGCTCGGCACCAGTCTTGCGCCTTTGCGAATTGAAGCAAGCGGCTGAGGTTGGTGCCGGGCTCTGGGTCGATCACGTGACGACTCAGGCACCGTACTGCGCACTCTATGAGGGCGCGCGTATCGCGGCGCGTCGGGAGCACCGGGACTTTTGTTGTCGCAGAAGCCTGAGATTCCGTTGTACCTCATCGGACTCGTCATCGCCGTTTGCTCCTCGACGGCGCTGACGTTCGTGGTGCGCGCATTTGCGCGCCGCGCCGGTCTCGTCGACCCGTGTGGCGAGCGAAAAGTCCACGTCAATCCGGTGCCGCGTATCGGCGGCGTCGCGATCGTTCTCTCCGTCGCTGTCTCGATGACGGCCATCATCGGTTTGTTCGGGCAGCACATGCTCGCGACGAACGCGCGCGGACTGGCCACTGTCATCGGCGGCGCATTGGCAGTGCATCTCGTCGGCCTCGTCGACGATGTGCGCCCCATGCACGCCCGATGGAAGTTCCTCGCTCAGGTCGTGATCGCGTGCGGGGTCTACATCGCCGGCTTGCGTGTCACGACGCTCTCGCTGCCCTTCGTCGGCATCGTCGATCTCGGGCGCGCCATCGGGATGCTCTTCACGGTCGCGTGGTTCGTCGGGATCACGAACGCCTTCAACCTGATCGATGGCCTCGATGGCCTGGCGGCAGGTGCGGCGCTCTTTGCCCTGACCACGATGTTCGTCGTGGCGAGCCTGAATGGGCTCGTCGGCGCCGCGACGGTGACGATCATCCTCGCGGGCGCGACGGTCGGCTTCCTCTGCTTCAACTTCCACCCCGCCTCCATCTTCCTCGGAGACTCGGGAAGTCTGTTCCTCGGCTTCATGCTCGCGGGCATCGGGCTGCTGGGCTCTCAGAAGTCGCCGACCGTGATCGCGGTCGCGATTCCGATCGTCTCGTTAGGCCTGCCCGTGCTCGACACGACGCTCGCGGTGGCCCGGCGATTCCTGCGCGGGCAGCCGATCTTCAGGGCCGATCGCGCGCACATCCACCATCGGCTGCTGTCGCTAGGGCATTCTCCCCGGCGCGTCGCGCTCCTGCTCTATTGTGCGTGCGCGCTGCTCGGACTGAGCGGTATGCTGCTGGTCAACGACTCTGCGTATGTCGCGGTCGTGTTGCTGGTCATCGGCCTTGGCGTCGGACTCGCGGTCCAGCGTCTCCGCTACTACGAGTTCGAGGAGCTCGCGCGTCTCGTCAAGCGCGGCGTCCGACAGCGCAAGGTGATTGGCCGCAACGTACGGATCCGCGAGGCCAGTATGCGCGTGTCGGATCTCACGGATCTCGATCACGTGTTCGACGCGCTCGAAGCGATGTTCGCACAGGACGAGTTCGAGTGCGCGGAAGTCCGACTCCGTCGGTCATTCGTAGGCGCTGGAGCCGGAACGAACGTGGATGGCTACCGGAGACTCGACGACGATTTGCCGGTCTGGGCGTGGCATCGATCGAACGTTACGCTCGCCGCGTGCTGGGAAATTCGTCTGCCGTTCCTTGCGCCGTCCGGCGAGCGTATCGGGTCCCTCGTGTTATGGCAGGACGGCCGTGCCGACGATGTGAGTCTCACCGATATGCACGCGATCGCTCACGACCTTCGCGGTGTCGTCGAGCAGAAGCTGTTGGCGCTCTGGGAACCGTCGCATGAGCATCCCGACGCCGCCGTCGCGATGGCGGCGGCCGGAGAAAAAAGACGCGGGACCGAACACCAGGTGCTATTGCCGCGGGCGTCCGAGCGCGGCACGTTGGCGATCGAGAAGGATCTTGGCGCCGGAGGGAAGGGCGACGCTGGCGTCAACCGATCCCCGCGCACATCGTCCGGCGGCTTGCGCCATCGATCCGCACCACTGTCCTGAACTCGACTCGTGTGCCCCGGGACGCATGACCCACACCACGCGGGACTGCGTCGCGAAGACGTCGTCCGCGGCCTGGTGTCGGTGATCGTGCCGGCGTTCAACGCCGAACGATGGATCGCGGAGACGCTGACTAGTATCCGCGCGCAGACCCACGACGCCGTCGAGACGATCGTCGTCGACGACGGGTCTCGCGACGCCACGGCATCCATCGCGGCCGCGTCGGGCGCAATGGTCGTGCGAACGCAGGGCGCGGGACCAGGCGGCGCTCGCAATGCCGGACTGGCGCGGGCAAGAGGCGAGTTCATCCAGTTTCTCGACGCGGATGACCTGCTGGCGACCGGCAAGATCGCGCGGCAGGTTGCGGTTCTCCGGGCCTCGGGCGCCGACGTCGCGTGGGAGCCGTTTCACGACCTCGTTCCGGCGACCTCGCCGCCTAACGCGGTATTCACCGTCGGCCGAAAGATCACGCCCGAGCTGGGCGCCGATCTCGCGGCATCGCTGCTATCGGCGCACGGGTTCGTGCAGCTGGGCGCGATGCTGGTGCGTCGGTCCCCGCGAACGGACGCGGTCTGGTTCGAGCCGGGTCGTGAGGTGGTAGAGGACATCCGGTATAGCGTGTCGCTCGCCATGGCCGGTGCGCGGTTCGTTTCGAGCGAATCCGAGGAGCTCGGCTTGCTGTACCGCCAGCATGCGGGGGTGCGCTATTCCACGCGACCGATGGCGTCATTCGCGCGCGGCTGCGCCGAGAATGCAGTGTGGGCGCAGGAATACTGGGAGCAGCACGGCGGCCTAACGCCGCCTCGACGTGCCGCGCTCAGCGAAGCCTACGCGTTCGCCGCTCGACAGCTCGCATCGATCGACCGCGAGTCGTTCGAGCTGGCCGCCTCGCGCGGCCTGAAGTTCGGTCCGGATTTCACCCGACATCTCCCGGCGAAGCTTCGCTGGCTCTCTCGCCTCGTGGGCTACACGAGGGCGGAATCGATCGCGTCCAAATGGCGCCGGGTTCGGCGGCGAACGAGACGACCGAAAACCTCCGCGGAGACCCCGTGAGAGTCGTGCATGTCCCGTTCGGCTACTTTCCGGACACCGTGGGCGGCACCGAGGTATATGTCGCGCAGCTCGCGCACGATCTTCGCGCCCACGGTGTGGAAAGCATTATTGCCGCACCAGCCGACGCATCCGTGTCGCAGCGCTACGAGTATGACGGCATACCGGTTTTTCGCTTCGCCATGACTGACGCCTCGAGCGTCGCGGATCTCTACGGCGAAGGCGACGAAGCAGCGGCTCGATCACTTGCCGACATCCTCGATGACGTGACCGCCGACGTGCTGCACCTGCACGCGTTCACGCGTGCCGCATCCGTTCGCGCCGTGCGGGCGGCGAAACAGGCAGGTCTTGCCGTGGTGTTCACGTACCACACACCCACGGCAAGCTGCGTCCGCGGTACGCTCCTCCGCGACGGGCGTGAGCCATGTGACGGCGCATTGATCGCGGAGCGCTGCGCCGCCTGCCTGCTGGAGAGTCGTGGCGTGCCGGCGCTGGTACGCGAAGCCGTCGCGCGCGGCCCGTCCACGTTAGGCTCATCGCTCGCGTCCGTTGGGGCACGCGGCGCCTGGGTGACTGCGTTAAGGGCCCGAGAGCTGACCACGGCGCGTCACGACGCGTTTCGTACCCTGTTAGCCGAATCTGACGCCGTGGTGGCCGTGTGCGAATGGGTCCGGTCGCTGCTCCTTCGAGCCGGGGCGCCCCCGGCCCGCCTGATCCGGTCGAGGCAGGGTACGCCATCCCGGCCGCGGCATGAGCGGAACTCAGCTCAGACGCGCGTGCGGCCGATCGACGGCGACCTTCGTCTCGTCTACGCAGGCCGGTTGCACCGCACCAAAGGTGTAGACGTCGTCATCCGGGCTCTCGCGGCGGACAGGGACCTCCGCGCGACGCTTGACGTGTACGGTGTGGCGCAGGACGCTGATGGCGCTCGGTATCGAGACGAGGTCGTCGCGTTAGCGGCTTCGGACACCCGCATTCGATTTCACGAGCAGCTCGCCGCGGACACCGTCGTCGATACCCTTGCATCATACGACGCGACCGTGGTCCCGTCGCAGTGGCTCGAGACCGGGCCCCTTGTCGTGCTGGAATCATTTGCGGCTGGCAGCCCGGTGATCGGGTCCAACCTCGGTGGCGTGGCCGAGCTGGTCTCGCACGACCGGGATGGATGGCTCGTGCCTCACGCGGATGCGTTGGCGTGGGCCAACGCGCTGCGTCGCCTTTCGACTGAGCCGCATCTGCTCGATCGACTGCGCGCGGGCGTGCGACTTCCGCGATCGACGGAGGATGTCGCGCGTGATATGCTCGGCGTGTATCGGGCGATCGTATCGCGGCGACCAACCAGATCCGCGCCAACCGTCGGAGCCGTGTGATGCGCGTGCTCTACGTGCAGTACACGAATCCTGGCGCGTACCCACCGCTCGTGCGCGGCGCCACCCTGCTTGCTGAGAGCGGGGCCGAGGTACGCATGCTCGGGACGCGCGTGCGTGATACCGATCCGCTCGAGGTCCGACCGTCGACGGGCATCGATGTTCGCCTCATGAACGAGGCGCCCGAAGGGTGGCGCCTCAAGGCCCATTACGCCCGCTACGGCGCGTGGGTCGCTCGTGAAGCCGCCGCGTGGAAACCGGACTGGATCTACGCGTCGGACCTCCTCTCAACGCCCGTCGCGCTCGCTGCAGCCGCGCTCACCAGAGCGCGCGTGGTCTATCACGAGCACGATGCCCCGGCTGCGGCGCGGCCGAACTGGGTCATCCAGCGATGCCTCGACGCCCGAGCGCGGCTGCTCCGCAGCGCCACCATCGTCGTCACACCTAACGCTGACCGATCGGCCCGCCTGTCAGAGATGGCCGGCGGTCGTCAGGTGTTGACTGTCTGGAACTGCCCGCGGCGGCCCACGAGCAAACCGCGCTCGACGCGAGCGCTCGATGCGCTGCGCGTTGTGTTCTGCGGCTCCATCAACTCCGAGCGGTTGCCACTCACCGTCGTCGAGGCGCTCGCAGGGACCGATACTCCGGTAATGCTCGACGTGGCCGGGTACGAGACCGTCGGGTCGCGCGGGTATGTTGCCGCGCTGAGCGCCCACGCCCGTCGCTTTGACGTCGAACAACGTGTCCGCTTCCTCGGGACGGTTCCTGAGGACGAGTGGAACGTAGTTTTCGAGCAGTGCGACATCGGCCTGGCGCTCATGCCGTTGGCGTCATCCGACGAGAACATGCGTCACATGGCGGGAGCCTCGAACAAGCCGTTCGAGTACCTGTCATGTGGCGTCGCGCCGCTTGTGAGTGATTTGCCGGACTGGAGGCAAACGTTCATCGAGCCAGGATATGCGCTGGTGTGCAATCCGTCGCAGGTGGAATCGATAGTCGCCGCGTTGAACTGGGCAGCGGAGCATCGTGACGCGGTTCGCGAGTCCGCGATGCGTGGCTGGGAACGACTGGGCCTCGACTGGAACTACGAGACACAGTTCGCCCCGGTACTCGACGCAATGTGGGGAAGGTCGCGCGAACGCTCGGGCTGGCCGAATGCCTCCGCCACGGAGACGCAATGCGTGTCCTGATTGTCGGCGAAGACGCCCCGGGAGGCCTCATGGGCTCGTACGAGCGCGGCTTTGCGGAGCTGGGCATCGAGACGCAGACGTTCTGCCTCGCGCGTGCGTATGAATCCTCCGTCCCGGCGATCCGCTCTCGCGCGCTTCGACGAGTGGCCGAGGCGGTGGTGCTCGGCGCGTTCAATGAGAACGTCGCGCGAGATCTGACCGGGGTCGAGTTCGACCTCGTCCTTGTGATCAAGGGCCACCGCCTTAGCTCCAACACGGTCCGCCGCATCAGGGAATCGACTGGTGCACCGGTCGTCAACCTCTACCCGGACGACCCGTTCTCGAGAGAACGATCGAATCGGCTTGCGTACGGGCCTAACGTGCTCGCGGCATACGACGCGTGCTTTACGTTTGCCCGCCACCTGATCCCCGAGTACGAGCGCGCCGGTGTAGGACAGGTCGAGTACCTGCCGTTCGCTCGTGATCCCGCGCTCCATGCGCCGGTCGCCTCTCGAGACAAGCCGGCGTTCGACGTCGTGTTCGTCGGCAACCTGGATCCGGACCGCGTCAGGTTTCTCGATGCGTTGGCGCAGGACTACCGCGTCGGTGTCTTCGGCGAGCGCACGGCGACGGTGGTTCCGAAGGGAAGCGCGCTAGCGCGCGCCACATTCGCACCCGCCGCGTACGGTGACGATCTCGCACGTGCGCTCGCGTGCGGCGCGATCTCGCTCAACGTGATGCGACCGCAGAACTCGAGGAGCCACAACATGCGCTCGTTCGAGTCGCTCGCCTGCGGAGCGTTCACCCTCAGCCAGCGCACACCGGAGCTGAGCCAGCTCTTCGTCGAAGGCGAGCACGTCGTGTGCTTCTCGAACGTCGACGAGCTGCGTGCTGCGGTCGCGCGATGGTTGCCCGATGCCCGCGCGCGCAGCGCGATCGCGGCGGCGGGCTACGCACGCGTCCGCGACGACACGTACGCGCGTCGGGCCAGCACGATGCTGCAGATCGCAGGACTTGTATCGGGGGCCGCGCGATGACGAGCGTCGCGACTCCGGACACCACGCGCGCCACCCGGCGCAGCGGTGACGCCAAGCGTCTCGCGATCTTCACCTCACACCCGATTCAGTACCAGGCGCCGCTGTTTCGTGCGCTGGCCGCGTCCGAAGCCATCGACCCAACCGTCTATTTCGGCTCGCGACACGGCGTGGACGTCGCGATGGACTCCGGGTTCGGCCAGGCGTTTCGTTGGGATGTCCCACTCCTCGACGGCTACGAGCACGCGTTCCTGCCTAACACGGCGAGCACTCCGGACGTATCGCGCTTCACGGGCGTTCGGGTATCCGACGCCGACGGCGTTCTCGCTCGCGGTAACTACGACGCGCTATTGCTGCTCGGTTGGCAGACCTTCGCGCACGTGCAAATGCTGAGAGCGGCCTGGCGGATCGGCCTGCCCGTGATCCTCCGCGGTGAATCGACGCTGCAGCGCGCGCCCGCAGGTGGGCTGCGTGCATCGGCGCGCCGCACTCTATGGCTCCCACTCCGACAGCGGTTGTATCGCTCCGCGTTCGCGCGCGTCGATGCCTTTCTCGTGATCGGGTCGCGCAATCGGGACTACTACCGTTCATTCGGTGTGCCTGACGAGAAGATGTTCTGGGCGCCGTACGCGGTGGACAACGACTGGTTCACACTGCCGCAGAATGACCGCACTGCCGCGCGCGAGCGGATCCGGTCTCGACTCGGCGTCGGCCCGGCCACGCTTTTGGTCGCAAGCTCGGCGAAACTGATCGAGCGAAAGCGGCCGCTCGACCTCGTCGATGCCGTGGCGTCGCTCCGAGATCGCGGGGTCGATGCCCATGCGCTGTTCATCGGCGATGGCGAAGAGCGCCCTGCCATCGAGCGACGCGCGACCGCACGCGGCATTCGGAGCGCGGTGACGATCGCAGGCTTCGTCAACCAACGGGAGTTACCCTCCTGGTACGCCGCCGCCGATACGCTCGTGCTGCCGTCAGATTCTCGTGAGACGTGGGGGCTCGTGGTGAACGAGGCGATGGCGGCCGGGCTCCCCGTTGTCGTGAGCGATGCGGCCGGCTGCTCACCCGACCTGGTACGTGAGGGCGAGAACGGATTCACGTACGCTTGCGGCGACGTTGCGGAGCTCGCGGATCGTCTCGCTTCCATCGTGGCGCTTAGACCGGAGGGACGTAGTCAGTTGGGAAATCGCTCCCGCGACATCGTGAGGCAATTCGGTATCGATGTGGCTGTTCGAGCGACCGAAGCTTCGGTTCGTTCCGTCTGCACGTCGAGGGCAACGTCGTGAACGCTGCCGCGACCTCCGCCGTTCGCTCACGCGCCGCGTCCGTCACCGGGCTCCGGCTGGTCATCGTGGCGATCGCGCTGGTACCGATCGTGGCGCTTGGGGTGCCGTCCGAGATTCCTCTCGAGCCGCGCGTCTTCGCGTCGATCCTATGGGTGCTGTGTCTCGTGCCTGCGTGGCACTATTTCCAGCTGCCCGAGCGACGCCGGCCGCCGATTCCGTTTCTGCCGCTCATTGGCGCGGTGTATCTGTTCTACTATCCACTCCATGTCGTGCTCGGGCAGAGCAGCGTCAACTACCTGTTTCATCTCGATCCCGCGTTCGACTACGATCGGCCTGTTCAATACGCGCTCGCTGGATGGGTTGCGTTGCTGATCGGCTACTACGGGGGAGCCGGCGCCCGACTGAACAGTCCCTTTCGGCATGTACGCCCGACGGACCTCGGCACACTGCGAACGTGGGGCAAGCTGCTTCTCTGGGGCGGGCTGTTCTTCGACGCAATACGGCAGGTGGTGCCGATTCCGCTGGTGCTCAGAGGCCTGCTGTATTTCACGTCGATGACGTCGCTTCTGGGGATCGCGCTGCTGACGATCCTCGCGGTGCAGAAGCGTCTCACCAAACGCGAGCGCTCGACGCTGTACACCGGGATCGTGCTGATGGCGCTCTTGCGGGCCGGCTCAGGCCTCGTCTCGAACGTCGTCATCCTTGCGATCACCATTTTTCTCGCCGTGTGGGCTGGCGGCGGACGCCTGGGGTTGCGCTGGATTCTCATTGCGGCGCTCAGCATCGCGGCGATGATCGCGATGCGGAGCGTCGCGATGGAGTACCGGGTACGCTCATGGTTTGCCCAGACGCGGCTGTCGCTCACGGGCCGCGCGCTGCTCATGGGGCAGCTACTCGTATCGAAGGTCGAAGCACAGGGCGCGCCCGCGACGGTGGCGGACGGCTGGACCATTGTTGCGGGTCGGTCCGCGAACCTCGACCTGTTGGCCGACGTTGTCCGCCAGACGGGATCGACCGTTCCGTTCTGGGGCGGCGAGACGTATCTCTCACTCGTGGGGTTTGCCGTACCCCGGTTCATCTGGCCGAGCAAGCCGACGAAAACGCTGGGGCAGGACTTCGGTCACCGGTACGGCTACCTCGACTCCTGGGACACATGGACGTCCATCAATCTTCCGTTCCTCGTCGAGTTCTACGCGAACTTCGGTGAGATCGGTGTGTTGGTCGGGATGACGATCGTTGGGTTGGCGTACCGGCTGTTGGACAACGATATCAATCGTGCGGGCCAGCCGCTGCAGGTCACGATCTGCAATCTCGTCCTGCTGGTGCCGCTGTTGAACATCGAGTCGGACTTCTCGCTCGTATTCGGTGGACTCTTCATGAACGGTGTGGCGCTCTGGGGCCTGTTGGTCGCCCTGTCGCAGCTGCCCACGCGGCGTGCGCGCCGTTCGTGGCTCGCGGCCGATCCATCCACGTTAGGCGCCATGGCGAGATGGCCATGATCAAGAACGGCCTCCTCATGCCGCTCGCCGCGCCAAGTGACGCGGGAGAAGCGCGCATCGCGCCACGCGGCCTCCTCGCAACCGCAACGCTCTCGCGGTCCGGCGACGGCATTGCGTACGAAGCGCGCCTCCTCCATCGGGCGATGTCCGACCTCGCTGGCAACGACGCGCGGGTCATCGAGCTGGGTGTCGGTGGAGCGCAGCCGGTGGCACTGCGAGCCCGGGTGCGGTTCTTCACGACGCTGCTGCGCCTACAGAGCCTCCATCGCGCGAACTGGGTCGTGTTCACGCACGTGGGAATTGCCAGGGCGCAGCTCAGGGTGCCGCGTTCGTTCCGTCGCCCGTATGCCGTCTTCATCAACGGCATTGAGGCGTGGAGCGCGACGCTGGATCCGGCGCGTCGTGCAGCGCTTCACAACGCACGAGTGCGGATCGCCATCTCGCCACACACGGCGCGCCGCGTCGCCATCGCGCATCCGGATCTGCCGCCGATCGATACGTGTCTTTTGTCGCTGTTGCCTGACGATGAGACGCCGGACCGCGTGCCGGCTGACGTGCGCGTCGACTACGGGCCGCACGCGATCGTGATAGTTGGACGCATGGCGAGCACCGAGCGCTACAAAGGCCACGACCAACTCCTCCTCGCGTGGCCGCGCGTGGTCGCGGAGGTCCCCGATGCGACGCTCGTGATGGTTGGTCGGGGGGATGACGTCGACCGTCTGCGCACGAAAGCAGCCGCGCTCAGCCTCGGACGAAGCGTGCACTTCCCGGGCTTTCTGTCCGACGCGGCGGTGCGTGGAGTCATGCGGCATGCGGCGGCCTTCGCGATGCCGAGTCGCGGCGAGGGCTTCGGCCTCGTGTACCTGCAGGCCATGCGCCTGGGGCTTCCGTGTCTCGGGTCGCGTGACGACGCGGCCGGTGATGTTATTGTGGACGGCGAAACAGGACTGCTCGTGCCGCAGCAGGAGCCCGACGCCATTGCCGGCGCCATCGCACGACTGCTTACCGACGAGCCGATGCGGAAGCGAATGGGCGAGGCAGGGCAGCGGCGCTTCGAGAACACGTTCAGCTACCCGCGGTTTCGCGCGCGTCTCGGCGGGATTCTGGCGCGCGCGTTTCCGGCGCCGACGCGGGAGCGATAGAACGTGTGCGGCATCGCGTCGGCCATCGGCGTTCGTGACCCCGATCGCGTAGTCGCGAGCATGTCGCGGGCGCTCGCGCACCGCGGCCCGGACGATGACGGGATGCGGCGTCTTTCGGGACGCGATGGCGTCCCGTTAGGCGCCATGGCACACCGGCGCTTGTCGATCCTGGATCTGACGCCGGCCGGCCACCAACCCATGGTGTCGTCCAACGGACGCTACGTCATCGCGTTCAACGGCGAGATCTACAACTTCCGCGCGTTGCGCGCCGAGCTGGAGCGGTCCGGTGCGCGGTTCACGAGCGATGGCGATACTGCGGTCCTGCTCGAAGGCTGGCTGCGCTTCGGGCCGGCGTTCGTCCAGCGGCTCGACGGGATGTTTGCGTTCGCCTTGTGGGACGAGTGGAATCGCTCGCTGTACCTGGCCCGCGACCCGGTCGGTATCAAGCCGCTCTACTATGCGGTCGTAGGGCGAGGCATCCTGGTGGCGAGTGAAGTGCGAGGGATACTCGCGTCGCAGGTCGTTCCGGCGCAGATCGACTCACGCGCGCTGGCGGGATATCTGACGTTCGGATCGGTGCCAGAGCCCGAGACGATCATCTCCGACGTCCGAGCGCTGCCGGCCGGCTCGGTCAAGTGCTTCGACGCCACCAACGCGACGTTCAAGGAGGTCGCGCGCGTACCGCTCGTACAGCCTGGCGCGGAGCAGGATCTCGTATCGGATCGCGCGACCGCCGTGGAGTTGGTCCGCGCGTCCCTCGAGCGGTCGATCGACCGCCATCTCGTGAGCGATGTGCCGGTGGCGCTGTTCCTGTCGGGCGGCATTGATTCGTCCGTCATCGCCGCGCTCGCCGCTCGCCGGTCCGGCACGACGCTCGACGGGTTTACCGTGTCGTTCTCCGACTCGCGCTTTGATGAAAGCGCCGTCGCGCGCAAACTAGCCCGGCGGCACGGCATTCATCATCACCTCATCCCGTTAGGCGACGAAGACCTGCTCGCGGCGCTTCCGCGTGCCTTCGCTGCCATGGATCAACCCACGCTCGACGGGATCAACACCTACGTGGTGAGCGAGGCGGTGCGCGCCCACGGTACCAAGGTGGTGCTCTCGGGCCTCGGAGGCGACGAGCTTTTCGCCGGCTATCCGAGCTTTCGCCGCGCCCGGACGCTGGCGCGTTATGCGCGCATTCCGGTGCCGGCCCGTCGGATCGCAGCGCGCATCGTTGCCAGCATGGGTGGTGTGCGTGGCGCCAAGGTGGCGCTCGGTCTCCGCAGCGGCCTCCCCGGCGATGCCGCCTACCTCGCGTCGCGGACGTTGTTCGGGAGCCGGCAGGTCGGCGAGTTATGCGGGGCTCGGGCCCTGGCCACCGAGGGCGCGCCGCGCGACTTGAGTGTGCTGCGTCAGGTGTCGTGGCGCGAGCTCACCGGCTACATGCGCAACACGCTGCTTCGCGACTCGGACGTGTTCAGCATGGCGCATGCGCTGGAGCTGCGCGTCCCGTTCCTCGACCGCGACGTGATCAGCGCGGCGTTCCAGGCGGATGACGCCCTCAAGCTGTCGCGCGGTGTGACGAAGCCGCTGCTCGTCGATGCGACGGACGATCTGCTGCCGGCGGACGTGTGGGACCGGCCCAAGCAGGGGTTCGTGCTGCCGTTCGCGAGCTGGCTGCATGGCGCGCTGGCCGCCGAGGTCACCGCCACGTTAGGTGACGCCGACCGGGTCCGATCCCTCGGCCTCAACCCCAACGAGGTCCGTGCGGTCTGGTCCGCGTTCATTCGCGGGCGGGCGGGCGTGACGTGGTCGCGCCCGTGGGCCCTGTTCGCGCTCCTGCGCTGGGCGGCGGCGCACGGCATCGGGACCGTCGACGAGTCGGAGCCGGAGGTAACGGAGGCGGCCGCGCCGTGAGAGTCCTGCACGTAATCCCGTCGGCGGCGTCGGTGGACGGCGGCCCGAACGTCGCCGTGCGCGCGATTGCCCGTGGGTTGGTGCGACGCGGCGTCGATGTCACAGTGGCAACCACGAACGCCGCGGGGGCGCGCTCGCTCGACGTGCCGGTGGACACGCCGGTGATCGACGACGGCGTCGTGTTTCGCTACTTCGCGCGCTCCGTTCCGGGATCGTGGAAGTTTTCCTGGCCGATGACGCGCTGGCTGTGGGCCAACGCCGGTTCGTACGACGTCGTCCACGTCCATGCGCTCTTTTCCTACGCGACGATCCCGGGGTGTCGGGCGGCGGCGCGCGTGCCCGTGCCCTATGTCCTTCGGCCGTTAGGCACGCTGAGCGACTGGAGTCTCGGGCACCGACGGTGGAAGAAGCGCCCGTATTACGCGCTGCTCGAGCGCTCGCACCTCGCGATGGCGTCCGCCATCCACGTCACCTCCGACGCCGAAGCCGACGATGTCGCGCGGCTCGGCTACGGCGACCGCGCGCGCGTCATTCCGCTGGGCGTGGATGTTGGCGCGCGACCGGTGCGACGCGGGCGCGCGGCGACCGGCAGCGGGCCACTACGGCTGCTGTTCCTGTCTCGCTTGCACGAGAAGAAAAACGTCCCGGTGCTTCTGCGAGCGCTTGCGGCCGCGAGGAACGCGTCACGTCGGATCGAGCTCACGGTCGCAGGCGACGGTGAGCCGGGCTATCGCGAACAGCTTGCCGACTTGGCCGACCAGCTCGGGCTGCGCGATGTCGTCTCGTTCGCAGGTCACGTCGCGGGGACAGCCAAGGCGCGAGCGTTCGAGGAGGCCGACTGCTTCGTGCTACCGTCAGCGCACGAAAACTTCGGTCTCGCGGTCGCCGAAGCGATGGCAACGGGACTTCCTGCCATCGTTACGCGCGACGTAGCGCTCGCGCGTGACGTTCACGCTGCCGGCGCCGGCGTAGTCACCGAACCGACCGAAAACGCGTTGGCATCCGCGCTCGTGTGGGCGTCGGAACACCGCGCGACGCTGCTCGAGATGGGCGATCGCGCGTGGCAGCATGCGTCTCGCGAGCTGTCGTGGGATACGACGTGCAGGCGACTCGTGGCGCTGTACGAGGAGTTGGCCGCTGCCCATCGGCACCATGAGGGGCGTCGAGCATGAGCGCGCCAACCGTGGGAGCCCCTGAGCGCGCCGCGTCGGCCAGCGTGCGCGACGCCCGCAGCAACGCTCGCGTGGCGCCCGTCGCTGCCGTGGTGCTCACGTACAACGAGGAGCGGAATCTGCCGGACTGCCTGGCGTCGCTCGCCGGGTGGGTGCACGAGATCTTCGTTGTGGACTCGGGAAGCACGGACGCCACGATCGCGATTGCGCGAGAAGCGGGCGCGACCGTGCTGCAGCATCCGTTCGAGCATTACGGTGCGCAGCGGAACTGGGCAATCGACCACCTCCCGATCACCGCGCCGTGGACGCTGCACATCGATGCGGATGAGCGCATAACAGGCGAGCTGCGCGAAGCCATCACGGCCGTGCTCGCTCGAGACGGATCGTCACTCGCGAAGATCGACGGCTTCCTCGTGTCGCGCCGCACGATGTTCATGGGCCGTTGGATCCGACACGGGGGGCACTATCCCGCATGGCATCTCCGTCTCATGCGTACGGGCGCGGGGCGCTGCGAGGATCGCCTCTACGACCAGCATTTCTACGTGTCCGGCGCGGTCCAAAAGCTGCAAGGCGATCTCATCGACACGCTGACGCCCGACCTGGCCACGTTCACGGCTCGCCATCTGCGGTGGTCGCAGCTCGAGGCGGCGGAGCACGAAGCCCCGCCCGACGCGGTTGGACGAATTCGTGGGAAGCTCACGACCGACAACGCCATCGAACGGCGTCGCTGGTTGCGAGACTGGTACGCGCGGCTGCCGCTCTTCGTCAGGCCCGCCGCGTACTTCCTGTATCGCTATGTCGTTAGGCTCGGCTTCCTGGACGGGCGCGCCGGGCTCGTGTTCCACGTGCTGCAGGGCTTCTGGTTCCGGTTCCTGGTCGATGCGCTGATTCTCGAGCGCCGCGTCCGCCGGGGGGAGGGGAGGGCCGCCGCGGCGAAGGAGTGAAGGAATGGCGACGTACGTGCTGGGAATCAACGCGTACCACGGGGACGTCTCCGCCGCGCTCCTGCGTGATGGACAGCTCGTCGCCGCGGTGGAAGAGGAGCGGTTCCGCCGCATCAAGCATTGGGCAGGTTTCCCGACGCTCGCGATCCGGAGCGTGCTCGAGATGGCGGGGATTCGCGGGCAGGATGTGCGGCATGTCGCCGTGAGCCGGGACCCCAAGGCCAACCTGCTGCGCAAGGGACTGTTCACGATCAGGCATCGTCCCGACCCGCGCCTGGTGCTCGATCGCATGCGAAACGCGGGGAAGGTGCGGGACCTCCATGGTCCGCTCGCCACTGCGTTAGGCGTGCCGCGCGACGATCTACCAACCATCCACTACGTCGAGCACCACCCGGCGCACCTCGCGAGCGCGTTCTTCGTCTCGCCGTTCGCGTCGGCCGCGTGCTGCGCGATCGACGGGTTCGGCGATTTCGTGAGCACGTCGTTCGCAATCGGCTCGCGACACCAACTGGAAGTTCTCGACAAGGTGTACTTCCCGCACTCGCTCGGGCTCATGTACACCGCCGTCACCCAGTTCCTCGGCTTCCACGGCTACGGCGACGAGTTCAAGGTGATGGGCCTTGCACCGTACGGCCGGCCACGGCACGTGGACGCCGTGCGGCAGCTCGTCAGGCTCACCGATGGCGGAAAGTTCGAGCTGTCGCTCGACTACTTTCGCCACTGGTCTGACGGCGTCGAGATGGAGTGGGACGACGGCTACCCGACGCTCGGCCGCGTGTACAGCGACCGCCTAACGCAGCTGCTTGGGCCAGCTCGCGAGCCATCCGCGCCGCTGACCGCGCGTGAGGAGGACATCGCGCACTCGCTACAGGTCGTCTACGAGGACTGCGCGATGCACGTCCTCAACGGCCTGTGGGAGCAGACCCGCCAGGACGCGGTCTGCCTCGCCGGCGGCTGCGCCATGAACAGCGTCGCCAACGGCAAGGTGCGACAGCGCACGCCGTTCACGTCGGTGTACATCCAGCCGGCCGCCGGCGACAATGGCACTGCGCTCGGCGCGGCGTGCTACGTGTGGCACGAGACGCTCCGCCATGAGCGCGCGTTCGTCATGGAGCACGCGTACTGGGGCACATCGCACGACGTCGAGCGCGTGTTGGCGTCAGTTCCCGATCGCGACGACCACTGGGAGTACGACATCGAGAGGTGTCCAACGAGCGCAGACGCGGCGCGCGTTGCGGCGTCGCTCGTCGCGACGGGTCACGTCGTCGGCTGGTATCAGGGCCGCATGGAATGGGGTGCGCGCGCGCTTGGGAACCGCAGCATTCTCGCCGACCCGCGTCGCAGCGACGTTCGTGAGCTGATCAATACGAAGATCAAGTTCCGAGAACGGTTCCGCCCGTTCGCGCCATCGATCGCCGAAGAGGCGCTGCACGACTACTTCGACGACGCGGCTCCAGACCCGTTCATGCAGCAGGTGTATCCGGTGCGCTCCAACAAGCGCGGCGTGATTCCGGCCGTGACCCACGTCGATGGAAGCGGTCGGCTCCAAACGGTGAGCGCCCGAACGAATCCGACCTACTACGCCCTGATCAAGGAGTTTGAGAAACTCACCGGTGTGCCTGTCGTGCTCAACACCAGCTTCAACGAGAACGAGCCGATTGTGGACACGCCGGAGCAGGCACTCGACTGTTTCATGCGAACGCGCATGGACGCGATCGTCCTGCACAACGCAGTGATCCGGCGTCAACCGGCCGAGCACACGGCCGCGCTCGGAGTCGCGCGGTGAGCGTACCGAGGGTGGCGCAGGACGTGCATTTTCGTCGCGGCGACCCGCGCGATGATGCGACGATGGATCACCCCGATGGAGCCTCGCTGCTCCTCGTAAATCAGCACTACGCACCTGACGTCGCCGCCACTGGGCAGTGCCTTGCCGACCTGGCGGAATATCTGGTGGATGTCGGATACCACGTCGACGTCCTCGCTGGACACGCGCGCTACGACGCCGGGCAGGTGGAAGCGCCCGCGCGCGAAATCAGAAACGGCGTGCACGTGCGCCGCGTCGCCACGACACACTTCGGTCGCCGCACCCACCTGGGTCGAGTGGTCGACTACGCGTCGTTCTATCTCGCGGTGCTCGCGCGACTGCTTTTCGGTCCCCGCTACGATGGCGTGGTCTTCCTCACGACACCGCCGCTCATCGCGCTCGTCGGGCGCATTGCGCGCGCGCTTCGCGGCCAGCGCTACGGGATCTGGTCAATGGACCTCCACCCGGAGGCCGAGATCGCGGCGGGCATGCTAGCGAAACGTTCTCTCGCCGGACGCATGCTCGCGTCGCTCGATGCGCGCGCCTACCGCGGCGCGGATTTCGTCGTGGATCTCGGCGCGTATATGCGAGATCGCGTGCTGCAAAAGGGTGTCAGTATCGCCAAATCCCACACGGTGAACATTTGGGGTGGGCGCCTCGAATTGCCGCCGTCGAACGGCGCGAATCCCCTAACGAGGCGCCTCGGTCTCGAAGATCGATTCGTCGTGATGTACTCGGGGAATGCGGGCATCGTTCACGACTTCGGCGCGATCTTCGAGGCCATGCGGCAGCTTCGTGACGATCCGAAGATCTTCTTCCTGTTCGTTGGCGACGGGCCGCGGCGGCGGGAGGTCGAGGCGTTCGCGCGTCGCGAGTGCGTGCATAACTTTGCGTACCACGATTATTTCCCGCGCGATTTCCTCCGCTACTCGCTCTCGATCGCGGACGTGCATCTCATCTCGCTGCGTTCGCAGTTCGTCGGCATCTCGGTGCCGAGCAAGCTGTATGGGGCCATGGCGTCGGCGCGACCGATTCTGTTCGTCGGACCGGATCGGTGCGAGACGGCTGATGCCATCCGCGACGTGCGCTGCGGCGTGGTGATCGATCCCTCGGAGGCAGGGGACGCGGTGGCCGGCCGGAAGATCGCGGAGGTGCTGCAGGGGTGGGCCGACGTGCGATCGGCGCGCGAGGAGCTCGGCGCTCGTGCGCGCTGCGCCTACGTCGAGCGCTACGATCACCGTCTGAGCTGCTCGGCCTTCGAGAGTATCGTGCGATCGGCCTGGGGAGCGCCATCGCGCGTGGAGCAGGACGCGGCTTGTATCGAGGTGCGGCCCAACTCACTTTTAGCGCCTCGTGGCTCGACGCGTTCCTAATTCTCTCGCTTCACCTACATGCCGAAAGCGCTGATCACCGGAGTCACCGGGCAGGACGGTTCGTATCTCGCCGAATTCCTGCTCGCGAAGGGGTACGAGGTTCATGGCATCATCCGGCGAACGAGCTCTTTCAGCACCGCGCGCATCGAGCACATCTACGCAGACCCGCACGAGCCGGACGAACGTCTCCGGTTGCACTACGGCGATCTGAACGACGCGTCGTCGCTCCAGCGTGTGCTCGCCACCGTGGAGCCCGATGAGGTCTACAACCTCGGCGCTCAGAGCCACGTTCGCGTGAGCTTCGAGGTGCCGGAGTACACCGTCGAGGTCACGGCGGTCGGCACGCTTCGGCTGCTCGAGGCTATGCGCAACCTCGGGATGTCGCCGCGATTCTATCAGGCGTCGTCGAGCGAGATGTACGGCAAGGTCGTCGAGACGCCGCAGACGGAGCGCACGCCGTTCTATCCGCGGTCGCCGTACGCCTGCGCGAAGGTGTTCGCACACTACGCCACGGTGAACTATCGCGAGAGCTACGGGCTGCACGCGTCGTGCGGCATCCTGTTCAATCACGAGAGCCCGCGTCGCGGCGAGACGTTCGTCACGCGCAAGATCACGCGGGGCCTAACGCGGATCAAGCTGGGCCTCCAGGACAAGCTGTATCTCGGCAACCTGGACGCGCAGCGCGACTGGGGATTCGCGGGCGACTACGTCGAAGCCATGTGGCTGATGCTCCAGCAGGACGCGGCGGACGATTACGTGATCGCGACCGGTGAGACCCGGTCGGTGGGTGAGTTCCTCAACGAGGCCGCTACCTGCCTCGACATGGACTGGCGCGACTACGTGGAGATCGATCCGCGCTATTTCCGGCCGGCCGAGGTCAACGTGCTGCTGGGGGATTCGGCGAAGGCGCGGGAGACGTTCGGCTGGACACCGCGCACGAGCTTCAAGGAGCTCGTGAAATTGATGGTCGAGGGCGACATGGCGCTCGCCGAGCGCGAGGCGTTAGGCGCCACGAGAGGCGTTTCAAGGGGTCAGAGCCCTTGAAAGCTCGGGATCAAGGGGTCAGAGCCCTTGAAACGCCAAGTGGTTGATTTTCAACGGTGTTCGTTTCAAGGGCTCTGACCCCTTGATCGGCACGCGGTTTGTACGCCGCAACGTAGAGCGATTCCCTGCGGCGCCACTCCTCACCCTGATCGATGAATCGCGCCGGATCGTAACCGGTCTCCTCGACCCGCTCGAAGCCCACGGCCTCCAGGCGCCGCCGCATCACGAGGAAATCCCACGCGAACTGGTGATCGCCGCCCATGCGGAACGCCTGGTTGACGATCTCGATATCGGTCTCGAACGGGACAGCCGCGCCGCCGAGCTCCCGCATGGCGTCGAAAAACCGGGCGTCGCCGTGGGCGTACGCGTGGATGTAGCGCGCGGCGTCGGGCACGATGATGCGCAGCTCGCCGCCGGGCTCCAGTACGCGGAAGCATTCGACGAGCGCGGGCATGACCTCGTCGGGAAACCGCAGGTGCTCGAAGAAGTGCTCGCAGTGAATGCGGGCGACGCTCGCCGCCTCCAACGGGAGTCCCCAGCGCACGTCCCACCGTAACCCGCCTGGCGGGTCGACCATGAGATCGATGGGCGTCCAGCCGTCGCGCTGGTGAAAGCCGGCGCCAAGGTTGAGCGACAGCCCGCGCGCGTGGCGGAGCGCGTGCAGCCGCCGCCGATTCGACGGCGTTAGGCAGCGCAGCCGGGCGCCCTGGACCCGCGCCTCGCTCTTGAGCGCCTGGACGAACTGTCGGGAGAACACCCCGGTCGCGAGCGTGTGCTTCCAGCCCATTTTCGCCTTTAGCCCTCGCGCATCCCGCATCCCTTATCCCGCATCCCACACCTCACGGCGCCGTCCAGATCGCGGTGTCCGCCACGCCGTTTTCCGTCCATCGCATCTCCCATCCCGAGACCGCTCTCGCGAACCGCTCCCACGTCGGAGAGAGCGGCGAATCCGCCACGCCACGAGAGCTCGGCGCGCGACTCGCCGACGGCAGGAACCAGTTCACATTGTCGACGATGAGGAGCGCGCCGCGCCGGAGCTTCGGCAGCACGGCGAGCGCGCACGCGCTGCGATACACGCCGTCCACGAGCGCGAAGTCGAGCGTGTGCGGTTCGAACACATCCGCCGCTCGCACATAATCGGACGCGAACATGGTGGCGATCCAATCCGGCGTTTCGACGCGCTCCGGCTCGCACGGACACAAGCGGTACTCGACGTTCGTCATCCCGCGCGCTGCGAGCTCCGACGATACGGACTCGTGCCAACCGGCGTGATGCTCGACGCTGAGCAGGCGACCGACGCGCGCCGCGAACCAGAGCGTGCTCCGGCCGGATCCCCATTCGATCCCGACGTGATCGCGCTCGAGCCAATGCGCGAGCATCGACGTCGCCTCGGCAGTGAGCCAAGGCGCCTCGGGGTGCATGTGCTGATGCACGGCCAGGCGTACGCGATCGGCAACGTAGCGTGGCCGGAGGAGCTGGCTGGGACGCATTCGTTCAGGTCGACATTCAGGTTCTGTGCCCAACGCCTGAGCATGCGATCCAAACGCTCACGGCCGCGTCGGGATATCCCGACGCGGCCGCGGTGAACGAGTCTGAGTGGTCGCGCAGGGACTCGAACCCCGGACCTCTGGTATGTGAGACCAGCGCTCTAACCAGCTGAGCTACGCGACCTGCATGTCGCTCGCGACGATTCAAGATCGTTGGCGAGCGAGGCGTAAGAGTAACGGGCATCGGCGCCTGAGACCACCCCTCCCAATGCGCCGACATCGCCCCGTATGGGCCCTGTGGGGCTCGAACCCACGACCGTCGGATTATGAGTCCGCTGCTCTAACCGGCTGAGCTAAGGGCCCGCGCTGAGAAGATGCGTCGGGAATAGGGAATAGGGAATCGGGAATCAGTGGGCTCTTGATTCCCGATTCCCTATTCGCGATTCCCTAGATGGTCTTCGTACGCTTCGCGAATCTCTTCTGGAGTCACCGTCGCGGCGCCGAGCTTCCCGACCTCCACACCGGCCGCGTAGTTCGCCACGACTGCCGCCTCGTAGGCGCTCGCGCCCGCGGCGAGCGACGTCGCGAGATAGGCCGTCACCGTGTCGCCCGCGCCTACGACGTCGTACACATCGCGCGCAGTGGTCGGGATGCGTTTTACCACGCCATCCGCCGCGATCAGCGCCATCCCGCGCTCACCGAGCGTGAGCAGCAGGTGCTCGACGCCCAGCCGCTCGAACGTTACCGGCAGCGCCTCGGGATGATCGAGATCGACCGCCGCTCCCATCGCGGCCTCGAGCTCGCGACGGTTTGGCTTGAACACGGTCGCGCCGCGATACGAAAAGAAATTTCGGTACTTCGGATCGACGATGATCGGGATGCCGCGTGAGCGCGCGACGCGGATGGCGCCTTCGATCACGCTCGGCACCAGTACGCCCTTGTTGTAGTCCTCGAGCACGAGCGCGTCAGCGCGAGACACCGCGGCCGAAACCGCCGCGAGCACGCGCTCGACATCATCGCCAGTCAGGTCGCCGTCATCCTCCTCGTCGAACCGGACGACCTGCTGCGCCCGCGCAAGCACGCGAGTTTTCGTCGTGGTGGGCCGAGCGACGCGTACGAGCGAGTCCGAGTCGCCCTGGATGCGTTCGAGCTCGTCACAGAGTGTTCGTCCGGCGAGATCGTCGGCGCCCACCGCCGCGACGAGCGCGCACGACGCACCCGCGGCCGCCACGTTCTGCGCAACGTTCGCCGCCCCGCCGAGGGCGAGCGTCCGCGATCGAACGCGAACGACCGGTACTGGTGCCTCCGGCGAGATGCGCTCCACATCTCCTCGAAGGTAGACGTCGAGCATCGCGTCACCGACGATCGCTACGCGGCGGCCGCGGGCGCCATCGAGCAGGGCATCCAGGCGGGATCGGGCGATCAGCGTCGCCGGCGACTTCGGTAGAGCTGCGGTCATCGGCCGCAAGCTAGACGCTCCCGGCGCCCACGGTCAACGACCCCATCTACAGGCGGCATAAGCCTTGCCTTCACCAGGCTTGCAAAAACGCGGCACGGTTTCGACGACCGTCCCACGCAATTCCGCCTCTTGCCTCCGCTTCTTAACCGACTCAACGACGCTGCGAAACGAAAGCTTCATTCCCTACAGGACTACTTCATCCTGGCGTGGAATGCTTTGCGTTTCATCTTCGCCCGCCCGTTCTACGGCGGCGATCTCGTGCAGCAGATGGACGCGATCGGAGTGCAATCACTCGGGATCGTTCTGCTCACCGGATTCTTCACCGGGATGGTGTTGGCGCTACAATCGGCGGTCCAGCTGCAAACGTTCGGCGCCTCGATGTACATGGGGCGCCTTGTTTCAGCATCCATGATTCGCGAGCTCGGACCCGTGCTCGCCGGCCTCATGGTGGCCGGTCGCGTGGGTTCGGGCATCGCCGCGCAGCTCGGCTCGATGAAGGTCACCGAGCAGATCGACGCGCTGAACACGCTCGGCACCGATCCGATCAAGAAGCTCGTCACGCCGCGCGTGCTCGCGTCGCTGATCATGTTGCCGACGCTCACGATCATCAACGACTTCGTGGGTATCGTCGGCGGGAACCTCATCGCGCAGTTCTACCTCGATGTGCCGACGAGCCTGTACTGGCGCACCGTGTGGGAACAGATCGCGTCGGACGGGTTCCTGTTCCGTTTCATCCCGAACGATTTCGTGCAGGGGCTCACCAAGCCGCTCGTGTTCGGCGCCGTCATCTCCATCACCGCCTGCTTCTTCGGCCTCAACACATCGGGCGGCACGGAGGGCGTCGGCGTCAGCACGACGCGCACGGTCGTGACGTCGAGCATCCTGATTCTCGTGCTCGACTACTTTCTCACGCAGCTCCTGCTCTCGCTGCTGGTGGCGCCGTGAGCGATCGTGACCGCGGGGCGCCGGCCGACCCTAACGCGTCGACGGACCCCGACACGTCAGCCGACCCGGTGGACGTCGCCGAAGGCCGGGAGCGACGCGCCGACGACATCATCCGCCGCAGGCAGGAAGAGCGCGTTCGCACAGCGATCAAGGACGAGCTGTCGAAAGACGATACGGGCGACGAGCGTCCTCGACCCGAAGATCCGGGCCCGCTGCGTGGTGCGCTCATCGAGCTCGAGCGCGTAGACCTCGCGTTCGACCGCCCGATTCTCGAGGATGTCTCGTTCGCCGCGTTCCCGGGGGAAACGCTCGTCATCGTCGGCGAATCGGGAACAGGAAAGTCGACGACGCTCAAGCTCATTCTGCGGCTGCTCCAACCGGACAATGGCCGCGTGTACGTGAAGGGGAAGGACATCGCCCCGCTTTCGTTCACGGAAGCGCTGGACGTCCGCCAGCAGATGGGAATGGTGTTTCAGAGCGCGGCGCTCTTCGACTCCATGACGGTGTTCGAGAACGTCGCCTACCCACTCCGCGAGCACACGGACTTGAGCGACGACGAAATCGAAGCGCGCGTGAAAGAGAAGCTCGAGTTCGTCGATCTCGCACCCGACGAAGTCATCGAAAAGCTGCCGGCCGAGCTGTCCGGCGGTATGAAGAAGCGAGTGGGTATCGCACGCGGCATGGCGAACAACGCCGAGATCATGCTCTACGACGAGCCGACGTCGGGCCTCGACCCGCTCACGACGGGCACGATCACCCGTCTGATCATGAAGCTGCAGCGCGAGCTCAACGTGACGAGCATCGTCGTCTCGCACGACATCCGGTCCGCGTTCCGCATGGCCACACACATTGCGCTCCTGGCCGATCGCACGATCCGGTTCTTTGGCACGCCGGAAGAGATGGCCGCGAGCGATGACCGATACATCCGCGATTTCCTCGGAGGGTTCTGACCCATGAAGCGCGCCACCTTCATCACATGGGAGCAGCTCAAGGTCGGCGGGATGATCCTGCTGGCCCTCGCGATTCTCACCGTCGCCGTCGTGAAGCTCGGCGAGGCGGCGAACCTGTTCTCGAAGCGATATAAGCTCGTGGTACTGCTCCCGAGCGCGAATGGCTTGCGCGTAGGCGGCACGGTCACGGTGGCGGGCCAACTGGCCGGAACGGTTGCCTCGATTGATTTTCTGCCGCCCGACGCCGACACCACCCGAAACCTCAAGGTCATCGTGGAGGTCGATCAGGCGCTGCAGCAGCAGGTGCGCGAGGATTC
>JAJKIV010000256.1 GCA_021154285.1 Gemmatimonas sp. | reverse complement strand
CGAGCCCGGGATGATGCGGAGACGAGTGGCGCGGGCACCTAACGCGGATCCCGCGGCCGGCCCGTCGGCATCGGTATCCGCCGAGCTGACGACGCTGACGGCGCTCGCACAGGCGCTCAGTGGACCCGCCGATCTCGCCGAGTCGCTCGAGGCGGCGTTGGCCACGGTGGCCGACGTGCTCGGCCTCGAGACTGGTTGGGTGTGGCTTCTCGACGAGTCAAACGAGCCTCGCCTGGCGGCGGCGCGTGCATTGCCCGCGGCACTCCGCGATCACCCCGATGCAATGCACGGCGACTGTTATTGTCTCAAGACCTTTCGCGCCGGCGACCTGCGTGGGGCCGCCAACGTGAACGTCGTGTGGTGCAGCCGCCTCGCGCTCCTGAGCGACGACGACCGCGGCGACGAGGTTGGCCGACTACAGTGCCACGCGAGCGTGCCCCTCGCCGTCGGCGACCGCCGCCTCGGCATGCTCAACATGGCGAGCCGGGACTGGCGTGTGTTGTCGGACGCGGAGCTCAGCCTGTTGACGACGGCGGGCGCGCTCGTGAGCCTCGCAGTCGAGCGGAGTCGGCTCGAGGCAGCCAGTGCGCGCGCTCTCGCCGCCGAGGAGCGCAACCGACTCGCCCGCGAGATTCACGACACGCTCGCACAGGCGCTGGCCGCCCTGACGTTACAGCTCGAGGTCGCGGACTCGCTCGCGAGCACGAACCGCGAAGGCGATGCCCGAATGCAGGCGGCGGTCGCGCGCGCGCTCGTGCTCGCGCGTTCGACGCTCGACGAGGCTCGGGCGTCGGTACTGGACCTTCGCGAAGCGCCACTCGAGGGCCGTACGCTGCGAGAGGCGCTCGCGCTCATGGCGGCTGACGCAGGAGCCCAGTCCGCCGGTCGCGTTGCCGTAGTCATTGTTGCCGAACCTGACGCGGATGCAGGTCTAGCCCCGGCAGTGGCAGGTGGGCTCTACCGGGTCGCGCAGCAGGCCGTGATCAATGCGATGCGTCATGCGGCCGCCCGCCGAGTCGTTGTTCGCCTAACGCGCCTCGGCAGTGGCATACGGCTTCGCGTGGAGGATGACGGTACCGGCTTCGAGCCGACGGAGGTTCCGAGCGACCGCTTCGGCCTGGTTGGCATGCGCGAGCGCGCCCGGCTGCTCGGCGGTACACTCACGGTCGAGAGCGGGCCTGACGCCGGCACCGCGATCCAGGTCGCGATCCCGAACATCGTTAGGCCGGCCGGGGCCGGCCGGGAGCGGCGGTGAGCGACCCCGGACGGGCGTCTGACACAATTCGCGTCGCGGTGGCCGACGATCATCCGGTCGTCCGCGATGGGCTCGTGGCGATGCTCGAGACACAATCGGACTTCGAGATCGTCGGCACCGCTGCAACCGGGAGCGACGCCTTGGCGCTCGTCGCATCCTCACGGCCCGATGTCCTGTTGCTCGACCTGGAGATGCCGCTGCTCGACGGCGTCGGCGTGCTCCGGCGACTCCGCGCCGACGGTGCGCACGTGCGCGCCATCGTGTTCACCGTGTTCGACACCGACGAGCGCATCATCGCGGCGGTGGAGGCTGGCGCGGTCGGATACCTCCTCAAGGGGGCCCCGCGCGCCGATGTCTTCTCCGCTGTGCGCATCGTCGCCGCTGGCGGCTCCCTACTCGCCCCACTCGCCACCTCGGCGGTCCTGCGGCGAGTGCGTGGCGAGGCAGCGCCGGTTACGGCCCCAAGCCTAACGCCGAGGGAGCGGACCGTGTTGGAGCATGTCGCGCACGGCCTGGGTAACAAGCAGATCGCCGCCCAGCTCGGGATCTCCGAGCGAACGGTCAAGTTTCACGTGAGCGCGGTGTTCGCGAAGCTCGGCGTGGGCAATCGAACCGAAGCGGTTACGCGCGCGGCACAGGCGGGCCTCATTCAGCTCTGACCCGGCTCACTCCTCGCGCAATGCCGTGAGCACGTCGACCTTCATCGCGTCTCTCGCCGGGAGATAGCACGCAAGCACCGCGGCCACCGTGAGCAGCATGGCCACACCGGCGTAGGTCGGCGCATCGAGACGCGTCACGCCGAATAGCAGGCTCGCCATGTACCGGGACAATCCGAGAGCGCCCAGCACGCCCGCGATGAGCCCGATGATCACCGCTCGCATTCCCTGCGACACCACGAGACGCAGCACACTCGATCTGCTGGCCCCGAGTGCCATGCGCATGCCGATCTCGGTTCTCCGTCGCGATACGCTATAGGACAGCACGCCATACACTCCAGCCAATGCGAGCAGCAGTGCGACGCCGGCGAGAGCCGCGAGCAGTAGCATGGTGAAGCGACGCGCTGCCACCGATTCACCAACGAGCTGGTCGACCGTTCGCACGTTCGAGATGGGGCTCGACGGCGCGAGCTCCGCCAGTATCGACCGCACAGTCGGGATCAGCGTGGTAGGGGCGGCCGTGGTGTGCACCACGAACGTCGCCGGATTCCATCCGCCGCCGTTGAACGGGATGTACACCGTGAACGACGGCAGGTCGGCGAGATCCCAGTCACGCATGTCCCCCGCGATGCCGACGACCTCCGCCACCCCCTCGTTCTGGCCCTTCCACAAGATGATCTGTCGCCCGATCGCGCTCTCGCCCGGCCACAGCCGCTCGGCAATCCGGTGGCTGATCACGACCCGCCACGGTTTGCCGATGACGTCCTGTGCATTGAAGTCGCGGCCAGCGAGGATCGGCACACCTAACGTCTTGAAGTAGTTCGGCGTGATCAGGCGCCACGCGGCCCACGGAACCGCGTCGTTCGCGGGCGACGGCTTGTCCTGTGCGGCGAAGCCCATGCCGGTTCCGGTGCCCCGCAGCAACCCTATGCTCACGGCGGCGGCGTCCTTGACCTGTGGCAACGCCTCGAGTCGCGCCTGAAGCTGCGTGCGAAGCACGCTCAGTCGTTGAGCGTCAGCGTCGTTCTGTGGATTCGGGAACGTGACGTTGAACAGGACCCGGTTCTCCGTCTCGAATCCGCGATCCACGTCCAGAATCGCGCCGAAGCTCCTGACCAGCAGTCCGGCACCCACGAGCAGCATGAGGGACAGCGCCACCTCGACGCTCACGAGTGCGCCGCGCAGTCCGACGGTCCTCCGGTTGCCGACGACGCTGCGCTCGCCCTCCCTGAGCGCCCCAACGATGTCGTGATACGGCGTGCGCAGCGCCGGCGCCAGCCCCGTGACAATGCTCGTGACGAGCGCCGCACCTAACGTGATGGCGAGCACGGGACCGTCGATCGAGACGTCGGCCAGCCGCGGAATGTCGCCCGGATCGAACGCGCGGAGCAGTCGCACGACACCGAAGGCGAGAGCCAAGCCAATCGCCGCCCCAAGCACGCCAAGGAGAGCCGACTCCGCCACGGCAGTCTGAACGACACGGCTACGGGTTGCGCCCAAGGCTGCCCGCATGGCGCGCTCGCGGATGCGGCCGGTTGAGCGGGCGAGCAACATGTTCGCCAGGTTCACACAGGCGATCAGCAGCAGGAAGCCGACCGCTGACATGAGCACCCACAGCGCACGTCTGAGTGAATCGCTTGCGACCCATCCCTCGGATGGCTGAATCGTGACGCCCATGCCCTTCGCCTCCGGGTACTGGCTGGCGAGCTGGCTGGCGACACGATTGAGGTCTGATCGCGCCGCGGTGATGGTCACGCCCCGCGCAAGCCGTCCGATCGCCGTCAGCTCGAAGCTCCCGCGGTCCTCGTTAGGTCCGCGGCGGAGCGGCATGAACAGATCGCCGGAGTCCAGCCATGGCGTCCCGGGTGGAAGCACGCCGATCACGCGGTACGCCTGTCCACCAAGAGTGACGTCGCGCCCGACGATCGACCGATCACCACCGAACTGCGTCGTCCACAGGCGATGGCTCAGGATGACGATGCGCTGATCGGCGCCGACGCGATCCTCCCCGTCGGCGAACACCCGCCCGGCAACCGGCGTGACACCGAGCGCGCGCAGGAATCCCGCGGTCACGTACGCGACGCTCAGCAGTTCCGGGTTGTCCTTGGCGGCGAGGTTGATCGATCCGTACGTAATCGCGCCCATGGCGGAGAACGACCGGTTCATGTCCTGCACGTCCCAGAAGTTCGCGTGCGTGAACGACGACTGATTCCAGCCGCGGTCGAGTCGCGACTCCCAGACCTGCACCAGGCGATCGGGCTCGGGGAACGGCAGCGGCCGGAGCAGCACCGTCCGGACGACGCTGAAGATCGCGGCGTTCGCTCCGATGCCTAACGCCAACGTCAGGACGGCGATCACGGAGAACGCCGGGTTGCGCACCATGGCGCGCGCGCCGTAGCGCAGATCGGCCAGGATCGTGGTCATTCGCTCGCTCCCGCTGAGGGAGGGTTCACGGACTTGAGGTTCGGATGGCGGCGCGAGAGGGCCGCCCGTGAAAATCGCCACCCTGACACGGATCGCGAAGGCCGGGACTTGTCGGCGATACCAGCGATTGGCGGCGGCACGGCCGTGCTGCGCGACGCGGAGCACATAGCCGTCGCGGAGCTCGTCGAGCGCCTCGTCTCGCACGGCGTTGGGCAAAAGCGCCCTGAGCACCGCGGTGGAAAATCGCGGAGTACCGACGCTCGTCACGACGGCTCCGCCACCGGGTTCCCGGTGCCCCACAATCGCTCGAACGTCCGGCGCGATTCGGCGAGCTTCGCCTTGCCGGCCGCGGTGATCTGAAACTCGCGGCTCCCTCGCCCGCCCTCGCCCGGTCGTGCCTCCCGCTTCGATGAGCGCGCGTACCCACGCTGCTCGAGTCGGCGGAGGGCAACGAAGACCGCGGCCGGAGACACCGGACGTCGCGTGGCTGTCTCGAGCTCGAGGACGATCGGCGCGCCGCGCGACCGCCCGCCAAGGCGCACGAGGGCGAGCATGACATGATGCTCGAATTCGCCGAGTGCCGTTCGTGACATGCTGCGGACTCCGTCTAGCGAACTTGCAGTGATAGTACGGTCGGGGCCACCCTCGCGCAAGACAGCACCATCGCCCTGTCCATTCGGACAGGAGTGTGGCTGCACGATCGCTCAATGTCGTGCGCGCGGCGTTGCGATGATCGTTCGATTCACGCCCTCCCCGGCCCAAACGATCAGCGGACCTGACCATGACGATCAACAACGGAAGAACCGCGCTCATCACGGGCGCCTCACGCGGGCTCGGGCTCGCCCTCGCACGCGGGCTCGCCGCACGCGGTTGGAATCTCATTCTCACCGCCCGCAACGCAGACCGTCTGCGTGCAGTGCGCGATGAGCTGGCCACACACACGCACGTGGCTGCCCTCGCGGGAGACGTCATCGACCCGAAGCACCGCGAAGCGCTCGCCGTGCTCGCCCGCGGTCACGCCGGCCTCGACGCCATCATCAACAACGCCGGGCTACTCGGCCCAAGCCCGCAGCCATCGCTGCTCGACTACCCGCTCGAGACGCTGGTCGAAGTGTTCCTCGCCAACGTGCTCGCTCCGCTGGCGGTGATCCAGGAGCTCAAGGACGAGCTCAAGACGGGAGCACGCATCATCAACGTCACGAGCGACGCAGCCGTGAACGCGTATCCGACCTGGGGCGGATACGGTGCGAGCAAGGCAGCGCTCGAGCAGCTGTCCGCGGTGCTGGCGTCCGAGAATCCCGACGTTCGGGTATACTGGGTGGATCCCGGTGACATGTGCACCGACATGCAGCAGGCGGCCTACCCCGGCGAGGACGTGAGCGACCGGCCGCTGCCGGAGACGAAAGTGCCTGGCTTCGTCGCCGTGCTCGAGGGCGATCTGCCGAGTGGCCGGTATATCGCGTCGGAGCTCGCGCCGCTCGGCCTAACGACCACATCGGTGGCGGCGTGACGTCAGCGGTTCGCCTGAAGCACGGACCGCGCGCGTCGGTCGGAGCGATCGACGCACTCGGCTTCTCGGTCCCCGAGGAGCTCCTGGCGCGCGAGCCACCGGAGGCTCGCGGGTTCGCACGCGATGGCGTCCGCCTGCTCGTGTCCGATCCCGACACTGATGCTGTTAGGCACGCCACCGCACGAGACCTGCCAGACTTTCTTGCGCCTGGTGATGTGCTCGTCGTGAACGCGAGCGCGACCATCAACGCGGCACTCGACGGGTGGCGGTCCGAGCACGGTACCGCCGGCGACCTCGTTGTTGTGCATCTCTCGTCGCCGCTCCCGTGGAGCGCCGACCGTGATCACCGTTGGGTTATCGAACTTCGACGGTCGACCAGCGAGGGGATGCGCCCACTGCTCGATGCACGCGCAGGTGAGCGGGTGCGGCTTCGCGGCGGCGGTTCTGCGACGCTGCTCGCGCCGTTCGGCGAACGTCGCATGGGACTGCCTAACGCGTCCGTGCGACTGTGGGAAGCGGATCTCGCCTGTCCCGGCGGCGTCATGGCATACGCAGAGGAGTTCGGCGCGCCGATTCGCTATGGGTACGTTCGCGAGCGCTGGCCGCTCTACATGTATCAGACGATGTTCGGCACGGAGCCCGGCAGCGCCGAGATGCCATCGGCCGGCCGGCCGTTCACGGCGGACATCATCATGCGCCTGCAGTCGAAGGGCGTGGCGGTCGCCCCGATCATCCTGCACACGGGTGTGGCAAGCCTCGAAGTCGGAGAGTCGCCCTACGCTGAGCGCTTTCGAGTCACCGGATGCACCGCGGACGCAGTGAATCGAGCGCGTGCCAGTCACCACCGAGTCGTTGCCGTGGGTACGACCGTCGTTCGCGCGCTCGAAACGGTCGCTTCAGCGGACGGCACGGTAAGCGCGGCCGAGGGCTGGACCGACCTCGTCGTCACTCCGGAACGCGGCGTACACGTAGTCGATGCCTTGGTAACGGGCTTCCACGAGCCGCGCGCGTCTCATTTGGCGATGCTGGAAGCCGTCGCTGGCCGTCGCCACATCGACGTGGCCTATCATTCCGCCCTCGAGAATCGATACCTCTGGCATGAGTTCGGAGACCTGCATCTGATCATCGGGAATCGGGAATCGGGACGCGCCGTTTGAGCTGATGGCTGATGGCTGATAGCCGCCGCCCGAAGAGCGGCTAGCGTCCACACCGACGCCCTACCATAGTTAGCAGTCCATGCCTTCGCCGTCCCCTCGCGCCATCGTCGTACCGGCGCTGGTTGGCATCATCGCCAGCGCGTCTTTGCAGCAGCCGTCACTCCCGCGCAGCCCGAGCGCTGTCATCCTGGCCGCAGAGCAGGCTGTTGCCGGCCATCGCGCCGCTGCCGTACGACAGGATTGGCTCGCCCGTCTTCGTCGTGATCCCTCCAACCGCCTCGCCCGCCTTGGCGTCGCGTCGTTCGCTCGACTCGCGTACGACTATGCCGCGGCCGACTCCTTCATCGCTCCGCTCCTGACACGACCGGGAGCTCGCCCCGACAGCATCGCCGCCTGGGCACGGATCGAGGCAGGGCTCTCGGCGGGGCAGCAATGGCGAATACGTGACGCCGACTCACTGTTCGCCCTGGCGGCATCCGAGGGAGCGATGGCGCGAGACGGCAGCGCCGAAGGCGGCGCAATGACGCGACTCGCGCTGATACGCGGACGCACGCAGGGCGTCGACGCGGGGCTCCGGCTGCTCGACAGCGCAACGCGTGTCCTCCCAATCAACGATATCGCCGACCGCGCGCTCGCCCTCGCCTACCGCGCCCAGCTCGTCCTCGCGCGCGGAACGCCCGGTGCCGGTCCGCTCGCCGATTCCGCGTTGATCCTCGCGCGACGCGCGAACGCGGCCCGCGTCGAAGGCATCGCGTACAACGTCCTCGGGCGCGAACTGTATCGCGTGCGTCAGCCCGATTCCGCTGAAGTCCTGTTCGGACGCGCCGTTAGGCGGCTCAAGGAGGCCGGCGACCTCGTCGGATACGCCGGGGCACTCCAATGGCGCGGGTATCTCCTTCGCTCTCGCGGCGAGCTCGGAGCCGCCGAGCGCGACCTGCGCGCCGGACTCGCCGTCGGCACCATCGCCGGCCAGCTCACGCTGGGCTGGACCGAGATGAACCTCGGCTATGTGGCGATGGGGCTCAACGACTGGAATGAAGCGCGACGTCACCTCGTTTGCTCACGCATACTCCTCGACTCCGCGCGCGACCGATGGGGCTCCGCGACGGCCATGATGGCCGAGGCGTCCGTCAGATGGGCCGTCAGAGACTGGGCTGGCGCCGATTCACTCCTCCGCGACGCCGAAGCGCAGCTCGCACAGTCCGGCAATACGTCGCAGGTGCTGGACACGCGCGTCCAGCGCCTTCGCTACGCGCTCGCGCGGCGCGACTGGCCGCGTGCGACGGAAATGCTGGCACTCGCGCGCGACACGACAATGCGCGGTCGCGCCGCGGAGTACGTCGACCTGGACTACTACGACGCCCTGCTCGCGCTTGGCACCGGCCGGCCTAACGATGCGCGGAAGGCGCTCGACCGATCCCAACGCGAGGCCGCGCGCGCCGGCGAAACCCCGACGTACCTTCAGCTCGCGCGCCGAGCGGAAGCGGAAGCCCTGCTCGGGCGGCTCGACACGGCCGAGGCGTCGCTGCGCGCGGCAATGGCGCGCTTCGAGCGCTATCGTGCCTCGCGCGAGACCCGCGAACAGCGCCTCGCGGCGTTAGGCTTCGCCGGCGACGACGGCGACCCGGACGTCGGCGTCGCGACCGTCGTGGCGACACTGGCCCGGGCAGGACGCACGAGCTCCGCGTTCGACTTCTCGGAGCGGACCAAGGCTCGCGAGCTCCTCGACGGGATGGCACGTCGTGAGGCGTTGCGCGACCCGAGCTCGGATCGGCCGGAAGCTCGCGAAGCGGCGCTGACCAAGGTCTACGCGCGGCCCGTCACGCTCGCCGAGCTACAGGCGGCGCTCCCCGAGTCCACCGCAGTGGTGCACTTCAACACCGGTACGTGGAACGAGCCGACGACCGCGCTCGTGCTCACGCGCGACGGCACATCGGCCTACGTTCTTCCGCCTGCCGATTCACTCGTGGACCCGGTCCGCCGACTCGTGCTCGGCCTGCAGGCGAAGACTGATGTACGGCCGCAGGCGCGCGCCCTTGGCACGGTCATAGCCGCGCCGATCGCATCCGCGCTCGGCGCCGGCGTCTCGCGGCTGGTCATCGTTCCTGGCGCACCATTCAATACGCTGCCGTTCGACGTGCTCGAGCTCCCCGACGGGCGTCGGATGATCGAGCGCTTCGACATCTCGTACGCGCCGAGCGCCTCGGTGTATGCGGCGCTCCGTCGGCGGTCACTCGGCGCGGATGCGGATACGCCGGCGCGAACGGTTTCCGGCGCGCGGGGCGTGATGGCGTTCGGTGCGCCGGAGCGTCCGCGCCAGTCGGGCATGGCACGATGGGACACGCTGCCTCCGCTCCCCGAAGCCGCCGCCGAGGCACGGGACGTCGCGCGCACGACGCCGCGATCCGTAGCGAAGATCGGCCGCGATGCGAGCGAAGCAGCGCTCAAGCGAACGCCCCTCTCCGACGTGTCTGTTCTGCATTTCGCGTCGCACGCCGTGGTCGATCCAGCGGGGCTACGTGGCACGGCGCTCCTGCTCGCACCCGGCGGCGGCGAGGACGGGATCGTACGTCCGGAGGAGCTGAGCGCCCTGTCGCTCGATGCCGACCTCGTGGTCCTGTCCGCGTGCGCGACGGCCGTGAGCGGCGGCCACGCCGGCGACGAGGGATTGCGTGGCCTGGTCGCGCCGCTGCTCGAGGCAGGAGCACGCGGCGTCGCGGCAACGCTCTGGGCAGTCGACGACCAGGCGCAACGCACGCTCGTTCGGCGGTTCTACCAGCGGCTCGCTCGCGGCGAATCGACCGCGGCGGCACTTCGTGGGGCGAAGCTCGAGGCGCTGCGAGGCGGCGCGCCGGCCAGAGACTGGGCAGCACTCGTACTCTGGGGCGACCCTCTCACTCGGCCTCTCGGGACCGGACAGCTCAGCCAAAGCCCAACGACGCCCGCGCGCCCACGCTGACCGCAGCGTCGGCGTCACAACCGGGCCCCGCAGCATCCTCTTCCGCTGGCGACGGCGGCATCTGCCGTTGCAATATCCGTTTGTGTCCGCTTTACAGTCACCCCGCTGCCCGCCGATCAGATGACCGTGACGCAGTCTGACACGGTGTCACGGGCGCTCGAGGCCATCATGACGCGATACTCCGGCGTGCTTCGCACCGTCGGGGCCCGCTACCGGCTTCCGAGCGCCGACCTCGACGAGCTCACGCAGGAGGTTCGCGTCCGACTGTGGGGAGCGTTGAGCACTAATGAGAGGATCGACGCTGTCAGCCCGTCCTATCTCTACAGAGCGGCGACCACGGCGGCCATCGACATCGTCCGTCGGCGGCGATCGGCCCGAGGCGACTCGCTCGACATGGTGGACGACGCGGAAATCAGTGCGCGTCGAGCACCGCCAACGCCGGAACGGGATGCGTCGCTGAAAGAGCTCGGGGAGCGGGTGGAACAGGCACTGCAGTCGATCGTGGCGTCGCGGAGGCCAGTCGTGCGAATGTATCTCGCCGGCTACGGCACCGCGGAAATCGGCGAGTTGATGGGTTGGACGGAAGCAAAGGCGCGAAATCTCGTGTACCGCGGGCTGGCGGACCTTCGCCTGCGACTACGGGCCATGGGCATCGACGGCGGGGGAAACACGTAATGCACTTGAACGACGAACGACTTCGCCTCGCGTATGGCAGCGTTCTCGAAGGTCGCACGGACGGATCGCGACGCTCGCATCCGGAACCCGAAGCCCTCGTGGCGCTCGCCGAGCGGTCAGGGAGCGAAGCGGTCCGGCTCGAGGTGCTCGATCACGTTATGACGTGCGACGCCTGCCGGCGCGAGCTCGATCTCGTTCGGGCGAGTCTCTCCGCCGCCGGAATCCCGCGGCAGCGTACGTGGTTCCGGTCGCCGTCCGTCGGGATCGTGGCAATCGCGGCGAGCCTACTGGTCGTCGCCGGCGTAAGG
>JAJKIV010000255.1 GCA_021154285.1 Gemmatimonas sp. | reverse complement strand
GACGGCTGCAGGTAATGCTCGTGAAAGCGAGGTGGACCGAAGCCGACGTATCGTGCCGGCAAATGGTGGGACATGATGGCCTGACCGCTTTGTCGAAATCCGCGCCGCGTCATATCATCCGGTCGTGAGTCGCCTCGTCACACGTTCCGCTGCCGTCGTCGTGTTGTTCTCGATGACGCTGTTCGTGAACGCCGCGTTGCTGTTCGCGGTGCAGCCAATGTTCTCGAAGATGGTGCTGCCGATGCTCGGCGGAACGCCTGCCGTGTGGAACACGTGCATGCTGTTCTTCCAGTCGGCGCTCCTCGGCGGCTATCTCTACGCGCACGTCACGAGTCGATGGCTCGACGTCCGCAAGCAGTCCATCCTGCAGATCGCGCTGTTCGCGCTCACGTTCCTAACGCTGCCGGTGGCTGTCGCATCGGGATGGCGGCCGACCGGGTCCGAAATGCCGGTGTGGTGGCTGGCCGGTTTGCTCGCCGTATCGCTCGGCGCTCCGTTCTTCATGCTGTCCACTGGCGCGCCCCTGCTGCAGCGCTGGTTCAGTGAGACCGGCCACCCGTCGGCGGCGAATCCGTATTTCCTGTACGCCGCGAGCAACCTGGGGAGCATGGTCGCGCTCCTCGCATACCCCGTCCTCATCGAGCCCACGCTGCGACTCGAGCAGCAGAGCCACCTGTGGACCGCGGGGTATGTGGTGCTCGCCGCACTGATCGCGACCTGCGCGTTCGTCGTGCGGCGTCGCCTGCTGCACGGTTCCCCCGCGTCGAGCGGAGTGATGCCTCGCGCCGTGTCCGCGGACGCGATCGCCACTGATCTCGATGCGTTGGGCGCGCTGCACGTCGCCCCGCGGAACGCCGTTGCCGAGCGGCTCACGGTGTGGCGACGCACGCGCTGGGTGCTGCTTTCGTTCGTGCCATCGAGCATGCTGCTCGCGGTCACGACGTATCTGTCAACGGACGTGGCGGCGATCCCGCTGCTCTGGATCGTGCCGCTCGCGATCTACCTGTTCACGTTCGTGATCGTGTTCGCGCGGAAGGTCGTCATCTTCCGCCACGCCTTCGCCGTGTGGCTGCAACCGCCGTTCCTGCTGATCCTTTCCGTGGCGATCGCGCTCCTCATGCAGCGTAGCGTGACGGCGCTCGCGCCGACCCACCTGGCGGCGTTCTTCCTCACGGCGCTCGTGTGTCACGGCGAGCTCGCCAAAGACCGGCCCTCCGTGGACCACCTCACGGAGTTCTACCTCTGGCTGTCTGTGGGCGGCGTGCTGGGCGGGATCTTCAACGTCATCGTGGCGCCGCAGGTCTTCGACTCCGTCGTGGAGTACCCGATCGCAATCGTCCTCGCGGCCGCCCTGCGTCCGACGCTCGCAGCGCGCGGCAGGTTCGCGCGTGTGGCCGACGTGGTTTTCCCGGCGGCGTTGTGCGTTGCCATCGTCGTCCTCATGCGCTCGGGGTTCCCGCCGCCGTCGTGGGGCGGCAAGGCGCCAGTCTGGGCGTTCGGCGGCTACGCGATCGTCGTCCTCTGCTTCCAGCGGCACCCCATTCGCTTTGCCCTGGGCGTCGCGGCGATCTTCATCGGAGCGGCGTTAGGCAGGGGCGCGGACCAGACGCTGCTCTTCAAGGGCCGGAGCTTCTTCGGCGTGTATCGCGTCATGATGTACCCAAAGACTCGTGCGCTGCAGAACGGTACGACGACCCACGGCGGCCAGAGCATCTATCCGCAGCTCGCCACCGAGCCGCTGACGTACTACCACCGCGACGGCCCGCTTGGCCAATCGTTCACGTGGCTCATGCAAAAGAACCCGAACCGGCGTGTGGCGATCGTCGGGCTGGGAACGGGGACGGTCGCGTGCTACGGGCGCTCGAACGAGACCTGGACGTTCTACGAGATCGACCCGCTGATCGAGCGCATTGCGTTCAACCCGAAATACTTCACCTACCTGCGCGACTGTCCGCCGGCGAAGCGGATCGTGCTGGGTGACGCGCGGCTGTCGTTGCAGCAGGCGCCCGACTCGAGCTACGACTTCATCATCCTCGACGCCTTCAGCTCCGACGCGATCCCGGTGCATCTGATGACGCGTGAGGCGGTGCAGCTCTATCTGCGAAAGCTCGCGCCCGGTGGCTCGATCGCGTTCCACATCAGCAACCGCTACCTGAACCTCGAGCCGGTGCTGGTCGAGATCGCGCGCGACGCGAGGCTGGCGGGGATCGTTGGCGCCGATACATTGGTCACTCCAGCTCAGCGCGCGGTGTTCAAGATGGATTCACGCTGGGTGGTGCTCTCGCGGAAAGCGACCGACCACGCCCAGCTCGCGGTACAGCCTGGGTGGCACGTGCTCCCGCCGACGTCGTCGGTCGCGCTGTGGACCGACGATTTCTCGAACGTGCTGAGCGTCTTCAGCTGGCACTGACGCGGTCGGTCCAGGCCGCGCGATAGACGACGCTGCGTCGGTACGCCGCAAGGCCCGCGGCCAGCAGCGCGACGGCGCCAGCCAGCCCGATGAGCGTGACCCAGAGCAGTGAGTCGCGGACCGCCGCGTCTCTCCCGTAGACCGCGCTCGTGAGGACGCCAACCAGGCTCGGGCCGAGACCGAGCCCCACGAGCGTGATCACCGACATGGAGAGCGCACCAACCTGCGCACGCATGCGATTCGGCGTGATCTCCTGTACGGCCGCTACCGCCGCGCCGAACGCGAACGACGCGAAGAAGTTGTAGGGAACGAGCGCCGCGACCGCGAGCGCCGCGTTCGGCGACAGGATGTAGACCGCGCCGCACACGATGTTGCCGAGCGCCGCGATGATACCCACGCGCAGCTTGGCGTCGGTGTAGCCGCGCGCCAGCATCGCATCGGCGACGCGCCCGCCGGCCACGACACCAAGGACGCCGATGGTGCTCGTGATCGCGCCCAACGTGATTCCCGCCCGCGCCGCGGTCCACCCGTAGGTTCGGATGAGAAACGTCGGCAACCACGCCGCCGTCGCGGAGTTCACGCGCGCGAACAGCGCATAGCCGCCGCTGTGACACGAGAATGCCCGGGCATTCGCGCGCACGTACGCGACGACCTCGGCGACGGCGAACGGGCGGGAGTCTCGCTGCCCGGTTTCGTGCCGAATGGGTTCACGAACGGTGGCCATGAGCAGCGCCACCAGGATGCCTGGTACGCCGACCACGACGAACACTTGCTGCCACGGCCGCATCTCGCCGAGGAGCGGCCAGACGACCGTCGCCGAGCCGCCGAGGCGACTGAGGAGCGCACCGCCGATGAGGTTGGCGAGCCCCGCACCGAGGTAGACACCGAGCGCGTACACGCTGAGCGCGCTGGCGCGCCGCTCCGGGACGAAGTAGTCCGCGATCAGCGAGAGCGCCGGTGCGGCGAGCGCCGCTTCACCGATCGCGACCCCGAACCGCGCGAGCAGGAGCTGGTCGTAGCTCCGCGCGACGCCGCACAGCACGGTCATGACGCTCCAGGCAGCGATCCCCGCACCGATGATGGCGCGGCGGCTGGCGCGGTCTGCTGCCCTGCCTAACGGGATGCCGAGGAGGGTGTAGAAGAGCGCGAACGCGAGTCCGTAGAGAATCCCCATCTGCGCGTCGGAGATCCCCAGGTCGCGGCGGATGGGACCGACAAGGAGGCCGAGGATCTGCCGGTCGACGAACGCCGAGGTGTTGGCGAGGGTCAGCACCGCGACGACGTACCACGCGTAACGAGGTGGCGGGTACGCTGGTGTCACGCCGCGTCGCGCGTCGTCAGGCGCCACCGCGTGCGGCGCTGCCAGGCCGCCTCGGCGTCCTATCCGTGGACGAGACCACGTATTTCTACATGGAGGGTTACAGACAGAGCCAACGTCGGGCGGCCGACGGGTGTCGCATAGGTGGGAAGAAGCTGGCCGTGTGAACGTTGATGCTGTGTCATTCCAAGGAACGAGGTCCGAACGTCCGGAAGCAGGGTACCTTAAGGTAGGAGACGAAACCTGCAAACGGCCTGGCCGTACGGGCTCAAAGTTGCGGTAGTGGTGTAATACCAACTAGGACGAGATCGGCGCGTGCCGCGGTTCGAGGCAAGCAGCCCCGGGTTGGGGGTAGAGCCGGCTCACCTGATCAGTCGCGTGGCAACCCCGCGCGTTTTCATATAGACCTCCGTCGAAGGAGGATGTCATGACCCGGTTCGAATTTGCACTCAAGAGCACTGACGAGATTCGTCAGGCGGGAGTCGTTCAGAGCGAGTCGTTCAACGACGCCCTCTCGCTGGTGAGCAAGCATGTGTCGGTGCAGGAAGGCGACACGCTGGAGATCGGTGTTGCTGGCTTCCCCCCGGCTCGATTTGCCTTCGTGCCGTCGGAGGCTGTTGATGCAGTGAGTTGGAGGCCGATCGGATTGGCCGCTTAACTGCCGCGGACGGGCGACGGGCGGCGGGCGACGGCTTAACAACGGGAACCCTCGGGATGCATCTCGCGGTGAGATGAGCATCCCGAGGGTTCTCGCTTCTAGCCGTCGCCCGCCGCCCGTCGCCCGTCGCCGATTGTCAGACAGCGTCCGATAGACTGGTGAAATTGAAGTCCCGAACCTTGATCGCCGGGACGGAGATGGCTCCTCCCGCTTCGGTACCGGCGAGACGGACAGGCCGGCCGAGCGTTTCCAGATTGTTCAGCATGAAGAGCGGCGACTCGTTGAAGCGGAAGTTCTTGAGCGCCTTGGTGATCTTCCCGTTCTCGATCAGGAACGTCCCGTCACGCGTGAGACCCGTGTAGAGGATTGTCCGCGGATCCACCTCGCGCAGATACCACAGCCGCGTCACCAGCACGCCGCGCTCGGTCGCCTTGATCATGTCCTCCACCGACGCGTTGCCGCCGCTCATGATGAACGACGTCGGCGCGCCGGTGGCCGTCTTCCCCTGCTTCTGGGCCCAGAAGCGCGAGTAGTACAGCTGCTTGAGCACGCCGTTCTCGACGAACGCCTGCCTGCCTAACGGGAATCCCTGCCCGTCGAACGGCTGCGCGAGGATCTGCGGGTCCGCCGGGTCGGCGTATATGCTCACGCGCTCGTCCACGACCTTCTCGCCGATCTTGTTGCCGCCACCCTGCTTCGAGAACGGACTCCGCCCCTCGTCCGCCGACCGCGCGTCCGCGTAGCCACCCATGAGCTGCACGAGATCTCCGACCGCCTGCGGCTCGAGGATCACCGTGTAGCGGCCCGGCTCGATGGCGACGGGGTTGCGTGACAGCTTTGCCTTCTCGATCGCCCGCTGGCTGATACCGGCGATGTCGACCTGGTTCCAGTCGTTGTGCTCCCCGCCGGCCCACCCCGAGCCGGTTCCGTCCTTCGTGCGCACCGTGACGGTGTAGTTCGCGTTGGTGGAGCGATGGTACGCGAACATGCCCTTGTCGTTGCCTAACGCCGTCGACGACGCGTTCGTGACAAGGAATCCCGCCGCGGTGAGGTCCCCGGCCGTCCGCGCGGGCTCGAGCGCGGTGAGCGCGGCCTTCGCGCGATCCGACGGCGTCAGGTTCGCCACGCTGTCGAAGTACGCGTTCACCTCCGTGTACTGCTGCGGCGGCAGCGCCGGCATCGCTTCCGGATCGTCCGGCGCGAGCTTCGCGAGCGACTCCGACTGTGCGACCGCTCGCTGCAGTGCCTCATCCGAGATGTTGTTCACAGTCACGACCGCGTGCTTCTTCCCGAACGAGCTCTGGATCACGACGGTGAAGTCGGTGATCCCGCCCGCGGTCGACATCTGGTTATCGGCGAACCTCACATTGGCCGAGTACCCGCCGCCGATGTTCACCTGGATGGACTCGGCTTTGGACATCTTGATGACGCGATCGATCAGATTCTTCGATTCGTCGCGGGAGAGGATCGCGCCATCGGGGACTTCGATCAATCGTTTGGGATAGCTCATCGTCCTGGTTTGTTGAAAAAGCGTCACAGTAACCAGTCACCTGTTCTGTTCACGCCTTTCGCCCTGTGTTAATGACGTTGATTTGCTTGAACCGAGCCGGCACCGCGCCATGACTCACCGCATTCACCTGACCCGGCTGCCCCTTTCCATCGAAGAAGCTTCCACCAATCGCATAACTCGATTTCCCGCCGATCATGTCCATCGCGTTCCAGAAATCCGGCGTCCGCATCTGATACGCGACATCCTTCAGCATCCCGGTGATCTTCCCGCCCTTGATCTCATAGAACACCTGCCCGCCGAACTGCGCGTTGTACCGCTGCTGGTCGATCGAGAACGACCCGTCGCCCTTGATCGCGATCCCGCGGTCCGTCGCCGCGATCAGGTCGTCCCACTTGAGGTCCTTCTCGCCCGGCAACAGCGATACGTTAGGCATCCGCTGGAACTGGACGCTCGACCACGAGTCCGCGTACGAGCAGCCGTGTGAGCGGGTCGGGAGCTTCTGCTGGTCGTACCACCACTTGAGCCAGCTCGCCTGCTCACGCGTCGTCTGATAGTCGTTCACGACGCCGTTCTTGACGATCAGGAAGTCTTCCGGCTTCACGCCCTCGTCGTCGTAGCCGATCGTCGCCAGCGCGCCGGTCTGCGACCGATCGCCGCGAATGTTCATGAACGCCGGGCCGTACTTGAACTTCCCGAGGAACTGGTCGGGCGGCGACACGAAGCTCGTTCCCGCATAGTTCGCCTCGTAGCCCATCGCGCGATCCAGCTCCGTCGGATGCGCGATCGACTCGTGGATCGTGAGCCACAGATGCGAGGGATCTAGCACGAGATCGTACCGCCCCACGTCGACCGGCTTCGCCTTGAGCTTCTGCGCCGCCTCCTCGCCCCACTTCCCGGCGTTCCCCACGAGATCGCACTCGCCCACGTACTCGTAGCCGCGCCCCGCCGGCGCTACGACGTTGCCCCGATTCTGGAAGTCCGAAAAATCCGGAGCCACCGCCGTGATCTGCATGAGCGGCCAGCTCTGGATCACGACCTGGTTGATGACCGAGCCATCGGTGTTCGCGTAGTTCCGCTCCTGCTTTCGGAAAAACAGCCCGCTGAACACGAACTTCACGCCGGCTACCTTCAGCGCTTCGGCGTTCGCCTTGAGCAGCAGCGACGCTTTGTCTTTCACGTCCACGGTGAATGGGTCGACCGTGTGCGGTGTCTGCCAAGACGCCTCGGGGTAAGACTGCGCCGGCGCGAGCTGCACCGCTTTGTCTCTCGCGACCCGATTTGCCTTCGCGATCGCTGCTGCTTCCTTCGCGGCCTCCGCTATCCCGACCTTCGTCAGCGTTCGTGTCGCGGAGAAGCCCCAGGTCCCGTCGACGAGCGCACGAATACCGCAACCCATCGAGTCCTGATCCACGACGTTGATGATCTGCTGCTCTCGCGTGAAGATCTGATTGTCGCGATACCGCGCGATGCGCGCATCGGCGTACGTCGCGCCGGCCATCTTCGCGGCATTGAGCGCCTCCATGAGGAGCTCTTTCGTGGCCGGATCCATCGGCGGCGGAACGGACGCGGGCGAGGGGACCGGCGTGGTCAGCGCGCTCGTGGCGGCTTCGGCGGTCCGAAGCGCACCACTTACGGCGATCGCTCCCGCGGCAATGCCGGTCTTCTTCAGGAAGTCTCGACGGTCGGACATAGGGGAAGTCGGAGGAGGAAACGACAACGCATCCCACCAAACTACCACTAGGAAACGCGCAAGCGCCAACCACATCCGGGGCGGTGGGGCAGGCCGTTCGCTGTACGAGGTGAACGCCCGTGGCGCGTGACGGGTACCGGCGGCAAGTGGACGAGGCATCATTCACGAAATGGCGCAACGCCGCGAGTCGCAGGACCTGACTGAGCTCATTACACGTCCGCTGGACGTCGCGGCGCGAAACGTCCGCGCCGCGACCGTCGTCGCGCCGGTACGGCCTGCCTACGCCGCGGGATTCCGTGCGGCGCTCGCGACCGTCGTGCCGTTGCTGGCTGCACAGGCGCTCAAGCTGACCGGGGGCACGTGGATGAGCCTTGCGGGGTTCAGCGGCGCCATCGTCGACAAGGGTGGGGCGTACACAACGCGCGCGGCGGCGATCGCCGCGCTCACCGGGTTCGGCGCCGTTGCCATGCTCATTGGCGCCGTGGCATCGCACCAGCTCGCGATCGCCGTTGCGCTCACGTTCGTCGTCGCGCTCGTCTGCGGGCTTGGTCGGGCATGGGGGAACACCGGCGCGACCGTCGGCGGCTCGGTGCTGAACATGTACGTCATCTCCCTCGCGTATCCGGCGCCGAGTCTCCCGAGCGCGTTGGGTCGGTCGGGCTATGCGATTGCGGGCGGTGCGTGGGCTGCGCTCGTCGCGCTCGTGCTGTGGCCGGTGCGGCCATATCGTCCGGCGCGCCTCGCCATCGGCGACACGCTGCGCAAGCTCGCGGGCTACGTGGACGAGATTGCAACGCCACTCGCGTCGGGCAACGTCGGCGATGATACGCTGCCGGCCGGAAGTCTGACCGTGCGCGCGGCGCTCGAGAATGCGCGCGCCGTGCTCGCGGCCATTCGCCGTGGTCGACCCGGCGAGAGCGGACGCGGCGAGCGTCTGCTCGTGTTGAGTCAGACTGCCGACCAGATGTTCGCGAATCTCATCGCGCTCGTGGAAACGATCGAAGCGATCGCGCCGCACGCTCGCGATGCGCGACAGCAGGAACACATCGTGACGGCGCTTCGCGATGTGACTCGGGTGCTCCGCGAGCTTGCCGAGCGGGTCGAGGAGGAGAAGCAAACCGGGACGACCGTCGTGCG
>JAJKIV010000254.1 GCA_021154285.1 Gemmatimonas sp. | reverse complement strand
GCTCGTGCGACAAGGACGTGCTTGCCCTCGGGCGCAAGCCGCGGCCAACGCAGCGACGGGATGGTGAATTCCACATGCGGGTGGTCGGAGACACGCCCGTATTTCGCGGCGTCGTAGCTGCGCTCGAGGGCCTCGGTTGTGGGTGTCAACGTCACCATGCTTGCCAGCGCAGCCTTGGGATCGGGCAGCCCGGTGACCTCCGGTACGCCGTCGAGGGCGTACATCACGAACGCCGTGCACCCGCGCATCTTGATCTGGCGGACCGCGTGCAGGAACTCCGGATCGAGCCACACGGGGTCGACCATCCCGAGCATGGTGCGTGCCGGGTCGAGCGTCGAGATCACGACCGGGGCGTTGATCTCGTCGCCGTTCGCGAGCACGACGCCGGTCACGGCATCATCACGCACGGTGATTTGCGTGACATACGCGCCGGTCCGGATCGCCACGTTCGCCTTTCGCGCCAGGGCTTCCGCGGTCACGGTGAAGGCATCGGGGCCGTCGCGCCACCACCCCCGCGCGCCCACCGAGCCCGCCGGCGCGCCAACCAGATGGTGCAACAACACGAACGACGTTCCGCCCGACCGCGGGCCCTGCCGGATGTCGCGGACCCCCGCGGCTGCGATCGCGGCCTTGAGCGGCTCATACTCGAACCATTCGTCCACCAGGTCCTGGACCGACATGGGCAGGACCCGCAGGAGCTCCGTCATGTCGTCGCGACCTAACGAGCGGAACTTGCGGCCGAGTCCGAGGAGTGGAGCGACCTCACCGAAGGAAAGTTCGGCATCGAGGTCGGGTGGTGGCAGCTGGTACAGCGCCTCGAGGAAGCCGGCGAGCGCGCGGAGGCGTGCGACGAACTCGGGCCACCGGTCGGCATCCTTCTTCGAGTGATGCCGGATCCTGTCCACCGCGTCTCGAGGACTGCAGGGCAACGCGAGCGGGTCGCTGGCCCCACTCGCGATCGTGACACCGACGGCGGGCTCCGTATCCGCGAGGTCGCCGATGCCCATGCCCATGCCGCGCGCCACGGCAGGCGGCAGCCAGCCCGCGTCGAGCCCGAGCGGCGCGGCGCGGAATCCGGGGTGGAACTCGAGGGGCCGTCCGACGCCGCCGATCGACTCCGCGGCCTCGAGCACGAGCACGCGGCGTCCCGCCTTGCCTAACGTGGTAGCCGCCGCCAGGCCATTCGAGCCGCCGCCGATGACGATCGCGTCCAGTGTCTTCGCCATGGTCAGGCTCCTCGCGCCAGGATCTCGAGCGCGGCCAGCCGACCCGAGGCGCCCATGATACCGCCGCCCGGGTGCGTGCCCGCTCCGCATTGCCAGTAGCCCTTCACCGGCGTGCGGTACTTGGCCCACGCCGGTGCCGGCCGGAGGAAAAACAGCTGGTGCAGCGCGAGCTCGCCCTGGAAGATGTTCCCCTCGGAGAGCCCGGTGATCCGCTCGATGTCGGCCGGCGTCAGCACCTGGCGGTGCCGAATGATGGAGCGGATGTTCGGCGCGTAGCGTTCGAGCGTGTCGATCACCGCGTCGCCAAACGCTTCGCGCTTCTCGTCGGTCCAGCCGCCGTTCAGCTTGTACGGCGCGTACTGCACGAAGATGCTCATCACGTGCTTGCCCGGCGGCGCCATCCCGGGGTCGATCATCGATGGGATCACGATGTCCATGTACGGGTTGCGGGAGAACTCGCCGTACTTCGCGTCGTCATACGCGCGCTCGAGGTACTGGACACTCGGACTGATCGAGACCGCGCCGCGCAGCGCGTTCGCCATGAGTGGCGACCGATAGCCACCGTTGTCCTTGAGGAAGGAGAAGTTCGGTAGCGCGTCGAGCGCGAGGTTGACTTTGCCTGACGAGCCGCGGAAGCGGAAGTTCGCGATGCTCGAGACGAGATCCTCCGGAAGCTCCTTCGACTCGATGAGATCGACGAACGTGCGCCGCGGATCGAGGCCGGACACCACGATAGGCGCGGAGAGCTCATCGCCGTTCGCGAGCGCCACGCCGGTCGCCCGGCCGTCGCGCACGAGCACCCGCGCGACCGCGGCGTCAGTTCTGACCTCCGCCCCGAAGGATTGCGCGGCGCGAGAGATCGACTCGCTGATCGCTCCCGTGCCGCCCTTCTGAAAGCCCCACGCGCGAAAGGCGCCGTCGATCTCGCCCATGTAGTGGTGGAGCAGCACGTACGCGCTCCCCGGAGAGCGCGGTCCGAGGAACGTGCCGATGATGCCGCTCGCCGACTTGGTCGCCTTGAGCGGATCGAACTCGTACCACTCGTCCAGGTAGTCCGCGCTGCTCATCGTCATGAGCTTGTAGAGCGCGTGGAACCGGTCGGCGCCTAACGAGCGGAAGTGGCCGCCGAGCTTCAGGAGCCCGCGCAGGTCGGACGGGGCGAGCGACGCGGGGTCCGGTGGCACCATGCCGAGGATGGGCTTCACGGCCATCGCCATGTGGTGCATGAGGTGACCGAACCGAGAGGCCGCCTCGGCATCGCGTGGCGAATGGCGCGCGATCTCACGGCGCGTCTCATCCGCATCGGACCAGCCGGCGAGATAGTCGCCGTTGTCGAGCGGCGTGACAGTGCTCTCGAGCGGGAGGATCTGGAGCCCGTGTGCGGGAAGATCAAGGTCGCGGATGATCTCAGGCCGGAGCAGACTCACGACGTACGAGAACACCGAGAACTTGAATCCTGGAACGACCTCCTCGGTGACGGCCGCGCCGCCGACGAGGGGTCTCCGTTCGAGCACCACGACCTTCTTGCCGGCACGGGCGAGGTATGCCGCGGTGACGAGGCCGTTGTGTCCGCCGCCGATGACGATCGCGTCGTAGCGGCCGTTGCTCTTCGAAGTCGTCGCGGGGCTCATGCGCGCTTCCGTTCAGGGTCGTAGAAGGGAAGCTTGCGAACGACCGCGTCCGCCTGCTCGCGATGGTGTTCCACCGTCACCTCGATCTCGACGCGCGTGCCGGGCTCGTAGTGCGGCGCCTGAATGTGGGCGAGGGCCAGCGATCGCTTGAGCAGCGGCGACCAGCACCCGCTCGTGGCGTAGCCGATCTGCTCGCCGTCACGGTACACCGGCGCGCTCGCCCGCCAGGCGACGTTAGGCAGCTGCGGCGGCAGGCCGCGCGCCGCGTACAACCGCTCGAGCGACTCCCAGTTCACCTCGATCCCGACGAATGCCCAGGCCTGCTTCCCCGCCCTCGCGTGCCGCAGCGCGCGGCGACCGTTGTACGGACCTTTGTCCAGGTTCACGGTCCAGGCGAGGTTGATCTCGTCGGGGAACGATTTCTGGTCCTCGATGAGCGCGTGGTGGGCCGAGAAGTAGTCAACGTCGAGCATGACGAGGCCGGCCTCGATACGCGCGAGGTCGAGCGCCCAGATGCCGGCTGGTGTGATCCCGAACCCTTCCCCGCATGCCATCAGCGCATCCCATAGCGGAACGGCCTGCTCGGCGTCCACCCAGATCTCGTATCCGAGGTCGCCGGTGTAGCCGGTGCGACTGATCGTGACCGGGATGTCGCGCACGGTGGTCTGCACGAGTCGGAAATACTTGAGCTTTCCCAAGTCGGCCGGCGTGAGCTGCTGAAGTATGGTGCGAGACAACGGCCCTTGAAGCGCGAGGGCGCCGGTACGCGCAGAGACGTCCTCGACCGTCACGTCCATCCCCACGGCGTTCATCGCCAGCCATCGGGTGTTCGGCTCGGCGCTCGTGAGGCGGTACGTGGCGTCATCCAGGCGGCTGACCGTGCCGTCGTCGATCACCTTGCCGTGCGCGTCACACCAGGGCGTGTAGAGGACCTGGCCGACCGCGCACTTGGTGACGTCCCGCGTGACCATGCGATCAAGGAGCCGAGCCGCGTCGCGTCCGCGGATGAGGTATTTGTAGAGCGGGGACACGTCGAACAGCGCGGCCGCGTTGCGGACGGCGGCGTACTCGCGCTCGGGGTGCGGATCGTACGCACTCGCGACCTGGTGGCCGGCCCAGCGGCGCCAGGTCTGCGCGCGGACGAGCGGAGCCGTACGCGGGTGAAACGGCGTGGTTTTTAGCATGGAGCAAAGGTACGAACTGAAGCGGGGACTAGGGACTAGGAGTTCGGGACATCGGGACTCCCGCTATCCCAGTCGCGAGTCCGTACCCTTATTGCGGCGTGATAGCGAAGTCGATGAGGACTTCGTTCACAAAGCTCGCAGAGATCTTCTGGCCGTCCTTCCGATACGTCCGCTTGAGGACGGTGAGCGTCCCCTCTTTCGTCTCCGACGCCGTCGCCGCAGGACCGAGCAGTGTCTCGACCTCGTCCAGCAGCAAGCCCTTTCTGAGCGAGATGTACGCCTTCCCCGATCCGCTGCCTGACGAGGCCGCCGAGGGCGCCGATCCGAAGTCGACGTACTGCGCCAGCGCGCGCATCAGCCCGTCCGGAGTCAACGCGTCGCCAGGAATACCGTTCCGATAGCGCACATTGAACCGGCTCCCGCTTTCGGCACGTTTCGCCCGCAGGTTCGCTTCCATCACCGATTGCGCCTGCTGCGCTTCCGCCGCCGCGCGGGCGTTCTCGCGTTCGCGTTCCTCACGGAGGCTCGCGAGCTCCTTCTCGAATTGCTTCCGTTTCGTGGGGCCCGGCGCGTGCTTGATCGAGTCGCGCAGCGCCTTCTCGGCCTTCGTCTCGCTCTGGTTCACCACACTCACGTCGGTCGACGTGTTGTCGCCGAAGGTCCCGTAGCCACCGCCGCCGAGCTGAAATTCGATGTGCGAGTTTTTCTTGACGACGACCTTGGTGACCATCACCTGCTGGCCCATCTTGAGCGCCATCGAATTGTCCTTGAGGCGCTGCGCGACCTCACGAAAGTCGATAGGCGCCTGGTCGAGCGGATAGACGTCCACACCTTGCTGTGTCGCCGGCATGTCGATCTTGACGGCGACCACCTTTCCCTCGAACGCCTGTCGAAGCACCGCTTCGTTCTGCGCCTGAAGCGGTTCCACAAGTGCTATCAATGCACCGGCCGACATCGCGGCCAATATCGAGTTACGCATCGGAGCTCTCCAAATAGCCCGTTTGCTGTGAAAGCGTTTCAAGGGGTCAGAGCCCTTGAACCGATCGTTCAAGGGCTCTGACCCCTTGAACGCCCTTGGAAACGCCTTGAAACCTTGAAACCTTGAAACGACCATAACGAGGAGTCTGCGGCGAGTGTTTCCCCTCCGCATGGGTCGTTCGACTCACCGCCG
>JAJKIV010000253.1 GCA_021154285.1 Gemmatimonas sp. | reverse complement strand
TAGAGCCTTCCCGATAGTGCGGCAAGCGTGTGCAAGTTTTCGGGTTGGCGGCCGGCTTAGCTTATACCGTCCGCGGACCAACGACGGTAGACTCACGGGCGTTCGGATTCGCGAGCGATAAGGAGAGATATCGTGAGCGCTACACAGGATCACGTCGCCGTTCCGGCTGAGAGACGTGATGCACCGGCGGAGATCGACTCGGCGCAGTTCCGGGCGGCGGGCCACGCCCTCGTCGACCGCATTGCCGATTTGCTCGCGTCGATATCGGATCGGTCTGTCACACCGCACACGACGCCGAGCGCCATTCGTGCACGTTTGGGCGATGGCCGATTGCCGGAGCATGGAAGCGATCCCGTCGCCCTGCTCGACGAAGCCACGTCGATCCTGATCGACAACTCGACGTTCAATGGCCACCCTCGCTTCCTCGCCTACATCACAGCGTCGGCTGCGCCGATCGGTATTCTGGCGGACCTGCTCGCGGCGGGCATCAACGCCAATGTTGGTGCATGGCAGCTCGCGCCGGCGGCGACGGAGATCGAGCGCATGGCGATTCGCTGGGTAGCCGACTTCATCGGATTCCCGACGTCCTGCGCCGGGCTGTTCGTGAGCGGCGGCAACATGGCGAACATGGTCTGCTTCCTCGCGGCGCGAACCGAATACGCGAGGCGTGCCGGGTGGGATTTCCGGACGAAGGGGATGAGCGTGGATGGCGCGGCCAGGCTCACCGTCTACACGTCTGCCGACACGCACACCTGGATTCAGAAGGCGTCGGAGCTGTTCGGGCTCGGCGCTGACGCGGTTCGCTGGATCGAGGTCGACGGCGAGCTGCGCATGCGCATGGACCGGCTTCGGGAGCGCATTGCCGAGGACCGCCGTGCCGGATATCGGCCGTTAATGGTGGTCGGGACTGGTGGCAGCGTCGGGACCGGTGCGGTCGATCCACTGCCGGAGATCGCCGCGTTGTGCAGAGCCGAAGGGCTGTGGTTCCACGTCGACGGAGCGTACGGCGCGCCGGCAGCGCGCGTGCCCGGTGTCCCGCCGGACCTCGCGGCGTTAGGCGAGGCCGACTCGGTGGCAGTGGATCCGCACAAATGGCTCTATGCGCCGTTGGAGGCGGGCTGTGTCCTCGTGCGCGAGCCGGAGACGTTACGCGCGCCATTTTCGCACAAGCCCACGTACTTTCACTTCGAGGGCTTGGCGGAGGATCCGCCGATCAATTTCCACGAGTGGGGGCCACAGAATTCCCGCGGCTTCCGCGCGCTCAAAGTGTGGCTCGCGTTCCAACAGATGGGCCGCGCGGGCTACACGAAAATGATCGGTGACGACATCGCGCTCGCGCGCCGGATGTACGAGCGTGCGGCCGCCCATCCCGAGCTCGAGGCGCTGACGTGTGGGCTCAGCATAACGACGTTCCGCTACGTGCCTCCGAACTTGCCGTCGTCGCTGGCGCCCGAGGAGCGTTCACGCTACCTGAACGACCTGAACGAGGCGCTGCTCACCCGTCTGCAGGAGGGAGGGGCGGTGTACATGTCCAATGTGGTCATCGATGGTGCGTTCGCCCTGCGTGCGTGCATCGTGAACTTCCGGACGTCGGTGGCGGACGTGGATGCCATCCCGGACCTCGTCGCGCGCGAGGGCCGGCTGGTGGCTGCAGGGATGGCGTAATTGGGGGCTCTGACCCCAACTACCTTGTTCTCCGGATCTCGAAGCGTCCTGCTGCGCCACCCGGATCCGACACGTAACGCCACGTCCCGACAATCGCGTCGCCGCGGAACGCACCATGGACCTCGACCAGGCCGTGATCGACCGTCGGATTCAGCGTCGCGCGCATCGTATCGTCGTTCACCGACCAGCCGAGCGCCTGCTGCGTGGAGAGTGTGAACCCGAAGCGGGCGAAGTCGATCTCGAATGTGCCGGGATGCACTGACCGCGCACTGGACGTCGACGCGTCGCCGACTGGGTTGAAGTGCAGACGCGCGGGTACCGAGCGCGCCGACGGTCCCTCCGCCAGCTTCCACGTCGAATCGAGACTGAACGTCCCCTCCCACGTCCCCGAGATGTCGCGTGCGCCCGCGAGGCTTTCGCGCGGCGCGACGTCGACTGGCGTTTGGGCCCTGAGGCCGAGGCCGGTGATGCCGGCCACCCCGCCGAGCGCCATCAGTCGAATGAGGATTCTTTGGGTCCGCAGCATGGCGGACGCTAACGCAAGGGATGGGCTCGCGTCGCGACGGCTACCGTCTACAGCAGGATAAGCCCCTGGCGCGCGCCGATCGCCACGGCCTCGGCACGCGAGAAGGCGTCGAGCTTGGTGAGGATCGACGCCACGTGGGTCTTCACCGTGTGCTCCGAGATGCCGAGCCGCGCGGCGATATTCTTGTTCGCGAGCCCCTCGGCCAGAAATCCGAGGACCTCGACCTCGCGGCGCGTGAGGGGTTGCGTCGGCGGACCGGCCGTCCGCGCGGCCGTACTGCGCGTCGCCGACACGAGATCGATCGCGAGCTCCGCGGGCAGCGTCACGAGACCGGCGGCCGCCGCCTCCAGCGCGGCGATGATCTCGTCAGGCGTCGCGTCGTGCGGGAGGACGCTCCGCGCGCCGGCGCGCAGCGCCTCCGCGGTCCACGGAAGCGACGGCGTGTCGGCCAACAACACGAACGCGGGCGTCCGCGATACGGCGTCGGGCGACAGCGCGATCCGTGTTGCCACGTTAGGCAAGGCGCCGTTCCTCGGTTCGACGGCGAGCAGCACGACCTGCGGCTCGTGCGTCTCGATGTCGTCGGCAAGTGTGTCGCCGGACGTTGCGGCGACGATGGCGACGGAAGCGCTCCGGGTCAGGAGCGCCTCCAGCCCCGCTCGCACGACCGGGGATGCGGCCGCGATCAGCGCCCGAATCACGCCGCGCGAGACGTGGACCTGGTGCGTCGCGCTTGGACCTGCTCGAGAAAGCGCGAGACGGTCGTCGCGGGGACGGCGACGCCCAGCCCGCCGGCGATCAGCGTGTTCACGCCCACCACGCGACCGCGCGCGTCGGTCAGCGGGCCGCCGGAGTTGCCTGGCGCGAGTCGGATGTCGGCGCGGATCCAGCGAGGGGCGCCGCGCCTCGTCTCGACCGCGTGGACGATACCTAACGCGATCGACCCGGTAACACCCCAGGGGTGACCGAGCGCGACCACGACGTCACCCGTGCGAAGGTCGGTCGGGTGACCGACGGTCGCTGCCACGAGCGTAACGCTGCCCGGGTCGATCGCGATCGTCGCGAGGTCGCGCCGCGGGTCGTGGGCCGTGACGACGCCGTCGAGCTCACGCCCGTCCCACAGCACGATCGTGGCGTGCTCGGTGCGCGCGACGTGCGCGTTCGTGACGATCAGCCCGTCGGCCGACCAGATGATGCCCGATCCCGCACCGGTGCCGCGCGTCCGCACCTCGACCACACTCTGCCGCAGTGTCGACGCCAGCGCCTCGAGCTCGGTGCCTAACGGTCCGGTCGATACGTCGATCATCGCCCCCTCCTTCCGGCGCGCGGGTCACGCGCGTCACGTGGTTCACGCGGCCGCTCGCCGATCGTGATCGAGACGGTCTTCGGTTCCCCGCCGCGAATGATACCCGTCGACAGCGGTTTGCCGATCTGATCGCCGCCGAGCAGGCTCATGACGTCTGCCGGGTCGCCAACCGGCTTGTCGGCAATCGCGATGAGCACGTCACCGATCAGGATCCCCGCCGTGTCGCCAGGGCCTCCGGGCTCCGCGCTCACGACCATGAGCCCGACATCGTTAGGCAGCGACAGCTTCTCGACGAGCGCGGCCGGCAGGCGGACCGCCTGCATGCCGAGCCCGAGGTAGCCACGTGCGACCCGGCCGGTCTTCACGAGTTGGTCGACGACGCGGTTGACCGTAGACCCGGGAATCGCTAGGGCAGCGCCGCGCGACAGCCCGGACGTGTTGATGCCGAGCACGCGACCGCTGGCGTCGACGAGCGGGCCGCCCGAGAAGCCATCGTAGATCGACAGGTCGAGTCGCACGAATCGATCGATCGTGCCGCCGTGCCACGTCCGCCACTCGCCGCCAACGGTGCTGATGACGCCCAGGCTCGCGGTGACAGCGATGCCCGGGCGTCCAAGGGCGAGCACGAGCGCGCCGACGCGGATGGCAGACCCGTCGGCGAGCGACGCGACAGGCACTTTCGCGTCGTCGACTTTGAGGACGGCGAGATCGGTACTGGGATCGCGGCCGGCGAGGGTCGCCGCGACGGTCGTGCCGTCCGCGAGCGAGATCGTGATGTCCTCCTCGCGCTGGATGGTGTGGTGGGCAGCGACAATGATGCCGGGACGCCAGTGGACGCCGCTCGCGGGAATGCGTCGCCGGGCCTGAATAGCGACGACGGACTGTCCCGCGCGATCGACGGCGCCGGCGAGGTCGTTGGAGAGGGATTCGAGGACGCCGCCGGTGGGTGGCGTGGTGGTCGATGGTCCAGCCATGAGATCTCCCGAGTTCTTGGCGTCCTGTTCTTGAACGCCTATCTGAGCGGAAGAATGCGACAAGGCATGGGCGGTGGGGATCGCTCGATTGGCTGAGTCGAGCATCCCGAAAGAGAGTGATTTTGTTCGCAGGACGGCAGACGGCAGCGCACTGAAGCTGCCAGACGGCAGAAGGCAGAACGCAGGTGGCAGAACGCTCTATTTCCCGTGCCGCTTCGCCTGCCGCCCGTCAACAGGAGGTCATTAACGACGGTATACAGCTTTAGTCCAACCGGGCGCACACCCGACTCCCAGTCTCCACCTCGTGATGTTCAGGCTACGTGGCGCTGTCCTGGCCGCCGGTTTCTCTCTTCTCGCACTAACTGCGTCGCGATCGAGCGCGCAGGTCGGCTCGACCACCGATATCCTCACCGGCACCGTTACCAACACAGCCGGCGCACCGATCCCGGGCGCCACGGTCGAAGCGAAGTCCTTCGACACGCAGATCACCCGTCGCGCGCGCACGAACGCCGAGGGACGTTACACGATCCTCTTTCCCGATGGCGGCGGACAGTATCAGCTGACCGTCAAGTTCCTCGGTATGGCGCCGGCGACGTTGAACGTCACTTACGTCGCCGACGAAGACCGGCTCGTCACGAACGTTCGGCTTTCGGAGAACCCGACGGAAATCCAGGGCGTCGTCGTGCGAGCGCGGCCGACGGGGCGCGACGCCGGCGACCGGCCAACGCCGGGGTCGCAGGAGCGGAACCTCACGCCGGAGCAACTCGCGCGGCTGCCGATCGATCAGTCCGACCTCGCGCTCCTCGCCACGCTTGCTCCCGGCGTCGTCGGCATCGACGCCACCGATTCCACGGCGTCCGCCTTCTCGGTCGCCGGTCTACGTCCCGACGCGAACAGCGTGACACTCGACGGCCTGAATTTCGGCGCGTCCACCGTTCCGCAGGACGCCGTGCGCAACACGCGTGTGATCACGAGCAGTTACGACGTCGCGCGAGGACAGTTCTCTGGTGGGCAGATCGCGTCGACAACGAAGAGCGGCAGCGACTTCGTGCAGGGCACGTTCAACTATTCGCTGCGCGACCAGGATCTTGCCTGGGAGGACGGGACGTCCACGGCGTTCAACAGCGGCTACACCCAGAATCAGTTGAGCGGGGGCTTCGGCGGCCCGATCGTCAAGGACAAGCTCTTCGTGTTCGGATCCGCGCAGGCGCGCCGGAGAACGGACGCCGTCCCCTCGCTCATGAACGCAGACGCCGCCACCCTCGGTCGTGTTGGCGTGAGCCAGGACTCGGTCGATCGGTTCCTGTCGCTCGTGCGCGGGTACGGCCTAACGCCCGGCGCCGGCCTCGATGACAGCCGCGATGCCGACACCTACTCGGCGCTCGTGCGAGTGGACTTGCTCGCGTCGGCCGGCCAGACGCTCACGCTTCGCGGTGATTTCCGCGGAACGGGCCAGGATCCCACTCGTGTTGGTACGCTGTCGCTGCCCCAGACGGGTGGCAACCAGAGGTCGAGCGGTGGCGGGATCATGGCCGTCCTGTCGTCGAACTTCGGTGGTCGGTTCATCAACGAGCTTCGTGCCTACGCGCAGACGGACCAGCGCCATTCCGACCCCTTCTTCCTCGTGCCCGCTGCTCGCGTGCAGGTCAATTCCGATCTCACCGACGCGCGTTCCATCACGACGCTCACGTTCGGTGGCAACGCCGGGCTCCCTCAGCGATCGCTCACGAAGAGTCTCGACATCTCGAACGAGGTCTCGTGGCTCGAGGGGAACGGCGCACATCGCATCAGGCTCGGGGCGCTGTTCAGCGGGTCCCGGTTCTCGCAGGACGCGACGTCGAACCGCCTCGGCACGTACACGTTCAATTCCCTGGAAGATCTGGCGGACAATGAGCCGTCGATCTTCACGCGCACGCTGTCGCCGTCCATTCGCACCGGGACCAGCCTGAATTCGGCGCTCTACCTTGGCGACACGTGGCGGAGATCGCGGGCGCTCCAGCTGACGTACGGCGCGCGGCTCGAGCACACCCAGTTCGACGGCGCACCCGTGTACAACCCGGAGGTCGAGCAGATCTTCGGCTACCGAACCAACGAGATCCCGACGGAAACGCACGTGAGCCCGCGCGCGGGATTCACTTGGGTGCTGGGCGGCGGCGGAGCGGGTGGCGCGTTCGGCGGGGGCGGGTTCGGTGGATTTGGCGGTGGACGTGGTGGGCGAGGCGGTGGCGGCGGCGGAGCCGGCGGTGGCAACACCGCCAGGCCTAACGCGAGTTCGTCCGTCAGCGTCCCGCTCATCATCCGGGGTGGCATCGGCGAGTTCCGGAGCGTGACGCCGACGTCGCTCTACTCGGGAGCGCAGAACGCGACGGGGCTCTCGCAGTCGGAGTCGCAGCTGTATTGCATCGGCGGGTTCGTGCCCACGCCGGACTGGAGCATCTGGTCCGGTGACGACGCCGACATCCCGACGACGTGTACCGGTGGAACGGTCAACGCCCCGCCCATTACCGCTCGCCCGAACGTCACCGTCTTCGACCGGCACTTCGAAGCGCCGCGCGCGTGGCGTGCGTCGTTAGGTGCGCAGCGCCGGATATTCGATCGTATGCAGCTATCCGTGGACGGAAACTTCGCGCGCGGCGTCAGCCAGTACGGCTTCCACAACCTCAACCTCGACACGACACCCAAGTTCAGCCTTGGGGCTGAGGGCGGGCGGCCGGTCTTCGCCAAGCCGTCGGACATCGTTCCAGTGACCGGCGCAGTTTCGATCACCTCATCGCGTGTCGCCCCGCAGTTCGGGCAGGTGATCGCGGTCGGCTCGGACCTGCAATCGGAGAGCGAGCAGCTCATCGTCGCAATGCAGGGCATCACTCGCATCGGCGCGATCTTCAATATCTCC
>JAJKIV010000252.1 GCA_021154285.1 Gemmatimonas sp. | reverse complement strand
TCTCCCGTCTCCCTCATTCCCGTTGCGTGTACGCCGCCCGGCGTGCTAGCGTAGCGGAACTCGAACTGGCCTGGCCCCTGCGAGCAACAGTGGTTGGGCCATCATAGTCTGTCTCCACCCGCACTGCGCAGGCACGCCGGCCAACGTCATGGCGACCCGCGACTCAGGTCTCCCGCAACCGAGCGAGCACCGTAGGCTCCCAGCGGAGTCTGGAGATCGTCGTGCGCTCGACGACCTGTTCAGTGCTGCGTACGAAGAGCTGCGACGCCTGGCGGCGACCGTCAGGCAGAACGACCCCGCCGCAACGCTCAGTCCGACCGCGCTCGTGAACGAAGCGTGGCTCAAGCTCGCCGATTCACCGGCCGTCGCGCACACATCCCCTCTGCACTTCAAGCGGATCGCCGCCCGCGCGATGCGGCAGGTGCTCGTGGAGTCAGCGCGCCGCCGCAATGCCGACAAGCGCGGCGGTGGCGCAGCGGTCGTGACATTCGATGACGCCATGAGCAGCGTCACGACGGCCGACGACGTGCTCGGCCTCGACGCGGCACTCGAGGCGTTGGCGCTGATCGAGCCGCGACAGGCGCTCATGGTCGAGAGCCGATTTTTTGGTGGGCTGGACGTCGCCGAGACGGCGGAATTGCTCGGCGTGTCGGAGGCGACCGTGCTGCGTGACTGGCGCGCCGCGAAAGCATGGCTCTCGCGAGAGGTCCGGCGCCGCACATGAGCTCAGATCGCTGGCAACGCGTTCAGGCCATCTTCCACGTCGCCGCCGACCTTCCCGAGAAGGAGCGCGAACCGTACCTGAGCGCAGAGTGTCGCGACGACCCGACGCTCGTGGCCGAAGTGCTGGAGTTGCTCGAGGAGGATTCGCACGGCGGATCGCTGCTCGACCGCGACGTCTCGCACGTGGCACGGGCCCTCCTCGATACGCCGACAAAGCCGATCCTGCCGCTCCAGAGTTTCGGTCCGTATCGCATCTCGTCCGTGCTCGGCGAGGGCGGCATGGGCGTCGTGTACCTGGCCGAACGCGCCGACCTTGGAAGTCGCGCGGCCATCAAGATCCTGCGGGATGCATGGCTTTCTCCGTCGCGACGCGAGCGCTTTGCCGCCGAGCAGCGGACGCTTGCCCAGCTCAATCATCCATCGATCGCGCGGTTGTACGACGCCGAGACCCTCCCCGACGGGACGCCGTGGTTCGTCATGGAGTACGTCGAAGGCGTTCCGCTCACGGCCTTTTGCGACTTGCACGCGTCGACGATTCCCGAGCGGTTGAAGCTGTTCCGCGATGTGTGCGAGGCGGTGCAGCACGCCCACGCCCACGCCATCATCCATCGCGACCTCAAGCCGTCCAACATCCTCGTGACGACGGACGGCACCGTGAAGCTGCTCGACTTCGGAATCGCGAAGCAGCTCGAGGGCCTGGAGGCGGACCTGACGCGTACGGGCATGCGCCTCATGACGCCGGCGTACGCCGCGCCCGAACAGGTCAGCGGAGGCCGACTCGGCATCCACACCGATGTCTATTCGTTAGGCGTGGTGCTCTACGAGCTGTTGGCCGGCCGGTTGCCGTTCGATCTCGCCGACCGCACGCCGAACGAGATGGAGCGCGTGATCCTCGAGGACGAGGTCGAGCGGCCGTCCGCGGTCGCGCGCCGGACGCCGGCGCTCCCGGTCGGCACCTCGCGGCTCCAGTCCGCGAGCAAGGCACAGTGGGCGGACCTCGACGTGCTGTGTCTCACCGCCATGCACAAGGATCCGGCACGCCGGTACGCGTCGGCGGAAGCGTTGATCCGCGACGTGAACCACTACCTCAGCGGCGAACCGCTCGAGGCACGCGCCGACACACTGCGGTATCGGGCCGGCAAGTTCGTGCGCCGAAACTGGCGCGCAGTGACCATGGCTACGGCGACCATCGCCATGATCATTGGGCTCACCGCCTTTTACACGGTGCGGCTCGCAAAGGCGCGGAACGTCGCGATTGCCGAGACGGCGAAAACGGTGCGCATCCAGCGATTCATGATGGACCTGTTTCAGGGCAACGAGGATGAAGCCGTGGGTCCGGCTGACAGTCTGCGCGTCGTGACGCTCGTCGACCGTGGTGTGCAGCAGGCACGATCGCTCGACGTCGAGCCGGCCGTCCAGGCCGAGCTCGTCGAGACGTTAGGCAATCTCTATCGCTCGCTCGGAAAGTTCCGCCCGGCAGACTCGCTGCTGCGGCTGGCACTGGCACGTCGCCGGGCGCTCTTCGGTCCGTCGCATCCCTCCGTGGCCACCAGCCTCATCGCGCTCGGCGAGCTGCGGACCGCGCAGGCCGAGTACGACAGCGCCGAGGCGCTCGTCCGCCAGGGCCTGGACATGGCCCGACGCACGCGGTCGCCGAACGACCCGGAGATCGGCAGGGCGACGAAAGCACTCGGGCAGGTGCTCTACGAGGAGGGCGAGTACGAGAAAGCCGTTCCCGTACTGAACGAGGCCATTCGATTGCAGACGCGCGGGGACACGGCGAGCCCCGATCTGGCGAGCGCGATCACCGACCTCGCGAACACGTACTTCTACCTCGGCAAGTTCGCCTTGTCGGATACGTTGAACCAGCGGGCGCTGGAGATGGACAGACATCTCTACGGCCCGCGTCACGCGTACGTCGCGGACGTGCTGATCAACCTTGGCGCGATTCGCTTCGAGTGGGCGAAGTATGACCAGGCGGAGCGCTACTACCGCGAGGCGCTGGACATCAACACCGCCTGGTACGGTCCGAACCATCCGGAGACTGCGTCCAGCCTGACCGCGTTAGGCCGCTGCCTAGCATCGGAACAGAAGCTGGTGGAGGCCGACACGGTGCTGCGGCGGGCGCTCGACGTGGTGGAGCGCGCCTATGGGCCGGTGCATCCGCGGGTCGCGAGCGCCCTCAACGAGTACTCGCGAGTGAAGCAGAGCGAGGGAAAGCTGGACGAGGCCGAGGCAGGCTTCCGCCGCATGTTGGACATTTACAAGACGATCTATCACGACAAGCACTACGTGATCAGCATCGCGCTGTCGAACATTGCCGGCGTGCTGCAGGAACGAAAGCAGTACGAGCAGGCCGAGGCGCTGTTCCGCGAGGCGATTCATCGCTACGACGGCCTGCTCGCGCCAGACCACCAGCTGGTCGGGATCGCACGGGTCCGACTGGGTGGCGTCCTCCGTCTCCAGCGCAAGTGGGATCCTGCGTTCAAGGAAACGGAGGCCGGCTACGCGATCCTGATGAAGCAGTCGACGCCGTCGGTCTACTGGTTGCGCAGGGCATCGAGCGATCTGGCAATGGAATACGATTCGCTCGGGAAGCCACAGGAAGCCGCGAAAACCCGGGCCGACAGCGCCGCCCTGAAGTAGTCGTCCGCGCTCAGACGGCGAAGACTCCGCCACACCGGTTGCACATGAACGATCGCTCCCAGCGCGCGCGTTCCTCAGGGAACGCCATGGCGTTGTACGCCTTGGCCGTGAGCGTCTTCATGACGACCAGGTAGGTCAACCCGCCGAACACGAGTGCCCAGAACGAGAAGTTGGCGAGACCGGCCACCGTGCAGAATCCGAGAAATCCCGCCAGCATCGCCAGGAGAATCGTGTGCTTCTTCGCCGGTGGCGCGGCCTTCTTGGACAGCGCCGTCTGCGAGGTGCTTGTGGAGAAGGTGCTCGCGGTGGTACCAAACCCTCCACCACCGAACGCGGTCTGGCTCTGCCCGGCGGAGTGGGAGAGGCCTTCCTCGTAGATCAGCGACAGGCGGCGAACCTCCGCGCTTCCACACTTCGTGCAGGCGATTGCGTTGAGCCGCTCCGGCTCCGGTACGATCCGCGTTTGAGTTGACATGGTCGGTTGGCGCGAAGGTGGAGGGTGACGTCCTCACACCCTCATTGCGCGATCGCGGCCCGGGAACCGTCATTACGACTGGCGACGGGCGACTGCCGGGGACGGGCGGCAGGCGGCAGGCGACGAAAAGGCGCGTGATTCGAGCGAGCGGCAGCGAGTCGAGGAATGGCCGTCCTCCCGATAGAGGGGCTCAGTTCCCGGTTCCCAGTTCCCAGTTTCCCTATTCCCGATTCCGGACGGTCAGCCAAGCAACCACCGCCGCCAACACCGCCAAGCCCGCGCAGATCCACATGGCGCGTGCAAAGCCTTGCGTGAGGTGCGGGCCGGATAGTTTCTCGAGCCCACCAATTCCCGCAGCCGCCGGGAGCGCTGCCGCCGAGATGAGGCCGGCGAGGCGCGCCACGGCGTTGTTCACTCCCGACGCCACACCGGCGTCGCGGTCCGGCGCCGCCGCGAGCACTGCCGCGGTAAGGGGCGCTACGAGCATCGAGAGCCCCAGGCCGAACACGACGACCGCCGGCAAGATTGCCCCGACGTAGCTCGCACCCGGAACCACGCGCGAGAACAGCAGCATGCCGATACCCGCGACGAGCGCGCCAACGGTCATGGGACCGCGCGCGCCGTGGCGATGCGCAAACCGACCCGCCGCCGGCGAGAGCGTGAGCATGAGCGCGTTCGCCGGCAGAAGCGACGCCCCACTCTCGAGCGCGGAATAGCCCATGTTGCCCTGGAGCTGGAGCATGAGCAGCAACAGGACGCCGCCTAACGCCGCGTACATGAGCACCGTCGCGAGGTTGGCTCCGGTGAAGGCGCGCGACCGAAACAGCCGTGGCGGCAGCAGTGGCGACTCGGATCGGCGTTCGAACACCGCAAACGCGATCAATAGGATCGTTCCCACAGCGAGGATGGCGACAATGAACGGGTCGCTAAACCCGAGACGCGGCCCGTCGATCAGCGCCGCCGTCACACCACCAAGCCCGACGACCATCAGCACGGCGCCCACGTAGTCGATGTGCTGGCCGCCACCGCGGTCGTTCGCGCTCTTGCCTGACGCGAGCCACGCTGCCACGAGCGCGACCGGTGCGATCGCCGCGAATACCCAACGCCACGACGCCGCGTCGATGAGCCATCCGCCAAGCAACGGCCCGATCGCCGTCGACGTCCCGGACCAACCAGCCCACCGACCAATGGCCGTGTCCCGGTCCTCTTCGCCAAACGACGCCTCGAGCATCGCCAAGCTGTTGGGCACGAGCATCGCACCCGCCGCGCCCTGCACGAACCGCAACACGAGGAGCACCGACGGTCCGGGAGCGATCGCGCAGCCAACCGTCATCACCGAGAAGCCGATCGCACCGACAACGAACAGTCGGCGCCGCCCATACCGATCACCGAGCGCACCGCCCAGCAGCGTGAGCGCGCCGAGGGCGAGCAGATAGGCGTTGATCACCCATTGCACGCCCTCGAGACCAAGGCCGAGGTCTCGCGCGATGGAGGGCAGCGCAACGTTGACGACCGTCCCTTCGAGAAACGCGGCGCCGGATCCGACGATCGACGCCGCCAATGTTCGGCGGCCCGCCGCGGAATCCAGCGCGAGAACGCTCACGGTCGCGCGTGGCGTTCCAGCGACTCCGCGAACGGCGGGTCGAGCAGCTTCCATAACTCCGGGTGGCGCTGGAGCCACTTCCGAACGAACGGGCAGCTCGGCACCACCCGGTCACCACGCTCACGCGCATACGCGAAGGCCGCCTCGGCGAGCGTCTCGGCCACGCCGTGACCGCGCGCGCTCTGCGGTACGTACGTGTGTTGAACGTCGATCAGGTGAGGCCCGATTCGCGTGTACACCAGGTCTGCCTCGTCGCCCTCCATGCGCACGAAGAAGCGACCCTCGCCGTCCGTCTCGACATGCTCCACGGTCATGGATCTCTCTGTGGCTTCGGGCAATCCACGACCTGCATCGGCGAAAACCGGCCTTCACTCGTGAGGAGCAGCTTGCCACTCGGGGCGAGCCACGTAACGCCCTCGCCCGGCCAGACATTCAGCGCCACGATGTTGCACACGGCTGGAGGAATCGCGGCAAGCACCCGGCCGGTGGCTGGATCGGTTGCGAACGTGTAGACCTGGGCGTAGGTGCGGACAGCAAGCGCGTGGGCGTCAGGCGAGAGCGCGGCGTCCGTGATGAAGCGAAGCGGCGCCGAGCCGGGAACGAGCGCGAGACTATCCACGAGTCGGGCAACGACAGGCCCGGGCTTGCCCCACGAATCGGGCGGCAGCTCGAAGACCAGCGCCGGCCGCAGCCTGCCCGCGGCGTCACGGCGCGGTCGCTTCGTGATGAGGTAGATGAACCCGTTAGGCGGGACGTACATCGCCTCCACGTCGTGCGGGCCGTCGGGGTAGCGAAACTCGAGCGCCTCCGCGGTGACGTCCCCGAGGAAGCCCGCGCGTTGCGCCGCCGGCTCGGGCACGCGGTAGATGACGCGCGACGCGTGCGCCTCCCTGTTGTCCCCCGTATCGCCGATGTAGACGCATTCGTTAGGCATGGCGACAGCAGGCATGATCGTGCCACTGCCACGGCACGGCCCGACCGACGCGGCCTCCCAGTCCACATTGGTCGCGCCGTGCACGCGCCAAACACCTCGGTCGGCGCCGGAGGTGTCGAGCGCGAACAGCAGCGGGTCGTTTCCGGAGTCGTTGATCGTAAAGACAACGCCGGGCTGCTCGAAGCTTTGTGCCGCGGCCGAGTTCTCCACGAGCTGCGGGCGCGCCTGCACGCGGATCAACCTCGTGCTCGCCGGGACGGAGCCCATCGTATCGGTTCCGACATACGGCGCACGCGCGGCCCGTCGGGTGATCGGCGACTCGGCCGAGCAGGCAACCATTCCCGGACCAAGGAGCCACACGCCGAGGAGCAGCGGGCCTTTCCAGCGACGATTCAGTAACGTGACGGCGTCCGCGGACCTCACTCCGGCCTGATCCGGCGCGGATCGTCGTTAGGCTCCGGGTGTCCAATGCGGCGTTGGTCCGGGAAGACTTCCAGCGAGGGGTCCATCGCACGCCCGTGGTTCGGCGCGTGGAGCGGATCCCGCCGCTCACCCCGCAGCGCACGAACGGCAAGCACGCCTGCGCCGAGCACGCCACCCGCGACCGCAACGCCGGCCAACAGAGCGAAGCCGACGAGCAGCAGCGCCGCCCCAGCACCGAGCACGACGAGCGCGGCCAGCGTGGCGACCACCCGATTCTTCGTACTGAACGTGTAGACTGGCATGCTCGAAAATTAGTCGTCCGTTCCTGGCCTGGCGCGCTGGACGGTGACTACCGCGCGCTTGCTCCGAGCGTCACCGACGCTGCCGCGTCTTGCAGGATTCGAGCAACCGCCGGGTCGACTCGCATGGTGACCCCGGACCGGGTGCGAACCGCCGCGGGCAGGCCAACGGGGGTGCGATCCAGGATCCGCGCGTACATCACGAGCGCGGCGAGATACGAACCGGCCACGGACGCGTGCAGCCCGTCGGAGTAAAGCGTTATCGAGGGATCGCGCGCCCACGCGGCGAGCCACGCGCGCGCCACCGGAAACACCACGCCACCGACGTCCGCTGCCGCCATCTCGTACGACTCGATCGACCCCGCAAACTCGCCAGGTTGATTGGCGGGCGGCCACGTCTGGTATAGGGCCACCTTCGCGCCGACCTTCGCGATCTCGGCGGCGAAATTCCGCGTCGCCAGACGGAGCGTGTCGCGATAGATACCCGCGGGTGTCCATCCCTGCTGCAGGACTACCCAGCCCCATCCGCCCGCAGCGATCTCACGTTGTGCGACCCGGTCAGTCCAGTGGTCGATGAGCGCGTAGTTCGGCAGCGCCAGGCTGGCAACCGCAAGCCGTTCGCCGCCGGCGGAGTCGGCGAGCGCCTGCAGCATGCCGGGAACATCGTTCACGTAGGTGAGGCTGTTCCCAATGAAGAAGATGCGGATCCCTTCCCCGACGATCTGGGGTTCCGCCGGCGGCACATTCGAGCAGGCGATCAGCGATACGATGCCGACGATCGCGTTCCGCGCCGACGACCACCATGCCTGCGTCCGATTCACGTGTGCCCTCCCCAATGTGAGCATGGTCCGCACGGTGAACGGGCGACCGTTCGTCGACAATCGCGGGGTGACAAGGCGTTGCGTGGTCGGACGACTCGATATCGGCGCCACGGCAGCAATGCCTCGTTAGGCGGGCGGCGGCCGGGGCGCGCGCTTGTCCGGCCGCCGTACGGCGTGCTAAGCTACCTATCTCCAATAACAGCCCGGCACTACCTGCGCCCCACGGAGGGGATGCGTGAACTCTGACCTTGTCCGTACCGTTCGTCTCGCTCCCCTGGCCCTTGTCGTGTTGGTCGCCATGCAAGCCGCTTGCGGCGACAATGGGAGTACCGATCCGTCCAAACCCAACGCGATGGCGGCCGTCAGTCCCGACAGCCAGACCACGGCGGCGGGGGTGAAGATGGCGCAGCCATTGGTCGTGCGTCTCACGGGTGGCGGCGACACACCAATCGCCGGAACGAAGGTTTTTTGGGGCATCACTTCCGGTGGCGGGTCGCTGACCGACAGCACCTCCACTACAGACGCCGACGGGAAGGCACAAACGACCTACACGCCCGGAACCGAGCTCGTCACCGCCAACGTCTCGGCAGCGGTGGGGGATATCCGAACCAACTTCAAGATCGTACTCGTACCCGGTCCAGCGACGCAGCTCGCGAAGTTCGGGTCCGACAACCCCGCCGCAGTCGCTGGCTCGAAGTTGACGCTCGCCGTAAAGCTCGTAGACGCATTCGGGAACGGGATTGCCGATCAGACGGTGAACTGGGCAGCCGATGGGGGGGCGATCAGCGCGACGACGGGGACGACCGACAAGGGCGGCGTCACGTCCGTCACGTACACACTCGGCGAACAACCTGGGACCTACACCCTGACGGCGACCGCCGAGGGTGTCCCGGCCGCGACGTTCACCATCAGGGCGATCTAGCCAGGCGCGTTCGACTGGTCCGGAACCGAGCCCGCAGCGGTGAAGGACCGCGACGCCATCGCGCTCATCAGCGCCGCCGTGACGAAACCCGGCGGCGTTTGGGCTGATCTCGGCGCCGGCTCGGGCGTGTTGACGCGAGCTCTGGCCACGCTGCTCGGACCTGACGGAACGGTGTACGCGGTCGACAGCGATCCTGAGTCGCTCCGTGAGCTCGACCGCAGCACCGGCTCCGGATCGACGCCGATGGCAATGGTTCGCACGATCATTGGCGATTTCACAGGCCCGCTCGACCTTCCGCCGCTGGACGGGGCGCTGATCGCGAACGCCCTGCACTACGTCCCTTATTCGGACCAGCCGGCGGTGGTGCGGCGAATCGCATCGCTCCTCACACAAGCGGCTCCGCTGGTGGTGGTCGAGTACGACCGAACTCACGTCAATCGTTGGGTGCCGTATCCAATCACACCGGCAGCCTTGACCGCGCTCACACGCGACGCGGGATTCGGCACTCCCGCCATCCTGGCCACGCAGCCGTCACGGTACAGCGGAACGATCTACTCGGCCATCGTTAGGCGGTGAGGGTCGGGCCAAGCCTCACCGGAGCGACGTCAGGCGCGCGAATCGCTCGTCACTCTTGAGCGACGCGAGCTCCGCGTAGTCCCGCACGCCGGGGACGAGGAATCGATTCATTTCATCGAGGGCCGGGCCGAGTAGATCGAGAGCCCGCTCACGGTGGCCGAGCTGCGCCGCGATTCGCGCCCGATACATCGTTCGCGTGAACACGTACGGTGTTCGCGCCGCCTCGAGCCACGCGTCGCTTGCGCCCGCCGCCGTGGTGTCGTGCTGACGTGCCGCGATGAGACCGAGATAGCCGCGCGCGTCGACGTTGCCGGAGTCACTCGCCAGCAACGCTGTCCACACGACGCGGGCCTCATCCAGACGACCGAGCTCGTAGAGCACGGCTGCGCGATCCGTTTGCTGTCGATCCGCCCGCCGGCCCGCAGATGCATCCAGCACCGCGAGAGCGCGCACGAGCAGGCGGCGCGCGACCACGGTATCACCGCACGCCACCAACGACGCGGCCGCGCGTCGCAGTCCATTCACCAACGCCGACCGCGGCTCGAGTGGTGTCGCGACCATCGTGTCCGCCAACCGATCCGCAGCCTCGCCGCGGCCCGCTCGCGCGAGAAACGTCAGCTCCATTGCCCACGCAGGGCCGTAGCCCGCGTGGCGCGACCGGAGCCACCGAATCACATCGAGTCCCTTGTCGGGATCGCCTCGCACGGTCACGAGCTGGGCGTAGATGAGCGCGTAGTTGGGCCCCACCTCCGCGACGCCCTGATCGAGCGTGTGATGACCCAACAGCTGCTTTGCCTCCTCGAAGCGCCCGAGCTGCATGGCCTGAAGCGCGAGCGAGTATTCGAGAAAGGGGGATCCGGGGCGCACCTCGACCACGGCGCGCGCCTGGCGATACGCGCGCTCCCAATCGCCCTCGCACTGAGCGAGCTGCTCGTCGAGCACGTGGTACTCGTACGGTGGAAGCCGGTCGCGCACCGCGTCCAGCTCGCGCGCGACCGACACGGTTCGGCCGCACTCGCCAAGCAATCGATGGAGAATCGCGGCCTCGACTCGCGCGGCGTAGAATGTCGAGTCCAGGTCGGCAGCGCGAAGAAAGTGGCTGAGCGCCTGACGACGATCTATGCCCCAGATGCGTTGGCCACTGACGAATTCGCGGTACGCGTCGTACGTCGGCGGCCTGGACGCAACGCGCACCCATGAAGCGAGTCGTGGATCCACGAGCGCCGCGAGACTGCCGACGGTGCGCTGCCTAACGCTTTCGACTGTAGACGACGGGTCCGTCGCCGCGCCGCCAGTCACATCGAACGCGTCCAGCACCTCGCCTCGGCCCACGTCGCTGATCTGCACGTGAAATCGCAGCGCGCCGCCAGCGCTGTAGTACGCGCCGGACACCACGGTTCCGGCACCGAGCCGCGCCGCGAGTGCTGCAGGCTCGTCTGACTCGGTGAGCGCGACAGGTTTCGGCCGAGCAACGTCTTCTGCGCGAGCGGCCGACGCTACCGCGACTACGCCACTCTGCTCGAGCCCCTGTGATACCCAGTCGCGAGCGATCCCGCCGATCTGGCCGAGCGCGGGATCGCCGGTCTGATTCTCGAACCACGCGACGTAGACGCGCTTCATGTCCATCGCCGACTCGGTTCGAACAAGTCGGCGGACGCCAGGCACCAACCCGACGCACAGTGCCGCACCGATCGTCGTCAACGTTAGGCGTCGCGTCACGCGGCGCGCCCGGCGTCCACGCGCGATATCCGGTGCGCCGACCCGTTGATCGGTTTCGACCGAGCTCACTGGGTCGCGTTGTGCCGCCCGCTCGCCACGCGTCACGGGAGCCGGAACGCGCGCCGGCTCACGCTTCAATTGCTCCACGAAGGCCGAGAACGCCGGGTCCGGCGCGGCGCTCAACTCCTGGCGAACGAGCGTCTCATGAACGCGGGCCGCGTTTAGCGCCGCCGTCCTGTCGCCCGCGGTCGCGAGTGCCTTGACCAACTCGACCGCAACGCGCGAGCTCAATGGTTCGTGGACGGCGAGGCGCTGCCACCAGTCGACCGCCGCGTGTGCCTTGCCTTCGCTTGCGGCCGTTCGCGCGAGCGACTCGAGCGCCTGGACGTGGAGCGTCGCGACGCGGGCGCGCTCGGCATCGATCAGATGATCGAGCTCGGCCGAACCTCGGAGCCGCACGCCGTCGAGGAACGGACCAGCATAGAGCTCGGCCACTCTCGCAGCATCGCCCGCGCGTGCGGCGACCTCGAGCTCCCACGCATCGCACGCGACGACGTCGGCGTTGAGCCGAAGGGTTGTCGTCCCGACCACCACGTCCGCCAATCCGGCATCGCGACGCAGGGCGTACAGGGCCTGGCCGATCGAATGCCTGGCGTTGTCGTCGGGGCTTTCGGGCCAGAGCAGCGCGGATGCTCGGTCGCGCTGCACGCCTCGAACGCCCGCGGTGACGAGGAGCGCCAGAAACGAGACCCGCTGCGCCGGGATCGCCCGCGTCGTGCCACCGGGGCGCGTGATGTTCCAGCCGCCTAACGTATTGATCCGCAACATGTTGATTGATCTTCTCGAAACCGACGACGTCGATGATGCCGCGATGATCGGTCGATGAAGCCGCAAGGCGATCGTGTCTCCCGTTTCGCGCTGACGCTGGATCCGCGCGACCAAGCCTTCGGAGACCCATGTCGCACCTCACGACCACGATCGCGCTCGCAGTATTCCTCCTGTTCGGTCCTTGCGAGAACTCCCAAGTGACGAACCGCGATGACGAGACGCCGAACCGGACCCCGCCAACACTGCTCACCGTAACCCGGGGCACGGAGCACGGATGCGGACTGTCCGCTGACGGCCGTGCTTTCTGCTGGGGATCGAATCGGCTAGGCCAGCTCGGCGACGACGACGCCAATCCAAACGCGAAAACCGGGGCGGTAGCGGTCGCGACGGCGCAGGCGTTCGTGGTGATCAGCGCCGGTGCAAACCACACGTGCGCGTTGACGTCCGACGGCGTCGCGTACTGTTGGGGGCTGAACTTCACCGGCGAGCTCGGTCAGGCGATTGTCGCTAGCCGATGCGACGCGTTTCCCTGCAACCGCCGGCCGACTCGGGTCGAAACGACGATGCGGTTCGATACCATATCAGCGGGGTTCGGCCACACCTGCGCCTTGCGAGGCGGCCGCGCGACCTGCTGGGGGAGGAACGATCGAGGCCAGGTCGGCACCGCCCGTGCCGATGACGTCTGCGAGGGAGTGCCGTGCAACGTCTCACCGGTTCGCGTCGAGGGGATTGAAGGCTTGAGCTCGATCGCCGCGGGCGGCGATCACACCTGCGGAATCGCCTCGGGAGCGCTGTACTGTTGGGGGTCGAATCAGTACGGGCAGCTGGGCGTGAACTCCTCGATCGAGCGAAGCGCTCGTCCCCTACGGGTTGCGATGGCCGAGCGAGTGGCCTCGGTGACAGCGCGCGGCCTCCGCACCTGTGCAACGCTGGTGAGTGGCCGGCAGATGTGTTGGGGGTACGAAAAACAGGCAAG
>JAJKIV010000251.1 GCA_021154285.1 Gemmatimonas sp. | reverse complement strand
TCGCGGATGCGCTTCGAGTCATCGCGTGTCAGGCGGAGCGTGACGTCTGTTGGCAGCTGCTTGACGAGATCCGCGACCGCCGCGCGGACGGAGTCGGCGACATCGACCGTGTTCACACCTGAGATCTTGAGGATGTCGATCGCCACCGCCGGATTCCGGTCGATTTCAGCGGCGGTGCGCTTGTCGGCTTCGCCGTCGATGACGGTTCCGAGGTCGGAGATTCGGACCGGGACATTGTTGCGGACGGCCACAACAATGTTCGAGAATTGCCGAGGCTCGATGACACGTCCGGTCACGCGCACCAGGCGCTCGAGGTCACGGTAGTCCACGCGCCCGGCCGGGACTTCCTGGTTCTCGAGCTGGAGGGCCTGCATCACCTGCAGCGGGCTCACACGGTAGGCGCTCAGCGCGGTCGGGTCGAGCTGTACGCGGATGACGCGCTCGCTGCCGCCGGTACGGTTGACGGCGCCGACGCCGGGCACGGCCTGCAGGCGGGTCACGATGGTCTCGTCGGCCATGTCCGTGATCTCGCGCAGCGGCCGCTCGGTACTCTGAACGGCGACCGTCACGATCGGGCTATCGTTCGGGTCGAAGTGCCTAACGATCGGCTCGTCGATGTCGGGCGGCAACTGCCGCCGGATTCCCGAGACCTTCGCCTGCACGTCCTGCTGCGCGCCTTTCACGTCGGCGCCGAGGTTGAACTGCAGGCGCACGATCGAGATGCCTTCGAGCGAGGTCGAGCTGACTTCGTAAATGCCCTGAACGGTGTTGACCGCCTGCTCGATGGGGCGCGAGATCTGCCGCTCCATGACTTCGGGCGACGTTCCGGGATAGCTCGTCTGGACGATGATCACCGGGTAGGTGACGTCCGGGTACTCATCGAGCGAGAGTCGCTTGTAGGCGACGATACCGAGCACCACGAGCGTGACCATCATCATGGTCGCGAACACGGGGCGGCGGATCGAGATATCGGAGAGAAACATCGGAGAGACCGGGAACGGGAAGCGGGGAACCGGGAATCGAGCTCGTTCCGCTCGTTAGGGGTTTGGCGGTGGAGGAGTCTTCTTGCTCCCGGTTCCCTGTTCCCGGTTCCCGGTTTGACTTGGCCCTTCACCTCCGCCTGCAATCGTCACCTTCATCCCAGCGCCGAGGGTGCCGACGTTGCCGACGACGATGCGGTCGCCCGGGTTGAGGCCATCGGTGATCTCCGCGATCCCCTGGCTTTCATCCACGATGCCGACGCTGACGGGCGCGCGCTCGAGTGCGTCCGTGGCGTCGAGACGGTACACGAATGGCTTGTCGCTGCCCTGCGCCTGGCGGAGCGCCTGCGCGGGGATGATGATCGCGCCGTCGACGGTCCGCGACACGATGCGGCCGGTCGCGAACGAGTTACCTTTCAGCTCGCCGGCAACGTTAGGCACCTGCACGTAGACCGTGATGGACCGGTTCGTGGGGTCGATCGTCGGGCTGATGCGTGCCACGCGACCGTCCAGATCGCGGCCACCGGCGGCGAAGTGCACTTTCTGTCCCACGCGAATTTCACTGGCCTGGCGTGCTGGCACGGACGCGGCCAGCTCGAGAACGTCGGAACGCACGACCGTGAACATGTCGGCGCCGCGCGCCACGTGTTCGCCGTTCTCGACGTTACGCTTTGCCACGACGCCGGTGGTCGGCGCGAGGGCTCGCGTATCGGTCAGCAGCGATGTAGTGGCCCGAACGCGAGCTTCCGCTGCCGCCAACTTCGCGCGAGACGCGGCGTATGTCTGCTGTGCGGTCCGCAGATCTCGCTCGGCAATCGCCCCTGCCTTGAAGAGCTGCTCGGACTGATCGGCGTTCCATTTCGCGGTCTCCAGATCGCTCTGTGCTGCCTCGCGGTCCGCGATGGCGGACGTGCGGTTGCTTTCCTGTTCGCTGTCCTCGAAGTGCGCGAGGAGCTGACCTTCCTTTACGTGATCGCCTTCGCGGGCGAATACGCCGACGAGGTCTCCCTCGAGCCGGGCGCGGACCACCGCTTCTTCAATGGCCTTGAGGTCGCCGGAGACCGCGACACCGGCTTCGATGCTACCGCGTTCGACGGTCTTTACGTCGCTCGCGGCGAGGATGATGGAGGCAGGACGTCGACCTCCAGGCCCTTCTGCCGCACCCTTTTCACCCGCCGGGGCGGGATCGGGACGTTTGCCCTTCGTGGTGGCGGCGGCGGCAGACGCGGGAGTCCCATCTCCCGGATCCTTCGAGCAACCGGATGCGATGATGATGGTGGCCGCACCAACAAGGGCGGGGAAGCGCAGGAACGGAGTGATCGACACAAACTGTTTGAGCACGGACGTCAGCGAGAAGGGGCAGCGGCTGGGCGGGTGGGCGGTAGCGGAATCGGAATCCCGCGTGCGCGCGCGAGGTCTGCCGCCGCGATGTACAAGTCGAAGATGGAACGAGCCTCGTTGCTTTTTGCGATGAGCAGTTGAAGTTGCACGGCTGACGCGTCGAGCTGTGTATCCAAGCCCCGTTCGAACCGCAGCGCGGCGAGGCGGTAAGCCTCCTCGGCCTCGCGGGCGTTGTCACGTTGCGCCTCGTATGCCGCGCGCGCACGTGCGAACTCGGCCCGCGTCTGCGCCCTCTCTATTTGAACCTGCTCGCGCGCCTGCGACAATTGGATCTCAGCCACCCGTCGCTGCGCTTGCGCGAGGTCGACGTTGCCCTTTGCGCGGAGCCCATCGAAGAGTGGCCAGGAAACCTGTACACCGAAGTTCCGGTCCGCGAACCACCCATTGTTCTGAATCCGGCAGATTCTGTCCGGAGGTGTTCCCGGCGCGCAGGCTGTGGGCACCAGCTCTCCCCAGTTTGTAGGTAGCCCGTTGCTGGACGGAAGCGCCAGATACCCCGTCTGAAAGAACGCGGACACCGTAGGCATCATGTCTGCGCGCGCCACGCGTATGCCTTCCCCGCGCGCTTCGACAATCGACTCGGCCGACCGAATGGATGCACGGACGGGATCCGCCGACGAGTCGTTGGCAACCGTGGCGACGAACGGCTGAAGCCCATCGGCATCCAGAGCGCTCGTCAGCAGAAGCGGCTGGTTGACGGGCAGGTTGAGAATGCGTTTGACCTGGAGCATGGTGAGCTCGCGGTCACTCTGCGCCTGAATAACCTCGGGCTCGAGATTCGTGCGCTGGACGCGTGCGCGCAGGACATCGTAGCGAGCGGCGCGGCCTCCGGACTCGAGGCGTTCGACCTGCTTGAGGCGCTCGTCCGCGAGCTCGAGGTTCTTGACCTGGATCTCATATAGCCGGTCGCTCAGCAGCGCCTGGAAGTAGGCACGCTGAATGTCTACCGATACGCGGGCCCGCGTTTCCGCTTGATCGTATCGGGCAGCCTGGCGCGCGTCGCCCGCGGCACGGGTGCCGGCGAAGATGCGGCCACCCTGGAAGAACGTTTGGGAGATGTTCGCGTTGGTATTGTACGTATAGTTCTGCTGGAACGCGGACCCAACGATGTTCCCACGCGCGTTTTCGATGACTTGGGTGTAGGCGCCGTTGAGGCGGAGCTGTGGGAAACCGGCGGAGCGAGCCGTAACGATTTGCGCTTCGGTCAGCTCGAGCTGCGCAGCGGAAAGCTTCGTTTCATCACTGAGGCGGACGGCACGGTTTACGGCTTCTTCGATCGACAGTCGGAGCGTATCCGAAGGGGGCGCGGAGCGGACGTCCCGCGCCTGGGCACGACCTTCCTGTGCCCGTGCGGCGAGAGCGACCACGACAAGAAAAATGCGGCGAAGCGACATGTTGCTTAATACGGCGAGCGACAGGAAATCGATGGGAATACTGGTCAGCCGGTCCGGGACGCGTCCCGGACCGGTGATCTTGTTGTCCGGAGCCAACCTAGGGCTTAGACGCCGTCGATGAACGCCAGCGCGCGACCGCGGCGAACGACGGTAGCCAGGACCTCGAATACTTTCGGGTCGAGAAGAGTACCACTCTGCGCGGTCAGGTAGTGGACCGTTGCCTCGGGCGCGAGCGCTCCACGGTGCGGACGCGTGGATGTCAGCGCATCGAACGCATCGGCAGCGCAGAGGATACGCCCGCCGAGTGAGATTGCCTCACCGGAGAGGCCACGGGGGTAGCCCAAGCCGTCCCAGTGCTCGTGGTGGTCGTGAACGAACAGGACCGTCCGGCCCAGATGGCGAAGGGGTGCGAGTATGTCGACGCCGATTCGGACGTGCTCACGGACGTGGTCGAACTCCTCGGTGCTGAGTGGTCCCGGCTTGTGCAGCACCGACTCCCGGATGCCGATCTTTCCGACGTCGTGAAGGCGGCCCGCGAGACGAATTTCCTCCACGGTGTCTTCATCGAGCCCCATGTCCTGCGCTATTGACGCGGCGAGGTGTGCGACGCGCTGAGAATGGCCGCGCAGGTACGCGTCTTTCGCCTCGAGCGCGTTCACAAGGGACTGCACGACGTCGATGGTCAGGCCGCGGAGGGCAAGCTTGTCTCGCTCGAGCTCCGCGGTTCTGAGTGCGACCTCTTCACGAATGAGCCGCTCGACGTTGCGCCGCTCGATGGCGAGGCCACGTCGGTGAAGTGCTCGCTCGATGGCCAGCTGGAGGTCCGTGAGCTCGATGGGCTTCATCAGGTAGTCCATCGCGCCTGCGGACAGCACTTCGGCCGCCGTGGGAGCGTCGTTCACGGCGGTGAGCATGACAATGGCGAGATCCGCGTCGATCGCGAGCGCGCGCGAAACGACGTCGACGCCACTGAACCCCGGCATCCGCACGTCGCACAGCATGAGGACATACCTGCCGCGCTGCAGAAGCTCGAGCGCAGCCGGGCCTGATTCCGCGGTCTCAACGTTATAGCCACGCGAGCGGAGAAACTTCGCGAGCGCGAGACGTATCGTCTCTTCATCGTCCACGATCAACACGCGCCATGGCCCGCCGTCGCCGATGACGAGATTCGTTAGGCCGCCGGACGGCGTGATCTGCGCCATCACGGCTCGTCGCCCGATGTCTCGGGAGTCATGGAAACCGGGAGCGTGATGCGGAAGGTGGTGCCGCGGCCTGGCGCGCTCTCGACACTGATCGTGCCGCGGTGGGCCTCGACGATGCCGTAGCTGACGCTGAGGCCGAGCCCAGTGCCTTCGCCCGGGGGCTTGGTGGTGAAGAACGGCTCGAACACGCGCTGCAGCGTGTCCTGCGGCATGCCGGCGCCGGTGTCGGAGACTTCGGTCACGATGGCATCGTCTTCGTGCGCGGTACGAATCACGAGGCGCTTCGTAGGGCTGCGCCGCATCGCGTATTCGGCGTTGACGATCAGATTCAGGATGACCTGCTGCAGCTTCTGATCATCGCCCCATATCTCCGGCAGGTTCGCATCGAGCTGCGTTTCGACCTGCACGCCGGACGACCGGAGGCTGTACGCGCGCAGGCGCAAGGTCAGCTGCACGAGCCCGTTGAGGTCGAGGGGCATCGTGCTCGGCCCCGCCTTACGCGCGAACAGGAGGAGATCACGGATGACACCGACGGCGCGGTCCGCTTCGCGTTTGATGAGGCGTGCGGACTCGCGCTGGTCGGCGTTCAGCTCTTCCTCGAGCAGGAGCTGCGCGAACGCCGAGATCCCGGCGAGCGGGTTGTTCAGCTCGTGGGCCACTCCGGCGACGAGCTCGCCTAACGCGGCGAGTTTTTCGCTCTGGCGCAGCTGCTCGGCGATGCGCCGCTCGTCGGTGAGGTTGCGGACGCTCAGGACCTGACCGATCGGTGCGCCATTGTCCTGGCGGATGAAGCTGAGCGCGACCGTGGCCGGGAACTGCGACCCATCGCGTCGGCGATGGACGTGCTCCGCGACCACGACGTTCGCTGGCGTGCGCGACAGGTCATGACCGGCGCGCATCGGCACCGCGGACGTGACGAGCGCATCGACGGTCATCGTGGTCAGCTCATCGAGCGTGTACCCGTATTCGCGCACGGCGGCGTCGTTCGCGTAGAGCACGCGCCGGTCGAGTGCCAGCACGAACACTGGTTGATCCATCGTCGCGAGCGCGGTGGCGAGCATGCGTTCGCGCGCATGACGGTTTCGCTCACCCTCTCCGAGCAGCTGGACGTCGATCGCGAGCGCGACGGATGGCGCGAGGCGTCGCAGCGCGTCGATGCTGGATTGCGGCAGCGTACCGTTCGGGGGCGCGGCCGCGGTCAACACGCCGAGCATCCGGTCTTTCGCGGCGAGCGCGAGGACGACGCCTCCCCGAGCGAGCGATGCGTCACTCGACGGTAGTGGGGGTGTCGTGGTCATCGTCGGCGCATCGCTGGCGGCGTCCGGCGCAGCGAGTACTACGTCGCGTGCGATGCTCATTGTGAGCGGGATGCGCGAGCCCCGGGTCGCCTCCGCGTTTCCGGTGGCGCCGATGTAGACGATGGCGTCGTCCCGCGTCAACAACCCGATCGCCGCGGCGTCCATGGGCACCACCTCGCCAACCGCGCCGAGAATCGCGTTGGCCGCATCCGCGGCGGTCGTGCTCGCGAGCGCGACCCGGGCGATGCGAGCCGCGGCCTCGGCCATCTGACGCTCCTCGCGTTGTGCTTCGAACAGCCGCGCGGTCGCGATCGCAACGCCTGCCTGACGGGCGATGATCGAAAGCAGCTCGACGTCTTCGGCCGTGAACGCTCCCCGATGTCTCGACTGCACGATCAGCACACCGAGCGTGTGATCACCGTGCACCATGGGGACGGCGATCTCCGATGCCAGATGCGAGGTCGAGGTCTCCGAGGCGCCGGCCACGAGCGCTCCCCACGAGCGCGTCGGTTGCGTCGAGACAACAGGCTGGCCGGTTCGGAGAGCGATCGACGCGGCGCATTCGGTCACGGGCGCCGTTGGGAGGGCCGATGACCACGTGACGAGGCCATCGACTACGACGAGCTGCGGCCGGAAGAGCGGCTCGACACGATCGGCGAGCAGCAGCGCAAAGCATGACGCCTGTGACACCGATGACGCGACGGCGCGGTGGATCTCGGCGTACACCTCATGCAACTCGGTCCGCGACATCGCGAGTTGCACCTTGGCGACGGCCGAGAGGCGCATTGCTCGGCGCTCGAGATCACCGACGAGTGATGCGTTCCGCATCGCAACGGCGACAGCTGTGGAGAAGTCGATGAGCAGTGCGCGCTCGCGGTCGTCGAAGTCGCGCGCCTGGCGGAAGCGCAGCGTGAGCACCCCTCCCGGACGCCCGTCGATGATGAGTGGCAGGAACGCGGTGGACCCGCCATTCGGGACTGTCGACGTGCCGGTGAACTCGTCCCGGTACCCGATACCGGCCGTGTTCGTGAGGAACATCGGCGTGGCGGAGCGGATCGCTCCGCCGGCGGGCGTGTCCCAGAAGCCGCCAATTACGGCGTTAGGCGGCGCGGTCTCGGGCCCGCTGCTGTGCAGCAGTGTGACCTGGTCGTACCCGGCGTCGGCGACGTGGATGCTGAAGTCTTCCGCTCTCAGCGATTCCGTCACGAGGCGTGTCAGACCGGCAAAGAGCTCATCGGGCGATGCATTGAACGCGAGCGTGCGGGCGGTCGCCGCGAGAATCCCCGCATGGCGAGCCGTCTGCGCTGCCGCGCGATACAGCTTCGCGTTCTCGAGCGCTATCGCGCCGTGGGTCGCGAGGGTGACGAGGAGTTGCTCGTGATGATCCGAGAAACGCTGCGCTGCGACGCCGGTTACCACGAGTGCACCGATTGGCCGGTCGGCGATCATGAGCGGCGCCGCGATGGCCCCAACGCGACCGATTTCCTCTTCGCTTCCGCTGGTGGGCGTGCCGCGAAGCATGGCCTCGAGGTCGCGGGTGCGGCGGGGGCGATGCGAGCGCACCACGTCGGCGGCAAAACTCTCGGTGAGGCTCTGCCCCTGGCCGACGACGACTTTCTCTGAGCCTGCTCCTGCCGCGGCGATGAGCTCACCGTTTTCAAGCAGGAAGACGGTCGCTCCGCGCCCGCCAATCAGTTGTGCCGCGTGGGTGGCGAGCAGATGAAGGACGCGCTCGACCTCGAGTGACTGATTGATGCGCTGGAGAATTCCGGCGAGCGAGTGGGCGCCCGACAGACGTTCGGAGACACTCGGCGACATGGTCTCGCCGAGGAGGATGAGCGCGCCGCCGTCGGCGATGGGAAAGAGGCGACAGTAGTCGACGTTGAATGACGGTGCCGTGTCAATGTCGTTGAGCGATAGCACGTGTTCGACGCCGCGCTCGAGGACCTCAGTGAGCGCACGGGCGAACTGCGACGATGAATCGCGCTGTGATGGCTCAGCGATGGTGAGCACGTCACGGCCGATGAGCGCGTCCGCGCGTATGCCGAGCAGCGCGGTGGCGATGCGGTTGACGTACGTGATGATGCGGCGCGCGTTGACGGCGATGGCACCTTCGGCGAGGAAATCGCCGATGGCGGCAATCGGCACCAGTGGGAACCTGGCGGACCCACCACTGCGGTGGTGGTTCTCGAGTGCGAAATTTGACCTAGGGGTGCGCGACACGATCTAACGACGAGCGCAACGGTCGGTCGTGTAACATGATGGCACTGCTACCGGACCCTTCTAGTCGTCAACGAACTCCACGCTAACGTGGCGATTGATGATTCCGGCTGCAACGCC
>JAJKIV010000250.1 GCA_021154285.1 Gemmatimonas sp. | reverse complement strand
TTGAGCTCGAGGAGATACTCGAGCATCGCCTGCCCGCTCAGATGCGGGAAGAAGCCGAAGTCCTGCGGCAGGTAGCCCAGCACGGACCATAGTGCGTTGGGGTCGGCGAGCACGTCGCGACCGTCGAGCGTGACCGACCCCGACGTCGGCTCGAGCACGCCGGCGAGAATGCGCATGAACGTGGACTTCCCTGCCCCGTTGGGGCCGAGCAGCCCAAACATGCCGGTGCCAATGTCGAGAGAGACGCCCTGGAGTGCGGTGACCGGGCCGGGATAAACCTTCACGAGGTTGCGGACGCTGAGCATTGGCGGCAATGCGGGAAAGGGAAGCTTGAGTCTACGGTGGGAAACACGGCGGGAACAGCGCCGACTGGCGACTTGCGACGGGCGGGGACGGGCGACGGGCACGGCGACGGGCGACGGACGAACGGCGGCTGTCGATGCTGAACCTTCTTGCCTCTCGCCCTGTCTTACCTTGAAACCTTAGGTGAACCTCGCGGTTCTTACCTAAGAACCTTATATCTCGTCGAGTTCCGGTTCCCGGTTCCTCGTTCCCGGTTTCCGACTATGCCCGACACTGAACTCGACCTGCTACGCGGCACCCTCGACCTCCTCATTCTCAAGACACTGAGCTGGGGTCCGATGCACGGGCTGGCGGTGCTCCGTTGGATCGAACAGGTGACGGAGCAGCGCCTCCAGATCACGGAGGGCGCGCTGTATCCAGCGCTCCACCGCATGGAACAAAAGGGCTGGCTCGGCGCGGATTGGGGTTACTCGGATCGGAATCGCGAGGCGAAGTTCTACAAGCTCACCGCCGCCGGCCGCCGGCAGCTCACCGCCGAGCTCTCGAAGTGGTCGCGTTACACCGAGGCGGTGAACCTCCTCATCGCAGCTCAGGGGGCACGATGAGCAACGGACGCGACGAGAAGCGACCCAGACTCTTCCGCCTGCCGACATCGCGCCGGCGACTCCGCCGCGACATCGACCGCGAGCTTCACTTCCACATCGAAGGCAGGATCGAAGAGCTGGTCGCCTCGGGCCTAACGCGCGAACAGGCGGAGCGCGAGGTGACCCAACGGTTCGGCGACATGGCGGTCGTCCGCGACCAGCTGGAGGAGATCGACACCAGGACCCATCGCAGGCACGAATTCGGCGAGTGGCGGAGTGCACTGACCCGCGATTTCGGACAGGCCTTCCGCGGTCTCGTGCTTCGTCCCGCGTTTGCCGCGGTCGTGGTGCTTACGCTCGGATTGGGCATCGGAGCAACGACCGCCATCTATGCGCTCCTCGACGCCGTCGTATTGCGGCCGCTTCCCTACCCGAACGCCTCCCGCCTCGTCTACATCGAGCACCCGGTGCCGGGCGTCGAGACGAACGCGAAGTGGCGGATGTCCCAGGCGGGCTACTTTTTCTTCCGCAAGAACTCCAAGGCACTCGAGGACATCGCGCTCTTCAACAAGACGGAAGCCAGTCTCGTCACGCCGGATGAAGCCGAGCGGGTGCGTGCCGCCGCAGTGAGCGGAAATTTCTTCGAGGTTGTCGGCGCACGGCCGCTGCTCGGGCGCACCTTCACCGATGCCGACAACCGGCCTAACGCCACGCCGGTCGCGATGCTCGGCTACGCCTTCTGGCGGCAGCGCTTCAACGGCGACCCGCGCGTGGTAGGGACAAGCGTCAGTCTCGGCTCCGTGCCCGTCACGATCGTCGGCGTGGCGCCGGCAACGCTCGACTTGCCGGACTATCAGACGCAGGTGTGGATCCCGCTCGAGCTCGATCCCAACGCGCCGGCAGTCAACTCGCACTACCTGGACGCGATCGGCCGGCTTCGACCGGGCGTCACGGTGGCCGCCGCGCAGGCTGACGCGGCTCGCCTGACGAGTCACCTTCCCGAAGAATTTCCCGGCGCGTACACCGCTGGCTTCATGCGGGAGTCTCGTTTCGGCGTCCTCGTGAGTCCGCTGCGCGACGTGGTAATCGGTACCATGAGCCACACGCTGTGGATCCTGCTCGGTGCCGTCGCGATCGTCATGCTGATCGCTTTCGCGAACGTCGCCAATCTGTTCCTCGTGCGCGCGGAAGCTCGCCGGCGCGAGACCGACATCCGGCTCGCGCTCGGCGCCGACCGCCTGCACCTCGCCGGTCACTACATCGCGGAGAGCCTGCTACTGTCGTTGATCGGCGGCATGCTCGCCGTCGGTCTCGCGTACGGTGCAATCCAGTGTCTACTCGTGCTCAACCCGTCATCCGTCCCGCGGCTCGCCGAGGTCTCGCTCGGCTGGCAGGCTGGCGTCGTAGCGTTGGTGCTGTCGTTAGGTGCCGGCACTGTGCTCGGCCTTCTGCCACTGACCCGCCGGGCGCTCGGACGCGACCGCGTGTCCACGCTGCGCGAGGGCGGCCGCACGCAGACCGCGTCGCGCGGCCAGCTCAGCGCGCGCTCCGCGCTCGTCGTCGCGCAAATGGCGCTCGCGGTCGTGCTGCTCGCCGCGGCGGGACTCATGGTGCGCAGCTTCCAGCGGATTCGAACCGTTCAGCCAGGGTTCGACGCCTCGGGTGTGCTGACCTTCGAGGTCTCGCTGCCGTATTCGCGCTACGCACCATATGTTCGGGGCCCGGCGGCGTACTTGCCCGTGTTCCGGTACCACCGTGACCTGGCGCAGCAACTCGCCGCACTTCCGGGCGTGACGAGTGTCGGCATGACGCAGGCGCTCGCGATGAAGGACGGGGATGGCTGCGCCTCGGTGTTCATCAAAGGCAAGGACTACAGTCGGGGAAACCCGCCATGCGTGGGAACCGTGGTCGCCGGGCCGGGTTACTTCGCGACGTTAGGCATCCCCGTGCGCGGTCGCGTTCCGACGTGGGCGGACGTCGATGACCAGTCCGGCGCCGTCGTGGTGAGCAAAGCACTCGCTGAGCGTATGTGGCCCGGCGATGACGCGATCGGGAAGGAGTTGAGGCCCAACGGGAACAATCCACCGTGGTATCACGTGGTGGGTGTCACCGGCGACGTGCTGACGCATGGGCTCGACCAGCCGCCCAGCGAGATCGTGTACTACCCGATGGTCCCAATGGAAGGCGCGCCGCTCTGGTCTCCGCCCACGCACATGACCGTCGCGATCCGTACGCGCGCCACGGACCCGTTGTCACTTGCCCCGGCGGCGCGTCGCATCGTGACGGCGCTCGACCGTGAGGTTCCCGTGGCAAACGTGCAGACGATGCAGACCATCGTCGAGCAATCCACGGCCCGGACAACGTTCGCGATGCTCCTGCTGGCGGTCGCGGGCGGCATGGCGCTCGTGCTGAGCGCCGTGGGCATCTACGGCGTCATCTCGTACACGGTCGCGCAGCGGCGCCCCGAGATCGGCGTGCGGATGGCGTTAGGCGCGCAGGCCGCGCAGGTCGGCCGGATGGTCGTTGCCCAGTCGCTGCGCGTCGCCGCGGCGGGAATCGCCATCGGCCTGCTTGGCGCCTTCGCGACCACGCGGGTCCTACAGTCACTTCTCTTCGGCGTGAGCCCCACGGACCCCGTGACGCTCGGCGGTGTCACGATCGTTCTCGTGATGCTTGGCGCGCTCGCCGCCTACGCGCCGGCGAGAAGGGCGACGAAGGTTGATCCGGTGGAAGTACTGAGACGAGAATGACCGGGAAACGGGAAGCGGGCGACGGGAGACGTAGAACCCTCGGGATGCTCTTCTTCACCAGAAGAAGCCTCCCGAGGGTTTTTGTCAGCCAGCGTCAGCCAGCCACCAGCACGAGCAGCCAGCCACCAGCCGCCGTTCCTTCCGTCTCCCTTCCCCCTGCTCTTAGAACGTAAACCCAATCACCACCGGCACGAACTTCGTCCGATCCGGCGACGTCCCCACGGACACGTAGCGCGCTTCGAGAAACAGCGACGGGCCCAGGCCGCCGATCGAGATACCCACGCCACCGTTGTAGCCGAGGTCTGTCTGCTTGTCCTCGAGGCTCCGGAACTCGTCGACCGTCCCGCTGATGTCCTGCGCGACACGGCGATGGTAGACCCCCAGGCCACCGATCAGGTATGGCTTGATGACCGATTGGGACAACGGCATCACGAGGTTCGCCACGGCGCCGACGAGGTCGACGTTTCCGGACACGTCACCGGGCAAATCCGACGGCAGGACCTCGTTGCCCAACTTCTTGATGAACGCGTTGTTCAGATCGCTGCGGCTCCAGAAGAGCTCGCCCCGCAGCCCGAACTTGCCCGTACCATATCCGGCGAAGCCATTGACGACGAGTCCCGTCTGCGCTCCGTCGGCGAACTTCCCGTTAGGTACGTTCGCGCCAATCGACGCGCCGAATCCGAGCCCAGCCTTCTGCGCCGCAAGCGGCGCTGCGGCCGCCGCGAGACCAGCCAACGCGACGCCGAGCGCCGCTCCCGAAATACGTGTGCCTGCTCTCATCGCAACCGGTTCTCCAATCTTGGGAAGGTTCGTACTTGCACCAACCACACCATCAGGACCCCACAGCGTTGAGTTCGTTCGTCGACATGCGTAGGGCAGCAGCGGTTGTGATGCAAATCACATGACCGGTGTGGCAGGCTGGTCGCGTTTTCCAGGAGTCGCGCGACGGGCGTCTCACGGGCTGCTCGAAGCCCGCAGATTGTCCCCCTCGGCCATCGTTAGGCAGCATCGCGGGACGGGATCAGCAGCCATCAAGTGGTCCGGCCCCGCTGGGTGTTCGGTTCGTCCCAGCCAGACCGGTATCGGGTGACCAGACATTGCATCGCGAGGGTTCGGCGATGAACATGAGGCGCGCCGCTCCTGGCTGGGAACGCCGCTTCGGTCGTCGCACGCCGCATCGTCGGAGAACGCGATGTCAGACGAGACGCACTCGATCGTGTCGCCCCGGTTCCTGAAAGTCGCTGCGTGCCTCGCAGGCGCGGCGCTGATTGGCCGATCCGCGTCCGCGCAATTCGCGTCGGCGGTAGACCTTTCGTCCGTCAGCAGCCAGCGCACCGCAAGTGAGTGGCGCGGCCAGTTTGCCGTCTCTCCCTTCATGCGGTTCGACCACCCCAGCCTCGCCCTCGATGCGCGCTGGACCGCGCTGGGTGGAGACGGTCAGCGCCTCGACGGGTTCGGCGAGTTCGCAGCAACGTATTTCTCCCGAACACGAGCGGGCCTGCAGTTCTCGCTCGCCGGCTTCGGCGACCGGACATTGCTGGACGAATCGTTCGCGGTCTCGCGGATCGGTGCGGATGCACGCCTCTCCTATCGCCTCGGAAGCTCCGGCGCATGGCTTGGCCGAGGGGTGGCGCGCGACAACCAGTCGACGCCGGGGTCGCCGGTGGCGCACTACTCGGTGGGCGGGTGGCGGCAATGGCGGAGCGTGATCGTCACGGTATCAGTCTCGTCATTCGGCTCTCAGGAAGGCGCCCGAGCCGCGACGACGCGTCAAATCGTGCGACCCATAACGAGCGGCCCGCTCGCTCCCATCGACACCGGGCGCAACTTCCAGTCGCTCGACACCATCACCGTCGTCGACAGTGGCAGCGCCGGACGGCAGCACGACTGGCGCGACGCGGAGCTGGGACTCCACTGGAGCGCCGGCCGACTCGCGCTCGACGGCGTATTCGGAACGCGGTACGCGGCAACCAACCAACCTAACGAGTCGTGGGCGAGCGTGCAGAGCGCTGTCGCCGTGGCACCGACCATCGCGCTCATCGCGTCCGCCGGCGTGCGCCCGTCAAGTGCCGCGTACGGGATCGGCCGCTCCCGTTTCATGGAGCTCGGCGCGCGCGTCTCGCCGGGCACGCTCAGGCGGCCGCGATTGCCGCGCGGAGTCCGACCCACCGCCGCGGCATTTCAGGTCGACGACGACCACGGCGGCCGCCGCCTCCGCGTCCGCGTCCCCAGCGCCCGTTCGGTCGATCTGGCCGGCGACTTCACGAACTGGCAGCCGATCGCGCTCAAACAGGGCGACACGGACGAGTGGGAAGTGACGCTCCCGATAGCCCCCGGCGTCCACCGCCTGGTCATCCGCATCGACGGCGATCGCTGGACGACACCCCCCGGCGTTGTCACCGTGGCGGACGAGTTCCAGGGAACGGTCGGAGTCATCGTGGTCCGGTAGATGGGCGTGACGCAGCCCGACGTCCCGGGGTTCAACCTGGCGACGATGACGGATGCCATGCTCGTGCGCCGAGTGCTCGATGGCGACACGGCCGCGTTCACGACGCTCGTGGACCGGCACGCCGCGGCATGCACACGGTTTGCGACGCGGATGCTCGGCAACCGGGAAGACGCGGAAGACGCCACGCAGGAGACCTTCCTCCGCGCGTACCGGTCGATCGCACGATACGAGGAACGCCAGACCTTTCGAACATGGCTGTTCCAGATTCTGATCAATCGATGCCGCACCGCCGCCGTCCGGCGCCAGCGCCGGCACCGTATGTTCCTCGTGGACGACACCGCGATCGCGGCGGCGAGCGTGCGACCGGCGGTCGACGCCGGTGATCTGCGGGCGGAGCTCAAGCGGGCGATCGACGCGCTCGACCCGGACCAGCGCGAGGCGTTTCTCTTGAAGCACGTCGAACAGCTCAGCTACGATGAGATGGCGGCAGCGACAGGAGTCGGCGTGTCGGCGCTCAAGATGCGAGTCAAGCGTGCGTGCGACCGAATGCAGTGGATGCTGCGGGAGGGCGAGGCAAGCGATGTCGGAACCTGACGACCCACGCTGGCTGGATGACGTTGCGGGAGAGCTGCGCCGGGAAGTACCCGTGCGACCAGCGTGGCGCGCGCGACTGCTCGACGACGTCGCACGCGCCCCCAAGCCATCCGTGCGGGACATCGCCGATGACGTGTTCGGCGACGACGAGCCTGCACTCGACAGAGGTCGGCGACGCTGGTCGATCACGGTCGCCCCGCTCACGGGTCTCGCGGCCGCGTCGCTGCTCGTGGCGCTGGGCGCGGGCGTGATGTACGTGGCGATGTCGTCGCGCGCCGGAGCAGACGAGAGCCAGCGTGCCGCGCACGACGGACCGAGTGCCGCATCCCCACAACTCGTCTCCCGCACCCCCACGGCCACCGACCGAGAGGTCGTGCGATTCGAGCTCTCCGCTCCACGCGCTTCGCACGTCGCCCTCGTCGGCAGCTTCAATGAATGGAACCCGGTGGCCACACCGCTCTCGCGAGATCCGGCGAGCGGGAAATGGGTCGTGTCGCTTCGTCTCCCGCCGGGCCGCCACGTGTACGCCTTCGTGGTGGACGGCGACGTCACCGCCGACCCGTCCGCGCCGCGGGCCGCGGACGATGATTTCGGCTCGCCGAACTCGGTCGTGCTCGTTGCCTCCCCGCGCACATGATCGTTAGGCTCTTCGCTCTGGCCCTGGCGTTCGCGATGTCGACCGCCACGATGCGCGCGCAGGAGGTCGACCGGACGCTGCCGTCGCAGCTCTCCGCACCGACTCGCGCGACGCTCGAGCGCCTGATCGATTCGGCGCGCGTCGCCGGCCTGCCGGTGGATCCGCTGTACTCGAAGGTACGGGAGGGCGTCTTTCGCGGGGCGGACGAGCCCCGCGTCCTCGCCGCCGTCCGGCGCCTAACGCGCGACCTCGCCGACGCCTACTCGGCGTTAGGCGACAGCGCAGGCGCCGAGGAGATCGCGGCGGGCGCGAATGCGCTGCGCGCGGGCGTACGTCCCACCGACCTCTCGCGCCTGCGGGAGTCGCGTGGCCGGCGGCCGGATCATCCGCTCACGGTCGCGCTCGTCGTGCTCGCGGACCTGGCAACGCGCGGCGTCCCGCCCGCCATGGCGGCGGCGTCGGTGAACGAGCTCGTCGCGCGCAACGTCTCGGACGGGTCGCTCTTGTCATTCCGACAGAACGTGGAACGCGATCTCGTGGGTGGCCGCTCTGCGGCGTCTGCCCTCGATGCGCGAACCAAGGCCATGATCGACGATGATCGCCGGCGGCCGTAGGCCGCCGGCGATCGGGAGATGGGAAGCGGTCTCCCGTCTCCCGCTTTCCGCGCTGATTCCCGATACGCCGTAGCCCCCCCTACATTCCGATCGGCATGCGACTTCGACTGCGATGACCGATCTGCGGGACCGCCTTCAGGCCAGTCTCGGCGAGAGCTACCGGCTCGATCGTGAGCTTACCGGCGGCGGTATGTCGCGTGTGTTCGTCGCCCACGACACGCGACTTGGCCGCGAAGTCGTCGTGAAGGTTCTTTCGCCCGACCTCGCCGCGGGCGTCAACAGCGACCGGTTCCACCGCGAGATCCTCGTCGCGGCGCAGCTGCAGCATCCACAGATCGTCCCCGTGCTCGCCGCCGGCGAAACCGACGGGCTGCCGTACTTCACCATGCCATACGTCGCTGGCGAGTCTCTTCGCCGCCGACTCGACGGCGGAACGCCGCTTCCCGTGGTCGATACCGTTGCTGTGCTGCGCGACGTTGCCCGCGCACTGGCGTACGCGCACGAGCACGGGGTCGTCCACCGAGACATCAAGCCCGACAATGTTCTCGTCGCCGGCGGATCCGCAGCGGTTACGGACTTCGGCATCGCGAAAGCACTGTCGTCTTCACGGACGTTCGGCGGCGAGCATCTCACGCGCGTCGGCAACTCGCTCGGAACACCGGCGTATATGGCGCCCGAGCAGGTTGCCGCCGATCCCAACGCCGACCATCGCATCGATATCTACTCGTTCGGGGCGATGGCGTACGAGCTTCTCACCGGGAGTCCGCCGTTCGGCGGGAGACCGCCACACGAAGTTCTTTCCGCGCAGCTGACCGAACAGCCCCTGCCGCTTCAGACGCGGGCGCCGGATGTCCCGCCGGCACTGGCGGCGCTGGTGATGAAGTGTCTGGCGAAGAACCCCGCCGATCGTCCGCAAACCGCCGACGAGATCGTCCGCGCGCTCGACCGCATCGACCTCTCGAGTGACGGGAGCGCGCCGACTCCCACTCCGAAGGCCAGCCGCGGGCGCACGATCGCCATCGTCGCCGCGGTCCTCATCGCGGTGGCCGGAGGCGGATGGGCAATCTGGGAGCGATTCCGAAGCCGTGGGCCGGCGCCCGACCCGTCGACGGTCGCGGTGGTACCGTTCCGCGTCGCGTCCGCCGATCCCGCGCTGTATTACCTGCGCGAAGGCATGCTCGACCTGCTCGCGGCGAAGTTGACCGGCGAAGGCGGGCTTCGCGCGACGGATCCACGACAATTACTCGACGCGTGGCGAAAGGCCGGCGGGTCGGAATCGGCGGAGTTGTCGCGCGACGATGACCTGGCCCTCGCCCGTCGCCTCGGTGCGGGGCGACTCCTGCTCGGCGACGTGGTGGGCACGCCGAACCGCCTCGTGCTCACGGCATCGCTGCTCGGCTCGAGTCGTGGCGATTCCATCGCGAAGCTGAGTGTCGAGGGCCCGCCCGACAGCCTGGCGTGGCTCGTGGATCGCCTCGCCGCCCGACTGCTCGCCGAAACGTCGTCGGAGGGCGCCGCCGCGCGCGCCAGCCTAACGAGCACATCGCTCCCCGCCCTGCGCGCCTACCTGGATGGTCAGGCCAAGATGCGCCGAGTGGATGTGATGGGCGCGGCGAAGGACTTCGAGCGGGCGCTGGATGCCGACTCGACGTTCGCGCTCGCCGCGCTCGGGCTGCGCATGGCGTCGTCCTGGTACGGCGACGCGACGCTGCAGCAGCGCGGGCTCGACATCGCCTGGCGCGAGCGGCCCCGACTCAGCCAACGCGATCAGGCGCTGCTGCTGGCCGTGGCAGGGCCTCGCTATCCGGAAGCGCCGACCGCGCAGGAGCTTCTCCAGGCGCGCGAGCGATACCTCGCGATGGCGCCGGACCGCGCCGACGCCTGGTACTTGTTAGGCGACCACATCTTCCACTACGGATGGGTACTCAACGTGCCCAATCCGGAAGAGCGTGCGCTCGAGTCGTTCCGCCGTGCATCCGAGATCGACTCGACGTACGTGGTCGGTTACGTCCACGCGCTGCCACTCTCGCTCTCGCTCGGCGACACGGCGGACGCTCGCCGCTTCGAGCGACTGCGACTCGCAGCGGACACCTCGCGCTACTGGTACGTGCTGCATCGGTGGCAGAAGGCGTACGTGCTTGGCGATTCCGCGCGCGCCCACGCGATCGCCGATTCGATCGACCTGTCGCAGTACGTCTACGGGATGGATCAGGTCGCGTTCTACGACGGCACCGGAACTTCTGACGTGAGACGCGGGATCGATACGGCGCTCAAGAAGGAGAACAGCGACCAGTCGCGGCGCGCGATCGAGCGGCTCGCGCACGATTTCGAGCTCGTGTCGGGACGCCCGTCGTCGGCACTGGCTCATTTGCTGGCGTCCGGAGACAGCGCGACCGACGCGAACATCCCGATTCTCGAAGTCCGGGACGCGCTCATAGCCGACGGCGACACGACGGCCGCGCGGGACGCTGTGCGTGCGCTTGCGCGTTGGGAAGCCGGTCCCGTCGCGAGCGACTCCGCACGTCGCGCCAACCAACGCGCGGCGACGCGCGTGCTCGAGCCGTGGCGTCTCGCGCACGGGGATACGTCGCAGACGCGCCGCAGCATCGATCGCCTTCGCGCGATTGCGCGCCCACTCACCGGCGCGCGAAAGACCGAGGCCGACGTCGAGATCGCGGCGATCGAAGCGATGCACGCGGACGTCGCGCACAGCCCGGACCTCCGCGCCATCACGCTGCATCTGGACTCGCTGCTCCGCGTGCTCGACTACGCGAGCGCGAGCCCGGGCCGTACGTCGTTCGAGAATCTCATTGCGGCGCGGTTGCTCGAGAAGGTGGGCGACACGCGCGCCGCACTCGCTGCCGCGCGCCGACGCACGGATGCCTGGGTGCAGAACAACCCGTACCTCGCGACGCAGCTGCATGAGCAGGGCCGCCTCGCTGCGCTCGCCGGCGAGCGCGAGGAGGCGATCAGAGCGTATCGACACTACCTCGCGTTCCGCACCGACGTCGATCCCGCACTGAGACCGCAAGTCGAGGCGGTTCGCCGGGAGCTCACTCAGCTGGAGAAGTCGAGTGCTGGAAAATGAGGCGACAGGCGACAGGTGACTGCCGGGGACGGGGACGGACGACGGACGACGGGCGACGGGGAAAAGGCGCCGGTCATTCCGAGCGCAGCGAGGAATCGCCGTCGTCCCGGTAGAGGGTTTCGGTTCCCAGTTCCCAGTTCCAGGTTCCCCAAGTCCCTCTATTCCCGATTGCCGACTCCGCATCGCTTCAAAAGCCGCTTCGGCCCCGCCGCATTCGGGTACAGCTCTCGCGCCGAGCCGGCGTACTGACGCACGTGCTTGCAGTCGCCTCGCGCCACATAGGTCTCGGCGAGCCGCATGCTGATGCGGAAGCTGCCCGGATCGAAGAGCGCCGCCCGCGCCGCCTGGCCGGTCGTCGTGGCGGAGGTGTACACGGCCATCGCGGCGATCTGCCCGCCGGAACGAAGGACCACGAGCAGCGCGGCGACAATCGCCGTGCCTAACAACGGGCCGCGAACAGTCGCCGGGAGTGTCGCGCGAGTCTTCCCCGCTGGCGACAACGCCCCGACGATCGACCAGAAGAAGAGACTTGGGATCGCGATCATGAGCACCGCATCGAAGGCACCGACGATCGCCGCGATCACAACCGTCGCGGCGAGCGCGATGGCACCGAATCGGTCATGCGCCGTCGTCCCGGCCTGCGCACGAACCCACGCGCCCAGGAGCAGAGCGAGCAGCCCGAGCGCGTAGACCACGACCGCCACAACACCGCGTTCGGCAACGAACGCGACCCAATCGCTACTCGGCCACGGGTTGGAGGTCATGCCCTCGTCGTTGAGCGACGGGTCGTTGCGCGACGCGAACTTCGGGTAGTCCACTGCCCAGTTGCCCGGGCCAACGCCCAGCAACGGGTGCGCTGCCGCCATCCGAAGGGAGTTGCGATACTGCACGAGACGCCCTGCCCCACTCCCTTCCTTATAGTTGACGACACCGCGGACTGAATCGAGATAAGGCGACTCGCTCTTCCACTCGAGCGTATTCGGGAGTGTGAGTGCTCCGATCACCGCGACGACCAAGGCACCGCCTAACACGAGAAGGCGGCGGTGCCGCGTGGCGTCCGACCACACGTCTCGCATTCGCCACGAGAGCAGCACCATGAGCGCACCGCCCACCACGAGTGCCAGCCACGCCGCACGCGACCGCGAG
>JAJKIV010000249.1 GCA_021154285.1 Gemmatimonas sp. | reverse complement strand
GGCGGCAGAGGATTCGAACCAGCTCATGGGCGTTAGGCAGTCGAGATGGCGGCGACCAGTCGAAGCAGTGAGCGTTCCTCTGCAACCTCCTCAGCTAGTCCGGGTAGCGCTATTTTGCCTAACGGCGCGTCTTGAGAGGCACAAGGCTGCCCATTTGCACGCCAACGTTCTCCGCGAGGTCGAGGACCTCGAGCACCTGTGCCTTGCGCAACGCCCCGATGCTGAAATGCGTAGTGCGCCCCGTGAGGCCGAGCGTGATCGTCTCGGCAAGACACGCATACACCTGCCCTTTCGGAAGTGGAAGCGACTCGCTCGTGATCGCCTGACAATTCGGGAGTCGTGCCAGCGCGCCGTGATACGCGGCAACATCCGGTCGCTGCTCGAATACTGCGCGGTCGACATTCGACGGGACCGAGATGTCGACGATCACCGCGTTCGGTTTGAGGATGCCCGGTGTAATGAGCGAGTCCGTCGTGTTCGTGCCGAGCACGATGGCATCGCAGCTGGCGAGTGTGGTGATGTCCGTCGTGACATCGACGCGTCGGGGATCGATGGCGGAGTTCCGGAGAATTCGCTCCCTGGCGCCCTCGATTCGAGCTGCATCACTTCCGGTGCGATGGACGAGCATGAGCGATGCGGCGGAGTCCCCGATGATCTGCGCGAGCACGTTGCAGATGTTGCCCGCCGCGCCGACAACTCCAACCCGACACTCGCGCAAGTCGAGGCCGCGATTCGCCAACGCGGTGCGCAGTGTTTGAAACGCGAAGCCTGCAGTGAGGCTGTTTCCAGTCGTCACCGCGGGGCCAAAATCCTTCACGACGAGCACGTTGTTCGAGACAATGCTGGTGTATTGCCCGAGCCCCGTGAGCGTCACCGAGCGTCGTTGTGCGAGCGTCATCGCCGCGTTCACCTCGGCCAACCCCTTGAAGTTCTTCTGTCGCAAGCTCTGCTCGAAATACTCCGTCATGCGCATGATGCCATACATCTCGAGCAGCACCCGTTCACCCTGCGCCGATTCGATCTCCTGCTCGTGATAGATCATCGGGTCCGCGACATCGCCGAATGAATCGATGAAGCGCCGACGCTCCGATTCGCTGAGAACGGCGAGCGCTTCATCCATGTTGCCCACATTGGCTACGTCGATGACGTGCGTGACGAAGCTGATGCGCCGGAGCTGTCGCTCGCGGACCATTCGCCGCGCGAGCGGCCGCGACCGCACGGTCTCGGCGGCCGAACCGACGGAGTCACGCCAGAGATGCCGAGTGAGATCGAGCACCTTTCGATCGCGAATCAACTCGCACAACGCGCGAAGCGCCTCGAGGAACCGGTCGACGTCGGTGTCCGCGATGTTCAGGCTCGGCTCCACGCGCAACACGGTCGGCTTGCTCAGCGTCACGCCGACGCGAATCCCGTTACGCGCCAGCAAGTAGCTCATGAACAGGTATGAGCCGAGGCCGGCATCCGTGGCGGTCTTCAGAAACAACGGGATCTCGACCTCTTCACCCGCGAGATCGAAATCGAGGCCGATCAGAAACCCTTTCCCTCGAATCTCGGCCACGAACGGCCCGATCGTCGCCTGAATAGCGGCCACACCCGCTCGCATCCGCGACTCGAATCGCTCGGCCCGCGCGGCAATCGACGGCGACAGGGATTCGATCATGTCGATCGCTTCCAGCGCAACAATGCAGGATGGCTCATCTTCGGCGAACGTCGAGCTATGAAGCCAACTGAACTCCTCCATGTATCTCGGCGAAGCGATACACGTCGCTGAAATCTTCGCGAGTCCACCGCCAAGACTCTTGCCGAGCAGCACGTAGTCCGGCTGGAGCGCAAAGTGCTCGCAGCACAGGAAGCGCCCGGTTCGAAAGAAGCCCGATTGAATCTCATCGGCGATGAGTGGCACGTCGTGCTCGCGACGAACGCGCTCGAGGAACCGGATGAACCGATCCGGAAGCAGGTACATCCCGCCTTCGCACTGCATCGGCTCGAAGATCACGCCGACGATCGGACAGAATCGGGGAAGGCCATCGATGGGTGCGTCATGCACCAGGCGACGGATGGTCTCCTCGCACAGGTCGATGTCGTCAGGATCCAGGAATTCCGTACGGATCGGCGCGCGGTCGAACATCGTCTTGAACGATGGGTTCCAGGTCGCGGCGAGCGACCCGGCGGTCTTGCCGTGGTAGCTGCGGCGGACGGCGAGCAGGACGGGCTGCTGCTCATCGATCAGCTCCTTCCAGTCCGTCAGCGCGGGAACGGTCGGGTCATCGCCATCGGCGTCGAGTCGGTCGGTCAGCACCTTTGCCACTTCCGTCGACCAGTTCCGCCGGCGGTCGACGTATGCGACCAGTGCGTGCTTGATCGCTGCCTCCACCGCCTCGGTTCCCGTGGACGAGAAGTGGACGAGATACCTGGGACCATCAGGAAAGGCTGTCGCAAACAGCGCATTGAGCTTCTGTGCGAGTCGGGCCGCTGGCTCACGCACTGACCCTTGGACGTTGGTCGGCACGTTCGCCGCATAGGCGTCGCACAACGCCTTCACCAGTCGCGGGTGATTGTGGCCTAGCAACGTGGACCCATACCCACCGAGCAGATCGAGCACGTCGTTCCCGCTCGCGTCGGTCAGGTAGTCGCCCTGTGCGCGCGTGTAGACGCGGTCGATCGACAGGAGATTCAACAGCTTCGCGAGATACGGCTTCGCAAACTCACCATACAAGGTGGTTGCAGGGCTGTTGAGTTCCGACGTGGTCCGCTGATACATGGTCATGGCGCTAACCCGGCGCAGAGGGTGTGGCGTGGTGCGGTTTGCTGTCCCCGACCGCAGCGCCAAGTTCGCGGAGATGACCGCGCCAGCCCATCGGATAAACGACGTAGACGGTGGCTCCTTATTACGTAGTATGTGACCATGCCTTGACTATCGAGGCGTAGGCTCCTATGATACCTCGAAAATCGAGGTACTCGGCACACGGAGCGCACGCATGGCCGAAGAGACCGAGCTGCTGCATGGCACGCTCGACACCCTGATCCTCAAGACCCTTTCCTGGGGGCCGCGCCACGGCTACGGCATTGCGCGGTGGATCCAGGACACCACCGACGACGCGCTCGAGATCGGCGAGGGCTCCCTCTATCCGGCCCTCTACCGGATGGAGCGCAAGGGATGGATCGAGGCCGAGTGGGGCGTGTCGGAGACCAAGCGTGACGTCAAGTTCTACAGCCTAACGAGCCAGGGACGCGCCCGGCTCAAGCTGGAGCTCGCCCAGTGGACGCGCTTCACCGCTGCCGTCTCCAAGGTGCTCTACGAGACGCGCTGACATGCCGACGCTTGGCCGGTTCAGACGCGAGCTCCGGTGGCGGTTCTGGAGCATTCCGGTGGAGCGGGAGGTCGACTCCGAGCTCGCCTTTCACCTCGACATGCGGGTCCGCGAGCTCGTCGAGCAGGGGATGTCCCCGGACGACGCGCGCGTCGCGGCCCTCGAGCGCTTCGGCGACGTGGGCCGCATCACAGAAGCCTGCCGCGACCTCGGCAGAAGGAGGAACGACGACATGCGCCGCGCTGAATGGCTCACCGAGCTGCGTCACGACCTTCGATATGCCGCGCGGGGACTCCGCGCGAGCCCGGGCTTCACCGCCGTCGCGCTGCTCACGCTTGCGATGGGGATCGGGGCGTCCACCACGATCTTCAGCGTGGCGAACGCCGTGCTGCTCCGGCCGTTTCCGTACCACGACCCGGACCGCATCGTCCGCCTCTACGAGACCAACCCCACTACCGATTTGTTCTCTGTTTCCGAGCCGGACTACCTCGACTGGCGGCAGCGCGTCCGGGGACTGAGCCAGCTCGCCGCCTTCACCGGGGAGAACGTCAGCCTCCTCGGCGACGGCGACCCCGAGGAGCTCGGCGTGATGGCGGTGACACCGTCGTTGTTCCCCTTGCTCGGCGTGCGGCCGGTCATGGGGCGCGTGTTCGGTGAGTCAGAGGCGACGCCGGGCGCCCCGGCGCGCGTCGTCCTGCTCTCGAACGCGATGTGGCAGACGCGCTTTGGCGCCGATCCACGGGTCGTCGGCCGCACGGTGAACCTGAGTGGGACGTCGTACGAGGTCATCGGCGTGATGCCACCGGAGTTCGTCTTCCCCGGCAACCCGGCGCTCTGGGAGCCGCTCGCGCCTTCCGCGACCTTGTCGCGCGGTGAGACGCCACGTGGCGACCGCCGGCTCGGAGTCATCGGCCGGTTGGCGCCTAACGTCACCCATGCCCGTGCACTCGACGAGATGCGGTCCATAGCGCGCGACCTCGCCCGCCAGTACCCTGAGACGAACCGCGAGTGGGGCGCCAACGTGACCTCGCTCGAGGACTGGCTCATCGGCGATGAGCTCCGCACGCGTGTGCACGTGCTGCTCGTCGCCGTCGGTCTGCTCCTGGCGATGGGTTGCGTGAACGTCGCCAACCTGCAGCTCGCCCGCGCCACGACGCGGCAGCGGGAAATGAGCGTCCGCGCGGCGTTAGGCGCCGGGCGCGGCCGGATCGTGAGGCAGCTCCTGACCGAAAGCCTCGTCCTGGCAGCGATCGGTGCGACGGTCGGCGTCGCCCTGACGGTCACGATGGTGCCTGTCCTGCGGGATGTAGGCGCCACGGCCATCCCACGGCTCGACGAGCTCTCCGTCGATTGGCGGGTGGTCGCGTTCGGCATCATCGCCTCGATGCTTACCGGCATCCTGTTCGGAATCGCGCCCGCGCTTCAGGCGTCGCGCGCAAACGTCAACGACGTGCTGCGGAGCGGTGGGCGCGTCGCAGCCGCCAGCCGGCTTCGCAGCATCCTCATCGTCACCTCGGTTGCGATGGCGCTCGTCCTGCTCGTCGGCGCTGGGCTCGTGGGGAGAAGCTTCGGGCGGCTGATGGGCGTCGATTACGGGTTCCGTACCGACGGGGTATTTACCGCGTCGCTAACGCTTCCCAATGAGCGTTACCGCGAGCGCGAGAAGCGCGCGGCGTTTTATGCGGAGGCGGCGCGGCGGCTCGCGAGCACGCCGGGCATCAGTGCGGTCGGCTTCACCAACATCGCGCCGTTCAGTGGCGGGAGCACCGCGATCCCGTTCGCCGTGGTCGGCCGCCAGGCGGCGGGGGCCGATGAGTATCTGTCCGCAAACTGGCGCACGGTGACGCCGGGCTACTTCGCCGCCATCGGCGTCGCACTCGAGAAGGGACGATTGATCGCCGAGACCGACGGCGACCAGGCGCCGCGGGTGGTGGTGATCACGGAGACGATGGCTCGGCGAGTCTGGCCGGGCGTGGATCCGGTGGGTCAGCAGATAACGGTCGGCGGCAACGCCGGCACGCCGTGGACGGTGGTCGGCGTTGTCAGCGACATCCGCGATCAACTGCTCCAGCAGGAGCCACAGCCAATGATGTACCTGTCGTTCCAGCAGGTGGCGTGGCAGACCATGTGGCTTCTGGTGCGTGGGACGGGAAATCCGCTGGGGCTCGCGCCGGCGGTCCGCCGCGAGATCCATGCGGTTGACCCGCTCCTGCCCGTCGCGAACGAGCAGCCGCTCGAGCGTCTCGTGTCGCAGATCGCGGCGGCGCCGCGGTTCACGGCGCTGATCTTCGGGCTGTTCGCGTCGGCGGCACTCGTGCTCGCCGTGGTGGGCGTCTACGGTCTGGTGGCGTACGGCGTGACGCAGCGAACGCGCGAGATCGGTGTCCGGCTGGCGTTAGGTGCCACACCCTCGCGCATCGTCGGCGGGGTCGTACGGCACGGGCTGGGCCTGGCGGGCTTTGGCATCGCCATCGGTCTCTGGGCGGCGTATGCGCTCTCGCGGTTCATGCAGGGCATCCTGTACGACGTCGCGGCGACGGACGCGTTGACGTACCTCGCCGTGGCCGCCCTGTTCGTCGCGTGCGCGTCGGCGGCGAGCATTCTGCCGGCGAGGAGAGCGGCACGGCTGGACCCGGTGCGGGCGCTGCGCGACGAGTAGGCCGCTTCTTACTGCTTTACCACGCGGTACGCGCGACCGCTCGCCGAAAGCATGTATAGCTCACCTGCCGCATCGACGCCGAACGACGTGACGTTGCCTATGTTCGTGAATGCCCAGTCGCGTTGGTCCACCGCCGCTCCGCCCGAGAGCCGGAAGCTTCGGAGAAATCCCGAGCAATAGTCGGAGTAGAAGTAGAGGCCCTGGATTTCCGGAATCGCTGCGCCTCGATACACGAAGCCGCCGGTGATCGAGCACCCCTGGCTGTGGTCGTACTGGATAATCGGAAGCGTCAACCCCGTTTGATTGCAGCCGGTCGACGGGTTGTAGCATTGCGTGCCTTCCATCGTATGCCACCCGTAGTTGCGACCGGCGGCTGACGCGTCGGCGACATCCACCTCTTCCAACGCATCCTGCCCGACGTCGGCGATGTACAGTTGCGCCGCGCCACCCGGGGGCGCGTCGAACGCAAAACGCCACGGATTGCGAAGACCGTACGCCCAGATCTCGTCGGCGCCTGGTTGGCCCGAGAACGGATTGCCCGCGGGAATCGTGTACGGCAGCGTCGCGACGTTCAGCCGAAGGATCTTGCCGAGCAGCACGTCGATGTTTTGCGCGTTGTTAGGCACGTCGCCCGCGCCGCCGCCGTCGCCGATCCCGGCGTAGAGCATCCCGTCTGGTCCGAACAACAGGAGCCCGCCGTTGTGATTGGCGTTGACGCGATGCTGGATCGTGATCACAGGGTCCGACGCGATATTCGCGACGTCGGGGTCGG
>JAJKIV010000248.1 GCA_021154285.1 Gemmatimonas sp. | reverse complement strand
CCCACGTCGGTATCTATCACACCGGCCACATCGCGCAGGATGTCCTCGACGCCCCAGAAGCACCCACCCGCGAGGACGGCGACTTCAGTGCGCCGCTCGGTCTCGACCTGATTGCTCATTGTTTCTCCTTTCACAGGGCAATGCCCGGAGCGACTCGAAAGTTCCTTCCCATCATGGCTGGTGTTCTCTCGTTTGGGGAGCATTTTCGCGTGATATGCCTCTCACGGTGGCAATCTGGATAGCCCGTGGTCTGGCGCTCGGGTGGCTGGTAACCCTCGCCACCGGGCTCGCATTGCCTGGGGGCCACCCGCCGCTCGCATTCGCGGTCGCCTACGCGGTGGTACTCGCCTCCTTCGTGCTGTCCCATTGGCATCGGAATGGCTGGCATCGAGGCGTGGCGCGCGCGACGACAAACGGCCGCCGTACCGCGGCGGACTGTCGCCACACTCGGCGCCAACGTGCTGCTGCTGGTGGCGGCGCTCGTATTGACAGGATTGACCTGGTACGCAGCCACTCGCCGGTAATGGCGGGCGAGTGGCTATTTTGTGAACGCGAAGCGCGCGGTGCGCGGCCCGCTGCCCTCGCCAAGATCCAGCTGAAGCGTCTTGCAGCTCTTCGCGTATGCCGCGGACGATTTCCAGTTGTACTGGTCGTAGCCATTGCCCAGGTTCTGAAAGCCCCGAGGCACCGGCGGCGTGCTCCGCCAACCTGATCGCTGGCGGTGCCTAACGCGCAACTCAGGTCCGTTACGGTGATGGTCACTGTGGAGAGCGGCGTAACGGGTGCGCCGGCGCGGCAACGCGGTCAGGGCTGGAGCGCGGCCCGCCAGGCGGGCTCAATTGACCGTTGCCCCGCGCTCAGAGCCGAAAGCGCCAGAAGGACTCACCAGTCTCGCTGTCCACCGCGCGGTCCGCGCGGACGCGGAACACACGCTCGAGGAGGTCCCGCGGGATCGTGGTCGCATCCTCCGTCTCCAGCACGACGCGGCCGCCGTCGAGCAGGAAGAACGCGTCGCCGTGCTGGAGCGCCATGTTCAGGTCGTGGAGCACGGCGATCACCGTGCAGTCGACATCGCGCAGCCCCCGCGCGATCTCCAGCAGGTGCAGCTGATAGTGCACGTCAAGGTTCGACGTCGGCTCGTCGAGGAAGAGGCACTTCTGTCCTCGCGGCGACTCGCCTTCGTTCCAGATCTGCGCGAGCACGCGTGCGAGCTGGACCTTCTGCTGCTCACCGCCCGATAGCGTCGGGTATACGCGGCCGCGGAAGTCCGTCATGCCGACGAGGTCGAGCGCCGCGGCCACGATCTCCAGGTCTCGCGCGGTTGGCGTGCGGCCGTAGTGCGGGTAGCGGCCCATCAGCACGACGTCTTCTACCGCGAGCGGGAACGCGACCTCCACGTGCTGCGACAGCACCGCGCGCGTGCGGGCCAGCGCATCGACGGGGAACGTGTCGAGCGCGCGCGCGCCTTGCGGTAACATGTAGCGCACCAAGCCCGCCGTCGGCGTGAGCAGGCCGGTCGCGATCTTGAGCAGTGTCGACTTGCCCGCGCCGTTCGGGCCGAGGAGCACGTTCAATTTCCTGGGCTGAAAGCGCACGCTCACGTCGTGCAGAATCCGCGCGCGGCCCACCGCGTAGCTGACATGTTCCACTTCGACCATGGTCGTCAGCCCTGCAACCACGCGCCGCCCTGGCGCGTCTGGCGAAGGAGGATCGCGAGAAACACGGGTGCGCCGACCACCGCGGTGATAATTCCGATCGGCAGCTCGGCCGGCGGAATGATCAGGCGCGCAACCACGTCGATGATCTCCATCGTAACGGCCCCGAGCAGCGCCGATGCCGGGAGGAGAAACGTGTAGTCGGACGACTTGAGCATCCGCAGCACATGCGGGATCACCAGTCCAACGAAAGCAATGACACCCACCATCGCCGTGGCAACGGCCACCATGAGCGTGTTGGCCACGAGGAGCTGCATAACGAGTCGACGCGGGTCGATGCCGAGGTACGCCGCTTCCTCCTCGCCGAGCATCAGCGCGTTGAGCGCCTTGCCAGCGCGGAGTGACCAGCCGAAGCACACGACAAAGCAGATCGCGACGAGGGTCACGCCGCGCCAGTCAGCCGTGGTGAACGTCCCGAGGTTCCAGAACGTGATGTTGCGGGCCTGCGGATCGCGTGCGATGTACGAGAGAAATCCGGTGCCCGCGCCGCACACCGCGTTCACCGCGATGCCGGCGAGCAGCAGGGTGAACACGTGTACTTTGCCGAATGCCGTCGACAGCCGGTACACGATCATCGTGGCGGCGAACGCGCCGGCGAACGCGAGCACCGGGACGGCCAGAGTGCCTAACGGGCGCGTGAACGTGCCCGCGCCGAACACGAAGACAATGGCAGCGCCGAACGCCGCTCCCGCGGACGTACCAACGAGCCCCGGCTCGACGATTGGGTTGCGGAAGAGCCCCTGCATGAGCGTCCCGGAAACGCCCAGCACCGCACCGGTGAGCCCGGCGAGCAGGACACGCGGCAGACGCAGCTGGATGAACACGTTGCGGTCGAGCGCGTCGGCTGGCGCTGCCGGTACCCAGCCGAGGAGCTGCGCGGTGAGTGTTGCGATTCGCGCCGGCGTGAACGTGAACGCGCCCACGGCTGCCGACAACACGAGCGACGCGGCGAGTAGCCCCACGAGCGTCAGGTAAACGCCCGCGTGTCCTCGACGGGTCCGCGGTATCACGTCCCGGGCGTCAGTGTTGCGCGGCCGGCTGTTGCGCGGCCGCCGTATAGGCTTGGGTGGAACCACGCCGCGAACTTGCGCACGACAGCGGGCGTGCGGGGCCCGAAGTACATGAGCTCCTGCTCGTCGACTCGATAGATGCGATCGGATTGACCCGCGGGCGTGAGCGCGACGCCGGGGAGCGTCTTGAACTTCTCCGCGCTCCCGTAGCGGTCGAAACCGACGTCCGTGGCGATGATCACGTCAGGCGCTGCGCGCGCGATCAGCTCCGGTGACAGCCGCGCCATACCGCCCACCGAGTCGATCGCGTTCTCGGCGCCGGCCCAGTGCAGCATCGCGTCCGCGGACCCGCCGCGCTTGAGCGCGAGGTAGTTGTTGATCATCTGCCCGAAGTGGATGATCATCACGCGCGGACGCTTCGGCCCGGACCACTGCACGGTGTCGCGCCAGAGAGAATCCATGCCGGCCCGCCATAACGCGAGCACGCTGTCGGCGGCGTGTTCGCGGTGGAACTGCTGGCCAAGCTTCGTCAGCAGCGCCTGTGCACTGTCGACGGTACCTCCCGGCGCGAGCGTGACCACCGGGATGCCGACTTTGCGAACCTGTTCCAGGACGGGCTCGGGCCCGACGTTGCCGTCCGTGATGAGCAAGGTAGGCTTGGTCGAGATGATCCCCTCGGCGCTCAGTGCCCGATGGTAGCCAACGGACGGCACCTGCTTGATCTGTGGCGGATAGATCGAGGTGAGGTCGCGCCCGACCAGCACGTCCTCCGCGCCAATCGCGTAGATGAATTCGTTGATCTGCTTCGAGACGCTGACGACGCGTGGCTTGCCCGAGTCGGCTTTCGGTGCGCAACCGATCACGAAGGGGGCGAGCAACGCTACTGTCGCGACGCTCGAGCGAAAACGAAGTGCGATGGAGGGCGAGGGGAAGGACATGAAGGCGTGGTGGAGCGTGTGAATAGTCGTGCTGTCCGGCAGAGGTGCCAAGGTAATGTTACGCGCGTAACAGGCGGCGCGTTGGTGGCGACACGTTACTTCGAGGGCGAGGGAAGCCCCGGCGGGACATCGTTCGCCCACTTCCACGGCGGCGCGCCCTGGCGTGTCAACGGACCATTCGTTAGGCGCGCACGCACCATGGTGATCGGCATCGGCCCGCCCTGCAGGATCGCGTCGTGGAACTCACGGTCGGCCATCTTCTTCGAGTCGACCAGCTCGTGATGGAGCGCGCGGATCTGCAATCCACCGATCATGTACCCGATCTGATAGAGCGGCGGGTAGCTCCCGTTGAACGAGCGACGCACCTCCGCTTCGGCATTGGCGCGCTCGAAGTCCACGCTGTCGACGAGAAAGTGGATCGCCTGCTCGGGGGTCATCTTCCCGAGATGGAAGCTCAACGAGAAGATGATTCGCGCGCTCCGATGCATGCGCCAGAACAGCGCGCCCAGACGATCCTCTGGCGAGACCTGGAAGCCATGGTCCCAGAGAAACATCTCCCAGTACAGCGACTGTCCCTCATACCAGAACGGCGTGGAGAAGAGCTGCCGATGGGAGTTGTACCGCTCGACCATGAACCCCTGCAGGTGATGCCCGGGGTTCAGCTCGTGGAACACCGTCGCGTGTGAGAAATGCGGATTGTTGCCGCGAAGGCTCATCAACTTGTCCTCGTTCGCCATGTCGTTCGTCGGATAGGAGACGAGGATCATCTCGCCGCCAAGGAAGAACGGCGACACCCGTTGGCGTTCGGGCGAGAGCATCTCCATCGACCAGTCTTCGCGCGCGAGTGGGGGAATCGTCACCCAGTCGTGCTTGTCGAAGAACGCCTCCGCCTGACGAGCGAGGTCGCGAATGAGCTCGGGCTGTTTGCCCGGTTCGACGTACGTGTCCTTCACCTTCTCCATGGCGGCCTTCCAGTCATCGCCGAAACCCATCTCGCGTGCCGCCTTCTTCGCTTCGCTCAGACTGAACGCGTACTCGCGCTGGGCTATCGCGATGAGCTCCTCCGGCGTGTAGGGAATCATCTCGTACACGAGGTCCGCCTCGAGTCCTTTAGCGCCGATCGGATCGCCGATGATCGGGCCGCCGTCGCTGCTGTTCAGGTCCAGGCTGCCCTGGCCGCGCGCCGACGCGACCTGTGGCGCAGGTATTCCAACGACGCGCTCCCGGAGAACGCGCGCGTAGCTCGTCATCGCGGCGTCCAGCTTCGCGAACGGATCCTTGAGCCACCACGAGAACAGCGGATCGTAGCCGTCGTAGTAGTGATACCATCCGGCGACAACTCCGCGAACCTGGTCCAGGTTGTCGGCTGCTCGATTCGCGACGGCCCGCGTCACGTGCGGTGGAGCGGCGCCCGCACGAGCGGAGTCGGGTGACGCGGGGCTTCCTGACGTCGTGCCGCCGCGGCCGAATGCCTCGAACAAGCCGCGCAGACTGTCGATCTGCTTCGTCACCGAAGTCAGCGTGCGAGCAGCCGCCTGCGGATCGACCGGCATGAGATTCCTTCGAGTGTCCTGCAGCGCCAGCAACTTGTCAGCGAATGGGAGAAGCGCGCTCGATTCCTGTCGCATCGTTTCCTGTCGATCGAGCAGCGACAGCGCGTGAACGAGGTAGCCGTCGAGCAGGACGTAGTCGACGCGTCCCTCCTGCTTGAGTCGATCGAAGTCGATCTCTCCGAGACGGGTGCGCCATGCCGAGTAGAACTCGCGCATGCGCCGGCGCTGATCGGGTGACTGCTGCGCGTCGTAGCGGCGCGTGAGCGACGACTGGTCGGCGACGAATCGCTGGATGACACTGGCGAGCTCACTGCCCGGGCGTCCGACAAGCGGCCCCAGTGCGGGCACGGGCGCGAGAGCCGCTGCTCGCGGTGCCGGCGGCTGCTGTGCCTGAGCGGAGACCGTAACGAGCAGGGCGACTGCTGCCGGCCACCAGATGTGCGAGGGCATGGACATTCTCGAATAGCGATGGAGTTCCGCTCGCGGCGGTTGCCTTACGACTCGGCGGTTGCGACGGTGTTTCGTGCGATGCAGTATGGCGAGCACGAGGCTCTCGGCAAGGAGGTAGTCACCGTGCAAACGTCGTCAGTGCCAGCCAGTACGACGGTGCCAACGTCGACGCGTTGGGCGCCCACACTCAGGGTCATCCAGGTCTTTCTCGCCATCACGTTCGGCACGTACGGGCTCGTGAAGGTCCTGGGCGGCCAGTACAACTACGGCGACTGGGTGATCGACAAGAAGACCGTAGACGGTACCTCGCTCGTGTGGGCGTTCTACGGGTACTCGCCGATGTATGGCCGCTTCACCGGGCTGTTCGAGCTCGTGCCGGCCATTCTCCTGCTGATTCCACGCACGGCAACGATCGGGGCTGCCGCGCTGTTCGCGGTCGCCTTGAATGTCACCGCGATGGATTTCGGGTTTCACTATCCCGCCGTGAAGTACTTCGCCCTCGGCTACACGGTGTTGTTGGGCGTCTTGCTCTGGGCGGATCGCGAGAAGCTCTCGCTTCTGCTGTTGAGTCGTGACCAAGCGCATGCCATCGCGGTATCACCACCGGCGGTGGCTGCCCAGGCGTCGCGGCCACTGTTTTCACCGGTCATGCATCGCGTGCTGCTCGCTGCCGCAGGGCTATTTGTCCTCGGCGCGGCGAACGTCGCGACGCTATCGATCAGCAAGGGGCCGGAACCAGTGGCGCGCCGCGCGATCGAGGACCGAGTAGGGCCTAACGAGCGACTCGAACTGTTGCGGAGTCGCCAGACGGGGCTGATCGGGGTCGACTGGACAGCCACGGTAGACTATGCGGTCCACGGCGCCCAATCGACGGATACGATTACCGTTCACGCGCGCAGGATTACGGCACTCTTCCCCTGGCGAGTGACGCAGGTGACGAGCACGCGACGATCTCAGTAGCGCCTCGCTACGGCTGACATTGGAGTGCGTCTGACGGGCGCGATCCGCCGCGCCGTGCTCGATCGGCTGATCAGCCCGGACGCGACTCCGCGTTAGGCTCCCGCGGCACGTGGCCAGTACATGATGACCGCGACGCCGGCGACGCACAGCAGCGCGCCCGCCACGTCGGGCGCGTCGGGGCGGTGGCCGTCGAGCCACCACCCCCAGAGCAACGACATCACGACGAAAACGCCGCCGTACGCGGCGTACACGCGACCGAAGTGCGCGGGCTGGAGCGT
>JAJKIV010000247.1 GCA_021154285.1 Gemmatimonas sp. | reverse complement strand
TCGAGCGCGGCCGCAGAATCCGCTCCGGGAATACCGACAACAGGGAACCCCATCACGGATACGGCGCGGATGAACATCGACAGCGGGTCGAGCGCCATGGCGCGGAGCGCGGCCGCCCTGCTCGCTTCCAGGTTGCCGAGCATGCCGTTCAGGAATGCGACGTACGCGTGCGCCAGCGGCTCGTTAGGATCGATGGCCAGCGCACGCTCGAGGTGCGGCCCCGCCTCGTGCCAGTCCGAGCGCAGGTATAGCTTGAGCTGCCCCCACAGCACGTGCACGAGCGCGAGGTCGGGGCGTAGTTGTTCGGCGGCACGGAGCGCAGACGTCGCGACCTCGTTCGCCTCGATCGTGGGGATGTACTGATATACGCCGAGCCCAATGTGCGCGTCGGCCAGACCGAGATGTGCGCGTGCATAGTCGGGGTCTCGGCCCAGGGCCTGCCGGAAGTACTCGATTGCCCGGCGCAGCGATGCGGGCGACCGCATGAAGGCCGCTTCCCGCCCGCGGAGGTAGAGTTGATACGCCTCGAGGTCATCGGTTTGCGGAGCGACGAGCGGAGCGGCCACGGTCTGGTCCAGACCGAGCGTCACCTTCAGCTGGTCCACGATGCCTCGAACGATCTCGTCCTGAATCGCGAAGATGTCATCGAGGTTGCGGTCGTATCGCTCGCTCCAGAGCTGCGTCCCCTCGGCGGCGTTCATGAGCTGCACGGTGACGCGCACGCGGTCGCCGACGCGTCGGACGCCGCCCTGCAGTACCGTCCGGACGCCTAACGCGGAACCGACGGTCGCCAGCTCGACGTTCCGGCCCTTGAGCGAGAAGCTCGACATGCGCGCGGCGACCCGAAGCCCCTTGAGCGACGTCAACGCGCCGATCAGGTCGTCGGTGATGCCGTCGCTGAAGTACTCGTTCTCCGGATCGCCGCTCATGTTCGTGAACGGCAGGACGGCAATGCGGGGGACCGTCTTCGCGGCCGGCGGCGTGACCAGCGTCGTGGACACCACGTTAGGTGTCGACATGCCCTCGAGCGCGCGGACGATCGCGGACGCACTGTCGGGTCGCTCCGCCGGATCCTTGCCGAGGCACTGCATGACGATCGTCGCCAAGGGCGTGGTGACGTCGGGGCTGTGCGTCGTGAGCGGCTTCGGCTGCTCGGTGAGGTGCGCCGCGACCAGCGCGTGCATGTTCCGCTTGCCGGCGAATGGATGCTCGCCCGCGAGCAGCTCGTACGCCATCACGCCGAACGCGTACAGGTCCGCGCGGAAGTCGACGTCGGGATCGCCGGCGGCTTGCTCCGGCGCCATGTACGCCGGCGTGCCGATCCGCATCCCAACCTGCGTGAGCACGTCGCCTGCCAGCGTAGTTGCTGCGCTCAAAGCGCGCGCGACGCCGAAGTCCGCGACCATGGCCACGCCTTCGGCCAACAGTACGTTCTCGGGCTTGATGTCTCGATGGACGATCCCCTGGCGATGGGCATACGCGAGCGCACGGGCGACGTCGCGCAGGATGCTCTGGGCCTCCGCCGGCGGGAGCGCCCCTGCGGCGAGCCGGGCCCGCAGCGACGCCCCCTCGACGAACGGCATGGTGTAGTACGGGATCCCATCGACGTCGCCCGCGGACAGCAGCGGGACGATGTGCGGATGCTGCAGCCGGGCGGCGAGCCGGATCTCCCGCTCGAATCGATCGGCCGAGACGCTCGCGACCAGGTCCGGCGACAGGACCTTCACGACAACCCGGCGGCCGAGTCGCGTGTCGGTGGCGACGAAGACGCGTGACATGCCGCCGCCGCCGAGCTCGCGCTCGACTGTGTAGGCGGCTCCCAGTGTGGCTTGTAACTGCGTACGAACGTCCGCGGTCATGCGCGACGAGTTTGATCGGGATGAAGAAGGCTGAATGATGTGCCGGCCGACTATTCGCCCGACACCCCGGGTCCTACATTGGGCACCGCCGTGACCCGCCTTGCCCCCTCTCTCGCTGTCCGATCGGCCCGCGTGCTCGCGGTCGTGATCGAGTCGCTTGGCTTGGCCGTCGGCGTCGCCGCGGCGCAAGCGACGCAGAGCCGAGGTGAACCCGGCGCCCCGTCGCCGGAGCCCTTCGTCCACGAGTCGTGGACGGTAGAGGACGGACTGCCGGTGAACTCGATCAACGCGCTGCTCCAGAGTCGCGACGGCTACCTCTGGATCGGCACGTTCGACGGACTGGTGCGCTTCGACGGCGTCCATTTCACGGTCTTCAACTCTGCCAACTCGGAGGGATTGCCGAGCAATCGGATCATCGAGGTGCGCGAGGTCCGGGACGGTACCCTATGGCTCCGAACAGAACAGTTCCAGCTGATTCGCTTTCGAGCCGGCGTGTTCACGCACTTCGGTGCCGACCGCGGTCTGCCGCAAGGCACGACTGCGCTCTTCGAGGACAGGGGCGGAACCCTGTGGGTCGGCACGGACAGCGGTCTGGGTGTCATTCGAGGCGATCGATTCGTCCCGATCGCGGCCAACATGATCCGCGGGCGAGTGCAGACCATCATTCAGCGTGCGGACGGGTCCCTCTGGGCGGGGACCGCGCCCAGCGGATTGTTCCGGATCGACGGTGACACCGCGATCCCGGTTGCCGAGCCCGGAGAGCTCGCATCGAGAGACGTCACGGCTTTATACGAGGACGCCGGAAGGACACTCTGGGTCGGTACGACCACCGGCGTCTTTCGCTACGACAATGGACTGCGGCGCGTGACGCCGGACACGCTCGACGTCATGAGCTTCCGCGCCTCGCCACGAGGCACGGGACTGTGGATTCTGGCGCGTTTGTCGGTGTTTCGGCTCGACGCCGGGGTGCCGGTGCGCGTCGAGAATCGCGTCGATCCGCCGGGCAATCCGGAGCTCCTGTTTCCCGACGCGGATGGGCTGATGCTCTCCACTACGGGCCCCGAGCTCCATCGCGAGGGGCGCCGCATCTATTCGCTCGCGACGGATACTGCCGTCATGCGCGCCGGACCGATGACGATCACCGCGGCGGCATTCGACCACGAAGGCAGCCTCTGGCTCGGCACGCGTGCCGGTGGGCTACATAGGCTCAAGCCCGCGCTGTTCAGGGTCTACAGTGAGGCGGAAGGCCTCTCGGACCGAAATGTCTACGCAGTATATGCCGACCGCTCCGACCGCATCTGGATCGGCGGCCTGAACGGAGGAACGAACAGGCTGGAAGGCGGACGCATTACGCACATGGGGACCGCGGCGGGCCACCCGCCGACCGTGACGTCGTTCCTTCAGGATAGCACGGGACAGTTATGGGTAGGCGGCGGAAACGGGTACGGCATTCGGGTCTGTGCACCGTCCGGAGATCGCTGCGCTCCCCCGCGGTCCGACCCGATTCGGGGAAGCCGAGTCTCGGCCATTCACGAGGAACCGAACGGCGCCCTGTGGTTCGGGACCGATGCTGGAGTGTTTCGCCTGGACGCGGGGCGTTGGACTCGGTTTACGAAGACGGACAGCGCTCCAACGTCCCCCGTGCGCGTGTTTCGGCGAACCGTGGACGGCGCGCTCTGGATGGGTACGAACGGCAGCGGCCTTGCGCGATATCGCGACGGAGAATTCACCCGCCTAACGCATACGGACGGGTTGCCGAGCGATCTCGTGCGGTCGCTATACGCGGACGCCGATGGATGGCTGTGGGTCGGCACCGAGGGCCGTGGCCTCGTCCGGCTCGACCCGCGCGAATGGGCCGATGGCCGCCGAGGGCGCATTGTCAGCTACCGTGCGAAGGACGGGTTGTTCGACGAAGTCATCCACCAGATCCTGGAGGATGACATGGGCCGGCTCTGGATGAGCACGAACCGCGGAATCTTCTGGGTGGACCGCCGCGAGCTGAACGAGTTCGCCGATGGCCGGACCGCGCGGATTCATTCCACGGGCTACACGGAGCGCGACGGCCTGCGGAATCGTGAGGCCAACGGTGGCTCGCAGCCGGCGGGGGCGAAGTCTCGCGACGGACGGCTGTGGTTCCCCACGCAGGATGGCGTAGCGGTGGTCGACCCGTCGCGCATCCAGGGGAACCGCATCGCGCCTAACGTGACAATCGAGCAGGTGATCGCGGGCGGCGCCGCGCTGCGGCCCGGTAGCGAACGTCTCGAGTTGGGCTCCGCGCAGCGCGACCTCGAGATTCACTACACGGCCTTGAGCTTCCTGGCGCCGGCGAACATGCGCTTTCGTTATCGGCTCGAGCCGTACGATGCAACCTGGGTCGACGCAGGCAATCGGCGCACCGCTTTCTACACGAAGGTCCCGCCTGGACGGTACACGTTCCGGGTGCGGGCCAGCAACAACGACGGCGTGTGGAACGAGCGCGGGACGGCGGTCGAGTTGCGCATCGCCCCCCACGTTTGGGAGACAGGCGCGTTCCAGCTGCTCGTGTTGCTGACCGTGGGCTTGCTGTTGGCAGGCGGCGTCGGGTGGCGCGTACGTGGACTTCGCGTTCGCACTCGCGAGCTCGGTCGCCTCGTAGATGAGCGGACCAGCGAGCTGCGCGAGCACAAACAACAGCTGGAGGCGCAGACCGAGCAGCTCAAGGAGCTCGACCGGGCCAAGTCGCGCTTCTTCGCGAACGTCAGTCACGAGTTCCGCACGCCACTGACCCTAACGATTGGCCCGCTCGAGGACCTGCGGGCGCGACTCGGTCGCACCGCGAGCGAGTCGCCGCGCGAGCTCGAGATGGCGCTCCGCAACTCGCGCCGATTGCTGCGCCTGGTCAACCAGATCCTGGACGTGGCAAAGCTCGAGGCCGGACAGATGAAGCTGCGCGCGCGGCGGCAGGACCTCGTCACCTTCGCGCGCGGCGTCGCATCCGCCTTCGCTCAGATCGCGGAGCAGAAACGCATCGCGTTCGCGGTGACCGCTTCGCCCGCGGCGATCCCGGTGTGGTTCGACCCCGACGCGCTCGAGAAAGTGCTGGGCAACCTGCTGTCGAACGCCTTCAAGTTCACACCTGTCGCCGGACGTATCGCGCTCGAGATCGAGGCCGAGCCAACCGCGGAGGAGACAGGCATCGCTCGACTTCGTGTGAGCGACACCGGCCCCGGCATCCCTGTCGACCAGCTGGCCCACGTCTTCGAGCGCTTCCATCAGGTGGATGAGTCGAGCACGCGCGCACAGCTCGGAACCGGGATCGGCCTGGCGCTCGCCAAGGAGCTGGTGGAGCTGCACGGCGGCAGCATCGCCGCCGAGAACAGTGAGGGCGAGGCGCGGACCGGGTCCGCCTTCACGGTCACCCTGCCGCTGGGGAACGCGCACCTGCGCGACGATCAGATCGTCGTCGCGGCCGACGGATCTGCGGTCACGGAAAGCGGGACGCTGCCGGTCGAGATGGCGGTGGGCGGAGGGCGGGAGGGCGACGCACCGGAGGCCGAGCGCAGTGTGGACCTCACCACGCTGCTGGTGGTCGACGACAGCGCGGATCTCCGCGCCTATGTGCGGGCGCACTTCGAGCCGCGTTATCGCGTGGTCGAGGCGGCGGATGGCGCGGAAGGGGTCGAGCAGGCGCGGACGATCGTACCCGACCTGGTGATCAGCGACGTGATGATGCCGCGCATGGATGGCAGCGCACTGTGTCGCGCGCTCAAGGACAACCCGGAGACCGACTTCATCCCGATCGTCCTGCTCACGGCTCGGGCGTCGACCGACGATCGTGTCGCCGGGTTCGTGGGTGGCGCCGACGATTACCTCGCCAAGCCGTTCGAGATGCGGGAGCTGGAGGCGCGGGTCGAGAACCTCATCGCGTCACGCCGACGTCTTCGTGAGCGCTTCGTGCGCGAGCCCTTCGCGGGCGAGCGCCCCGCGGCTGCGTCCACCCCGCAGCAATCGGCGCTCTCCTCATCGGATCAGGTCTTCGTCGATCGACTGTACGCGACGATCGCGGCCCAGATGGCCGAGCCGGAGTTCGGTGTGGCGGAGCTGGCGCGACAGCTCTACGTGGATCGGTCGCATCTCTTTCGCCGCACGCGTGAGCTCATTGGCGAGTCGCCATCCGACCTCATCCGCCGTCTGAGACTGGATCGGGCCGCACAGCTGCTCGTCGACGGGGCAGGCAGCGTCGCCGAGGTTGCCTACGCGGTCGGATTCCAGAGCGTCTCGCACTTCTCGCAGTGCTTCCGCGAGGTGCACGGCGCGAGCCCGTCCGGGTATCGCGACCGCGTTATCGCGCGGTCCTGACGTCCTGCGGGACAACGCGCTCGTCGGAAATGTTGCGCGCGTCGTCGGGGATGTTGCACGCAACCCGGCCGACAGAAATCCGCAACTCGCTCGATAGGTCCAATCGAGGATCTCGGGAAAATTGCGCGCTGGCTGCAGGCAGAGTGCCTCGGCCGGCGCGGCTGGTCAGTCGCCGCGCGACTGCTTCGGCCATTCGACCCGGGAGTCTTTCATGGATCCGCACAACTGCCGCATACCGCAGGCTGGATGCTCAGCCCCGCGCGCGAGCGTAGGCTCGCCACGCTTCTACACACCCGTGGTAGTGCTGCTGGCGCTGGCCGCGCTCGCCGGGTGCAGCGACCGCGAGCTGCCTACCGCCTCACGGGTCAAGGGCCCGAACTTCAGCGAGGACGCCAACAGCCCCGTCGTCAACAGCCTCGCCGATCCCGGCGACGGCACGTGCGACGACACCGAGTGCACGCTCCGAGAGGCGATTGCGGTCGCCCCGTCGTGGGGAGCAGCGACGATCACCTTCGACCCGTCGTTGACGTCCAGCGGCGCTCAGGTAATCACCCTCGACCCCGCCAGCGGGCAGCTCACAATCGCTAAGAGCCTGACGATCACTGGCCCCGGCGCGGGCCTGCTCACGGTTCGCCGGGCGACGGATGCGACGGCCAATTTCCGGATCTTCTTGATTGACCACAACTCGAGCGGATTCGGTATCAGAAACGTCTGGGTGACGGTCACCGGGCTCACCATCTCCGGCGGCATGACCTCGGAGGACGGCGGAGGCATCGCCAATTTTCAGTTCGACAATTCCCTCGCCCTGAGCCGCGTCATCCTCGCCGGCAATACCGCGACGAACGGTGGCGGCGTCTACAACGGTGGCACCCTGACGGTCGACAGCAGCACGATCTCGGGTAATACCGCGCCCAGTAAAGGTGGAGGAATAATGGGCGGAGGCACCGGCGGCATCACGATCACAAACAGCACGATCTCGGGCAACGGCGCGGGTGACCGGGGTGGCGGGATCTTCCAATACGTTGGCAACACCTCGCTCACAAACGTCACCTTCACGGGCAACAGCGCGTCGATCGGCGGCGCGTTCGGGAAGGAGTCCTACTCGGCAACGTTCAACCACGTGACGGTCGCCGGCAACGGCGCCCAGGTGTATGGGGGCATCTACTCGCTCACCGGCGGAGCAGCGGTCGTCCTGACGAACACGATAGTCGCCAACAATGGCGGTGGGAATTGCGGCAGCTTCGGGAATTCCGCCATCGCGGACGGCAACGGGAACCTGGTCTATCCCAGCGCTACGTCCTGTCCGGGAATCACCCCGGCCACCAGCGGCGACCCGAAGCTCGGGCCTCTGACGCTCAACGCTCCCGGGACCACGGCGACCATGGCGCTCGGCGCCGGAAGCGCGGCGGTCGACAAGGCGATGGGCCTGTGCCCCGCACAGGACCAGCGCGGCGTGAGCCGGCCCCAGGGTACGGGCTGCGACATTGGCGCCTACGAACAGGAGCCATCGTCGGACGCGACGCCGCCCGTGGTCACGCCTAACGTCAGCGGCACGCTCGGGGACAACGGCTGGTATACGAGCAACGTCACGGTGAGCTGGACGGTCTCCGACGCGGAGTCCGCGATCACGTCGCCGGCCTGCCCGTCCACGACGATCTCTGCCGACACGCCAGGCCAGACCGTCAGCTGCAGTGCCACGAGTGCGGGCGGGACGGGGAGCCAGGAGGTGACGATCAAGCGTGACGCGACGGCGCCGGCGCTGTCACCTAACGTTTCGCCGAGCTCGGTCCTGCTGAACGGCAGCGCAACCGCCGCACCTAACGCCAGTGACGCGCTGTCCGGCGTGGCGTCCGCCAGCTGTGCCGCGGTCAACACCGCGAGCGCAGGAAACAAGACGGCCGCGTGCACGGCGAAGGACAACGCCGGCAACGTCGCGAACGCGAGCGCGTCGTACACGGTGACCTACCAGTTCGTGGGCTTCGCCGCACCCGTCGACAATGGCAGCGCGGTGAACGTGGCCAAGGCGGGGCCGACCATCCCGCTCAAGTGGCGAGTGGTGGACGCCAATGGCGCCCCCGTGACGAACCTGAGCACCGCCACCGTGACCGCTGCGTCGCTCGCCTGTTCGGCGGGCAGCTCCACCGATCAGGTGGAGGAGTACGCGGCGGGCGGCTCCGGGCTGCAGAACCTGGGGAACGGCTACTACCAGTTCAACTGGAGCACGCCGAAGAGCTACGCTGGCAGCTGCAAGACCATGAGCCTGAATCTCGGGGAAGGGCTCATGCACACGGCGCTCTTCCAGTTCACCAAGTAGCGGCATGTCGGGCGGGCTGCACGCGCGGCCCGCCCGATCTCGCGTATCTGACGGTACCTAACGATGACGGACGCGCCCCACGACTCCGCGGGCAGCGGGCGAACGGGCCGGGAGCACGCAGCAGCGCCCACCTCGGAGCGATTGCAGCTCGAGGTCGAGTTGCTCGCGGCGACTGGGGAACAGCCCGCGGCGCCGGAGCACTTCACGAGGCCGCGCGCACATCGGTACACGGTGCTCGCGGCCGTGGCCGAGCCGGACCTGCGCGGCTACATCCGCGAGTGTCTGTGCGAACGCACGGACCTCTGGGTGGCGGAGACGGATCCCGGAGAGCCGGTGCTCGCGGCGATACGGCGATTGCGGCCTGCTCTGGTGATCGCCGAGGTGTCAGGGATCCCGGGTGTGGAGGCAGCGTCGGCTGGTGGTGCGGCCGCGCGCGGAGCGCCTAACGATGACGGACTATCCCCGCTGCCGCTGCTCGTCATCGGCGACGAGGCACCGGAGCTGCTCGCAACTGGCCAGGCCCCGCCGGGAACGCTGATGATGTTCCTGCCTCAGCCCTTCAACGCCCGCCGCCTGCTCGATGCGGTGGAGCGCCTTATCCGCCCCCCGTCGAGCGAGGTGACCGCGAGCTGAGAACGCAGGCGACTACGTGCGCGGGCCGCTGGACGGGAAACGAACTGACGTGTGTCATGCGGTGTAGGAGGGGACAACCAGGTGCCCAATGGTCGCGTTGCAGTTCGGCGCGATCAGCGTAGAATGTTGCAACGTCCCCATGACCAACAGTGATTCGCTGAATCTCGTCGTTGTTGACGACGACGAAGAGGTTCGTACGGCCCTTCGGCGGCTCCTTCGCGCGCTGGGCCACCAGGTTCGCACCTTTGCGTCGGCAGAGGAGTTCGAGGCCTCCCCGGTTACCGCGGACTGCCTCATCGTGGATCTCCGTCTGCCCGGACTGAACGGCTTCGAGCTCCGGGAACGCCTTCGGCTGCGTGGTTCCTCGACTCCGATTGTATTCATCACGGGCGATGGCGGTCCATCGCCCAACGACACGTCGGTGCACGCCGGAACGCCTTCACTCGCCAAGCCGTTCGATGAGAGCGAGCTCACCGCGGCGGTCAGGCAGGCCATGTCGGCCACTCACCAGACCGCGCCGTGACCACCACTCGGCGGATACCCGCGACGACCAATCGGCAGCTTGCCGTCCGGCTGGCGGTGAGCCGCGCGCTCGGGCGGACGCGAGATCTCGACGGCGTCTATAACGCCGCGCTGGCGACGCTCGCCGAGTGCCTCGACGTGTCGCGCGCGTCCGTCCTGCTGTTCGACCCGGACGGGGTGATGCGATTCAAAGCGTACCGCGGCCTGTCGGATGAATATCGGGCCGCGGTGGAGGGGCATTCTCCATGGACGCCCGATTCGGTGGATGCCGAGCCAATCCTCATCCCCGACGTATCGCGCGATCCGTCGCTCCAGCAGTACCTCCCCGCGTTCGTTCGCGAGCGGATCGTTGCGCTGGCGTTCATTCCCCTGGTTAGCCTCGGTCGCGTCATCGGCAAGTTCATGCTGTACTACGACGCGCCGCACGCGTTCGACGCCGAGGAGGTCCAGCTGGCGTCGGTCATCGCCACGGCGGTGGCGTTCGCCGTCGTGCGGGCTACGGCCGACGAGTTAGAGCGCGGGAGCGACACGTCGCCGCGAGTCGAGCCGACCGACGCGACTCTGGCAGGAATTTCGTCCGACGTTCCCGGGCTGTTTCAGGGAGAGGCGTTCCAGGCCGGTCAGCGCCAGGTGCTCGAGATGATAGCCACCGGCGCCCCGCTCGATGAGGTCCTGACGCTCCTCGCGCAGGTCGTCGAGGACCAGTGCGACGGGACGGTCTGTTCGGTCGTGCTGCTGGAAACCGATGGCGTTCACGTACGGGTTGGTGCTGCGCCGAGCCTTCCCGACGAATACTCCGAGCGGATCGACGGCCAGCCATTGGGCCCGCGCGTCGGTTCCAGCGGCAGCGCGATGCAAGTCGGACAACCGATCATCGACACGGACATCGTTTGCCATTGTGATTCGCCGTGGGACGTCCTGCGCGACGTGGCGGTCGCGAGCGGGCTGCACGCCTGCTGGTCGACACCGATCCTGTCCCCGCACAAGAAGGTGCTCGGCTCGTTCGCGATGTACTGCCCCACGCCACGCGGGCCGAGCCGGGAGGAGCTGCGGCTCATCGAGACCGCGGCAGATCTTGCCGGAGCGGCGATCGATCATCACGAATCGCAGGAGGCGCTGCGCCGCAGCGAGGAACGCAACCGCGCGATTCTCCGAGCCATTCCGGACTGGATGTTCGTGATGAGCAGCGACGGCGTGTATCTGGACTATCACGTCAAGAACCCCGAGGCTCTGCTCGCGCCGCCCGAGGCTTTCCTCGGGAAGTCGATGCGCGATGTCCTGCCATCGTGGCTGGCCGAAAAGTATGAACGCGCGTTCGAGCGGGCGCTCGCAACCAACGAACCGGAGCTACTCGAGTACAGCCTGGAGCGGCATCACGAGCAGCGGTTCTACGAAGCACGCATCGTCCGCGCCGACAGCGACCGATTGCTCAGCATCATCCGGGACATTACCGATCGCAAGCGCGCCGAGCTCGACGCGGCCGCGCAACGTGAGGAGCTCGCGCACCTGAATCGCGTGTTGATCCTGGCCGAGCAGTCGGGTGCACTGGCGCACGAGCTGAGTCAGCCGCTCGCCGCAATTCTCACGAACGCGCAGGCCGCACGCCGGCTGCTGGATCAAAGCCCGCTGGACCTCGACGAGCTGCGCGCCGCGCTGGACGACGTCATCAAGAACGACAAGAGGGCTGGCACGGTCATTCACCGCCTCCGCGAGCTCCTCAAGAAGCGCGATACCGTTCTGCAGCCCGTCGATCTCAACGAAGTCGCGCGAGAGGTCCTCGACCTGACGCACAGCGACCTGCTCCTGCGGCGCGTGCCGATCACCACGGCGCTTTCGCCGGGACTACCTCCGGTGCTGGGCGATCGCATTCAGCTGCAACAGGTCATCCTCAATCTCATCCTCAACGCGTGCGACGCGATGAGCGCGGTGGCGCCGGCTGACCGCGAGCTGACCCTGACGACCGTTGCCGACGACGGGTTCGTGCAAATCGCCATCACGGATCGCGGCATCGGCATTCCCGAAGGTCAGCTCGACTCCGTGTTCGATCCGTTCTTCACCCACCGGGTGCAGGGACTGGGACTCGGCCTAACGATTAGCCGGTCGATCGTCCTCGCGCACCGCGGACGGATCCGCGCTGAGAACAACGCTGACCGCGGCGCGACGTTCCGGTGCTTTCTTCCGTTGTCTCCCGTCTCCGTCATCGCCTGAACGTCGCCGTCAGCACGACGAACAACATCTGCTGCCCGCTCGGCACCTGCTCGTTGCGAAAGACGAAATACACGTCGTGCACTCCCGCGGTCGGGGCGAGGGACGCGTGGAGCTGGACCGGCGCTGCCGCGGAATCGGCTGACGGCTTGATGACTTCCGTCTCGCCGAGGAGCGGACCGGTCGCCGAGTCGACGTGAAGCTCGACCTTTCCGCCTAACGCGCCGTATTGCGCCGGTGCCGTCGCCGAGACCACCACGCCCGAGACTCCGGTCAGGTCGATCTTCTCCAGTTTGACCGAGCCGCCCGAACGATTCACGATCGTGATCTCGACCGGCATTCCCTCGGGAGTCATCTTCTGCAGACCGTCCGAGAGCGTGCCGCTCGCCACCACCACCGTCGGCGCGCGCAGCACTACCGTGGTCTCGGCGGGCACGCCCAGGATTCCATTCGCGCCGCGGTCGGTGTACGACGCTCGCAGCACGACGGCCCCCTTGTCCGAAGCGGCGGTGGAGTCCGACGGCGTGTATTCGCCACGCACGGGGAGTGACGCCGACTTCGCCTGCGCGCCGAGGCTCAGCACGTAGGCGACCATCTCCCGCGTTTGGGCCTCCGTGAGTTGCGGGTGCGCCGGCATCGTGTTCTTTCCCCACACACCAGTGCCACCGACGCGGACCTTGCGCGCCAGGCGCATCAAGGCCGTCGTGTCTTCGCGATAGCGGTCTGCCACCGCCGTGTACATGGGCCCGACCGACGTCCGGTCGACCTTGTGACACGCCAGACAGTCGCTGCTCTCGATCAACGCCTTCCCTTCGGCGTGCGGCAGGAGCGACTCGGCGCCGCCGCGAGTTGTGGCGGCCGACGTCGGCACATCCTTGAGAAAGTCGGCGGTGACCCTAACGCGGTTGGCCGGAATGCGTCCGTTGGCGAGCGACCCGTCTTCGCGGTCCGTCACTCGCACGGCGTAGTGGATCGGGACTCCGGGGAAAAAGAACGTTCGATTGCTGCCCTCGAGATCGACCGCGACTTTGGGTGGCTCGTTCCCGGCCGCCACCAGTACCTTGCCGGTGGAGCGCGCACCCTGCGCGTCCGTCGCCGCCAGCGTCGCCACGTAAGTCCCGGCCTGCTCGAGCGTCAGCGTCGCGTCCGGACCCGTTAGGCGGCGCACGACGTTCCCGTTCTGGCGCGTCACCGTCCACTGGTACGTGAGCGAGTCGCCGTCCGCGTCGGTCGTCCCCGCCGCCGAGAGCTTCACGCGCAGCGGCAGTGCGCCGGCCGGCCTGTCGACGTTCGCCACGACCACCGGCGCGCGATTCCCGGCATTGTATTCGATGCGGACGAGCCGGGCGTCGTCGTTTCCCTGAAACCAGGCAGTCCCGTACTCCAGCATGTACAGGTCGCCGTTCGGACCGAACTCCATGTCCACCGGGTTCGAGAACCTGGAGCTCGGCATGAAGCGCTCCATGTCCGCGTAGTTGCCGGCCGAGTCCATGGTCACCGCCATGATCCAGCCGCGCATCCACTCGTAGATGAAGAGCTTTCCGTCGTACCACTGCGGAAAGGGACGCGGCACGCTGGCGAAATCCTCCCGGTGGAAGACCGGGCCTGCCATCGCCGCGCGGCCACCGTTGCCGACGAGCGGGAACTCCACGGACGCCGCGTACGGATACCAGATGAACGCCTTCTGCGCCGGCGGAAGCTCATTGAGTCCGGTGTTGTTAGGTGAGTCGTTCACCGGATGGTCGGGATCGAACTTCGGACCGGGCGTCATCGTCGCGTAGTCGAGATTGACGTACGCCTTGTTGTCGCCGAGGAAGTATGGCCAGCCGTAGTTCCCCGCGCGCGGCGCGCGGTTGACCTCGTCCTGCCCGGCGGGGCCGCGGTCCGCCGAGTCCACCTGCGCGTCCGGGCCGACGTCGCCCCAGTACAAGACGCCCGTGCGCTTGTCCACCGAGATCCGGTACGGGTTGCGATGACCCATCGTGTAGATCTCGGGCCGCGTCTTCGGTGTCCCCGGCGGAAAGAGATTGCCCTCGGGAATCGTGTACGAGCCGTCGGGTTCGGGGTGAATGCGAATGATCTTGCCGCGCAGGTCGTTCGTGTTGGCGGACGACTTCTGAGCGTCCCACGGCGAGCGCCCCGGACGTTCATCGATCGGCGCGTAGCCGTTGGCGAACGGGTTGGAGTTGTCGCCGGTGGAGAGATAGAGGTTCCCGCGCCCGTCGAACGCCAACGAGCCCCCGGTGTGGCAGCACTTGTCGCGCTGCGTCGCCACCTCGAGCATCACCTTGGCTGACGACATGTCGATCGAGTCGCCGTGCATCACGTACCGCGCAAGCACGTTCTTGGGCTCCACGCCAGCCGGCGAGTAGTACATATAGACGAAGCCGTTCGTCGCGAAGCCGGGGTCGATCGTTAGGCCGAGCAAACCATCCTCCGCCTGGTCGCCGTCGTTGTACTTGAGGCTGACGGGGATGAAGCCGATCCGGTTCACCGTCTTCGTCGCCGGCGTGTACAGCTTGATCGCCCCGCGGCGTTCGATGAAGAGCACGCGCTCGTCAGGCAGCACTGCGAGCTCCACCGGCTCTTCCAGCTTTTCGGCGAAGACGACCTTCGTGAAGCGATTCTCCTCGGGACGCGAGCGCTTGTAGTCGAGCGTCCCGTTTCCCATCGCGTAACGGATCCCGGCCGTCAGGTGGCGAAGGAAAGGCGGATCCGAGAACGTCTCGTCCGTGTGCCCCATGTTCGTGTACCACGCGCGCCCGCCGGAAAACGCGTGGTACCAGCTCATGGGATGGCGATCGCCGTTCGTTCCGCCCTCGTAGCTCTTCTCGTCGATGTCGACGAGAACGTGCAGGTCCGGCTGGATGTTCTTGAAGTTGTAGAACTCGTCGGTGCGCTCCCATCGTTCCGGGAGTCCCTGCGTCGACGGGTCCGACTTGTCGATGACGCGGAACGTGCCCTTTTTCACGTTCGGGTTGTTCGGGTGCCCGTTGAAGTAGGCGCCGGCGAGCTT
>JAJKIV010000246.1 GCA_021154285.1 Gemmatimonas sp. | reverse complement strand
TGGTGACGGGGTTCTGCATGATCGTCACGAACGCGGTGGCGAACAGCATGCTGCAGTCGTTCGTTGCCGACCAGTTCCGCGGCCGACTGATGTCGGTGTATTCGCTGATCTCGGTGGGGATGTCGCAGGTCTTCGGCGCGTTCGCGGCGGGCGCCGTGGCCAGCGCGGTGGGCGTCGACTGGGCGATCGGATCCGGCGCGGCCATCATGCTCGCATTCGCCATGTATGCGTTCCGGCGGCACAGCGCGTGGATCGTCTCGGAACACTAAGTGCGCGAACTGAACTGGTAACTGGTTACTGGAATGGGTTATTGGTTATTTGAACCCTCGGGAACCCTCCCGCTGCGAGATGACATGCCGAGGGTCCAAGTAACCAATAACCAGCTCCAGTAACCTGTAACCCGTGTTGTTCGCGTCGTTAGGCAAGCCGCTCGCGGGCTACCTGCACGATAAGGTCACCGGCGCCATCGGTGCCGAGCCACTCGGTGTTGACGCACAGGTGGTAGTTCTCCGGCGCGTGCCAGGAGCGCTGCCAATAGCGGCGGACGTACTGTTCGCGGCGCTTATTCGTTTCGTCGACGCGCCTCGCAGCTTCCTCCGCCGGTATCCCCTCACGCTGGACGACGCGCGCAATCAACGCCGGGCGCGACGCGTAACAGAAAACGTGAAGCGCATCCGTACGCTGTGCGAGGTAGGATTGAGCGCCGCGTCCCACGAGGACCACCGGTCCGCGCGCGACCGCGTCGTCGATCACGCGCTCTGTTACCTCCAGCAGCCGTTCTTCCGTTGGCGGCAACGGGGCTGACAGTGCGGGTGACAGGATCTCCGGCGACCCAAGCGCCAGCGCGTCGGCGAGACGCTCGGCCAGCGATGGGACGCGCTCCTCGATTGCCTGGACTTCGACCGGCGTACGCCCGAGCCGCGCCGCGACCCGGTCGACGAGCGCGTTGTCGAGCAGCGTCCACCCCAGCCCATCGGCGACGCGCGCCGCGACATCGGATCCACCCGACCCGAACATCCGGGAAATCGTAATGACGGGCATCGCCGGATGCCTAACGCTGCTTCAGCGACCGAACGCGAAGATGTTCGGCGACCTCGAAGCCCAACGCTTCCCACGCCGCATTCGCCAGCGGATTGTCCGCGGCGTTGTGGAGTCGCATCTCGTCGAGCCCGCGGTCGGCACACCAGTCGTCCGCGGCAGCGAGCAGCCTCCGTAACACCCCCTGCTCGCGCGCTCTGGGCACGACGTACACCGACGAGATATACGCGTACTGCGGCGGATCCAGCAGCGGCGAGCCCGCCGAATGGATGCATCGAAGCACGCCAACGGCCTCGCGGCCGATCTCGGCGAGAAAAATCACCTCGTTAGGCGACTGCAGCTGCGCGGCGAAGAGCTTGGCCGCGCGCGACTCCGCGTCAGGCCGCAGCCGGCCGTAGATCGCGTTGTGCGAATGCTCGCGGAGCAGCGCCAGCCGGAGCGCGAGGATCGAGGGCAGGTCCTTTGCGTTGGCCTCGCGAACGGAGATGCGGGACGCGGGATGGGGGATGGGGGATGCGGGAACAGAGGGAGTCGGGAAAGGAGGAGTCGGAGCCGTGACTCCGCGCGGAGCCTCGGGTCCCCGTTCCGCGTCCCTGGGCCGTCCGCTTCCCGTCTCCCGTCTCCCGTCTCCCGGTTTCTTCATGCGGACATTCCACCTCCAAACAGGTCTTGATTCGGACGTCGTCGCTGCTCCTGCACCGCACGACCGTACCGGCCCGCATCGGTCCGTGAAATCTTCTTCCTGGCAACCAGCGCCTCAAGTACGAGCTCACACGCGGCTGCCGTCATGGCCGGGTCGTTCTTTGACGCCAGCCCGACGTCGCGGACGATATCGAGGAGCGTCGGCACCGACGCGAAGCCCTTTACCAGCATTTCGGCGGAGGCATCGTCGGTCACTTCCAGTGCGCCGCCCACGTCGAACCACATCACGACCTCGTCGGCGTTCACGACGCCGGCGCGCTCCCGAAGCGTCGCGTCCGCCGCTCGGCGAATCAACTCGCGCGCGATCGCCTGACCCCCAATCAGCTCACCTTCGTATTCGAGCTCGATCTTTCCGGTGATCGACGGCATCGCCGCGTAGACATCCGCCACGCGCGGAACAACCTCGGACTCGCCCGTGCGCAGCGTACGACGTTCGGCGTTCGATACGATGTTCTCGGTCACCGTGATCGGCATTCGCTGGGACACGCCGGATCGACGGTCGATGCGCTTGTCGGTCCGCGCTTCGAACGCGACGCGCTCGACCATCTCCTCGATGAAATCCGGAATGCGGATCTGCCGGTCGCCTCGGCCCGTCCATGCTTCCCGACGCGTGATGGAGACGCCAATGTCGACCGTCTCGGGATAGTGCGTCTGGATTTCGCTCCCGATGCGGTCCTTGAGCGGCGTGATGATCTTCCCGCGAGCGGTATAGTCCTCGGGGTTCGCCGTGAAGCACAACAGCACGTCGAGCGGCAGGCGAACCGGATAGCCTTTGATCTGGACGTCGCCTTCCTGCATGATGTTGAAGAGTCCGACCTGGACCTTGCCGGCCAAGTCAGGCAGCTCGTTCAGCGCGAAGATTCCGCGATTCGCGCGGGGGAGCATGCCGTAGTGCATCGTCAACTCGTCGGAGAGGACGTGCCCGCCGCGCGCGGCCTTGATGGGATCGAGGTCGCCGATGAGGTCCGCGATCGTGACGTCAGGCGTCGCGAGCTTCTCGACATATCGGCTGTCCCGTTCGAGCCAGGCGATTGGCGTGTCGTCGCCCGCTTCCTGCAATCGCAGCCGAGCGTACTTCGAGACGGGAGCGAAGGGATTGTCGTTCACTTCGCTGCCATCGACGATCGGAATCACCTCGTCGAGCAATGTCGTGAGCGCGCGAAGGATGCGGCTCTTCGCCTGTCCGCGGAGGCCAAGCAGGATGAAGTTGTGCTTCGAGAGCACCGCGTTGACGAGCTGCGGCATGACCGTGTCCTCGTAGCCGAGAACACCTTCGAATAGCGGGCCGCCTGCGCAAATGCGGTTCAGGAGGTTGTGACGGAGCTCATCCTTCACGGATCGCCGCTGCATGGCGGGCGCACCGTACGACGAGCGCTTCAACGCGCCGAATGTCGAGGGATAGGACTGCAACTGACTACTCCGTTATTGAAAGCCAACCCAGTGTTTCGGTTGTAAGTGGAAAATAGCGCTCAGTCTGCGAGCGCGACCTCCACGAGATTGTCGTAAAAGACCGGACCGCCGCCCATATCCGTCTCGCGCTGCGAGGTCGTAGCGTTGGCGTTGGCACCGTCCGGCGCGAGCTTCGCCCACCAGATGGAGGGCGCCCAGACCACTCCTTCGCGCACCTGGTCCCCGACGCGCGCGACCGCGGTGAACTCACCGCGCGCGTTGAACACGACCACGCGGGCGCCTTCCGCGATGCCTCGACGCTCCGCGTCGGCCGCATGGAGAACGCACTCCGGCTCGGCGTTCTTTCTCAGCGACTCGATGTTCACGAACGTCGAGTTCAGGAAATAGTGACGAGGCGACGAGATCAGCACGAGCGGAAAGCGTGCCGCCAGCTCGGGCGCCGTTTCGGGGAGCTCGAGCGGCGGCGTATAGGTCGGTACCGGATCGATACCCATCTCGCCCAAACGCGCCGAGACGAACTCACACTTCCCACTCGGAGTCGGGAAGTTGCCCTCGGCGTACGGAACGAACGGGCGCGGCACATTGAGGCGCATCCACCCACGTTCGCGCAACGCGTCGAATGTCACGCCACGCATCCGCTCGTGTGGGCTGTCGAGCGCTTGCTTGATGATCGTCACGTCATCGTCCGCGAGCACCGGGTGCGTAATTCCCATTCGCCGACCGATCAGGCGGAAGATCTCGGTGTTCGGCTTGGCCTCACCGAGTGGCTCGATCGCCGGTTGGTTGAGCGTCGCGTAGACATGACCGTACGAGTAGTGCAGGTCCCAGTGTTCCAGCTGCGTCGTGGCCGGCAGGACGATGTCGGCGTAGTCAGCGGTATCCGTCTGAAAATGCTCGAGGACGACTGTGAAGAGATCCTCGCGCATCAGTCCACGAACGACAGCGTTTCGATCAGGCGCGACTGCCGCCGGATTGCTGTTGTAGACGACGAGCGCGCGCACCGGTGGGCCGCCCACGCCCGCGTCGGCATTCCCGAGCGCGTCGCCGAGGCGGATCATGTTGATGGTGCGGGTCGGTGGCGAAAGGTCGAGACGTTGCAGCGCGGCGTTGTTGTACTGAAAGGTGCCGCTTGTGGATAGCTGCACGCCGCCGCCCGCCCTGCGCCAGTGGCCGGCGACAGCCGGCAGGCAGGCGATCGTCCGAACGGCCATTCCGCCGCCGTAGTGGCGCTGCAGGCCGTAGTTCACGCGGATGAACGCGGCTCGTGCGCGGCCGTACTCGCGGCCGAGCTCGCGAATGCGTTCGGCCGGCAGGCCCGTGATCGGGGCGACACGCTCGGGCGGGTACTCCAGCACCCGCGTGCGCAACTCGTCCGCGCCTAACGTGTAGCGCTCGAGGTAGTCTCGGTCCTCGAGTCCTTCGTCGAACATAACGTGCATCATCGCGAGCGCGAGCGCCGCGTCGGTGCCGGGCCGGATCGCGAGCCACTCGTCGCACTGCTCCATCGTGCGCGTGCGGATCGGGTCGATGCCGAGGATCCGGGCGCCGTTCTTTCGCGCCTCGAGCACGAAGGGCCAGAGATGCGGGTTCGACGTCAGCGTGTTGGTTCCCCAGAGCAGAACGAGATCGCTTTGCGGCAGTCCTTCGCCGTCGGCACCGATGTTCGCGCCGACGGTCATCCGCATCCCGATGGTCCCCGGCATTGAGCAGATGGTCCGATCGAGCTTCGAGGCGCCGAGCAGATGGAAAAACCGGCGGTCCATCGACGCACCCTGGACGAGGCCCATCGTGCCGGCATACGAATAGGGCAGGATCGCCTGCGGACCATCCGCCGAACGCGCGATCTCGCCCAGGCGCTCCGCGACTTCGTCGATCGCCTCCTCCCAGGAAACGCTAACGAACGATCCCGTACCCTTTCTGCCAACGCGGCGCAGGGGGTGAAGCAGGCGGTCCCGATGGTACGTGCGCTCGAGGTATCGGTTGACCTTCGCGCAGAGAAAGCCGTTGGTGAACGGATGGTCCGGGTCGCCCGTGATCCGCGTGGCTCGTCCGCGTTCGACAGTGACACGCGTCGAGCACGCATCGGGGCAATCGTGCGGACAGCCGCCACGCACGACCTGGGTATCGCTCTCAGCGAGGGTAACAGCGCTCACGGCCGGGACGTTCGAGGGAACAAGATGGGCGATCGCCGTCCATCGAAAAGGTACCGCGCTGGCACGCGGAGAGCCACGGCGGGCAGGGATGCTCCTAATACCTTCGACTTTATGGACTTACATCCGGACTGACAGGGGGACAACGCCATAAACGCCGGTCATCGCCCGCTCAAGCGAAGTCGCGCCGCTTCGTCCCCAGCGGGACGAACCTTGCATGCAGGA
>JAJKIV010000245.1 GCA_021154285.1 Gemmatimonas sp. | reverse complement strand
GGGGGAGGGGGAGGGGGAAGAAATCGACATTCTACATCAGACGGGACGCCGAACAGCCAGGTTTCAGCCTAACGGCCACCGTCCACGAAGATCGCCGCCGCCACAACGATGGCGCCGACGACCACCACCGGCAGACCAACGCCAGGGCGGGCCACCATCATCGCGTCGCGAGCGACGAGGTCGTGCCACGTCGATATGAGCCGGCCTACGAGCACGATTCCACTGCCAGCGACGACCGCAGCCAGCAGGCTGACCCCGCGCCGAACGAGCAGCCCCGCTCTCCCGACGAGCGACGCGGCGCCGCCTAACGCCACGATCGCTCCCGCGACGAGGACGCCGCGGCCGTTCCACCCGAGAATACCGCGATAGGCCTGGAGCCCGGCCAACAGCGTCAGCCACGGCAACAGCGCACCCGCGATCATGAGGGCGCCGCCGGCGAGCTGCATGGCACCGGCGGCGCGCTGTGACGCGGTGTCCTCCAGGACCGTTCGTACGGCAGTCATTACGTGCGGACGCTGAAGAACAGGTACACGTTCGTCTTGATGTCGTCCGTCACTCCCGCGTGCGCGGCCTGAAGCTCACGAACCTTGTCGAGGCTCTTCGCCGCCACGATCTGGTTCCATGCATCGAGACTCGTTACCCCGATGACCTCGAGCTCCCACCAGCCGCCGTGACGCTCGTCGATGACGTGGCTGTGCGGCGGAAGCAGAGCGTTCGAGGCCGATGGGCCAAGCAGCCGCGAAAGGTCGATGGTGGATGGGTGATTGATACACGACCCGGCAATCGGACAGTGCAGCGTCGATTGCGGAACCGTGATGCCCATCGGTGTGAGCACGTACAACTCGGGGATAGGACCAGGGCGAGGGTCGACCGTTCCGTCCTCGCCGACTTCGCAGTGCGTCGTCGCGCCGCTCTCCGGCGGCTCCGCGCAGAAAAAGTCCTTCTGGTAGAAGAACTGGACGGTTTGCCCCTCGAGCCAACCGGCCGTGAATCCCTTGGCGACTCCGCCCTGCGCGTTGTGGTTCAGCGCCATCGACACCGTCGGAGTCATCGGCGCCGTCGTAGTATCGCGATCGCTGCACGCGATTATCGTTGCCCCTGCAGTGGCGGCCGCCAGCGTCAGTAGAAACAGATTCCATCGTCGCATGTCACACCCTCCCCTCGAAATGCCTGCGTGCTCGTCGCAACGGCGCGGCGAATCGATTGGGAAACGTGCCGAGCTCGTGACTGCGGCCACCGGAGCGAGGCGCTCGTCGGGTGTGCGATGCGCTGGGGCGTGCCGTCGGGTTCGGATGAGTCCCGCTCGTCGGCCCGCAGTCCGTGCGCCAATGTGCCGTCGACCGTCCAATTCCGGGCGATGAGTTGCCAATAAGATGATGCTCGAGCTCGATTCAGTCCGCTGTGCGCTCGATGGGCTTACCCCGTTCGAGGCTCCGTCGGCCTTGTCCGCCGGATCCATCGCGAGCGACTACGGGTCCGACGCTCGCCGCACGTTAGGCGCGCCAGTGATCGACCTCGCGATTGGGCTGCGTCGCCCAATCGTGGTGTTTCTGTCATCGCTCGGAAACAGTAGCCATGAATGCTGCGCAGAGGAACCAGAGAAATCTGAAGATCGCAGGCATGTTCAGCGCATGGACGCAGTGGTCAATCGAGCCGTACCATTGGAGGCGCCAATGTACGGCGCGGTGACGACCAACCGCGAGGCGAAGCTCCGGCTTGTCGGCATGTCGACGGCGAGGTGCCATGTGCTCGGCGGCGGGTATATTGCGGCGTGCGCGCCGACCTTCCACCGCGCGTGCAATCGTGCCTGTGAGGAGAGGACAATTGCCCCACCAACATGGCTCGACGATGAGCTCGGAGACCCGGCCTTCGCCGGTCCGGGTTCACATCCTCGGTGCGGGCCCAGTGGGCCTGCTCCTGACGGCATTGCTCCAATCCACCGAGCGGTTTTCGGTGCACCTTTACGAAAAGCGACGCGAGTACACGCGGACGCGGATGGTTCAACTCGCGTCGTACCTCGTGGCGGATTCGGTTGCGAGCTACTGCACCGACTACATCGATGAAGAAAGCGTGCTGGCCGTCTTCGACCCTCGGGAGATCGACGAGGGGCTCGCGCTTCGACAATCCATTCCGTCAGACCTCATGACGCTGCTGCGCGGATGGACGCAGGGGTTCTGTCCGCTCAACGCCATCGAGCGCTCCCTCAGTGATCTGATCGACGCGCGTCAGTCGTATCCCGTGCAGCGCACCACGGCGAACGTTGCGGCGCCGGAAGCGATGGCGATGCTCGAGCCGGGGGACATCCTGATCGATTGCACCGGCAGTCGCTCGGTGCTCCGGGATGAGCTGGCGCCTAACGCCGCAGCGGGTGATGACTGCTCGTCGCGCGCGCTCCCAGCGGCGGATGGCGCCAACACGTTGCAGATCCGGCTCGAGTACGCGCTCGTCATCACGTTCCTGTACGGCCAGGCGTACGACTGCAACGAGCATTGCAAGTACATCAAGAACATCGACAACCCGCACTACAAGTTCATTCCGGCCGTCAACCGGACGTACTACGACGGCAGCCTCACCCACGTGACGGGCATCGTCACCATCTCGGCCGAGGATTACGAGCGGATGCCGTCACGATTCGACGGCCACTGGCTTCGGAGCAACTTTCCTCACGTCGCCGAGTCGATGGACCGCTTCATCGCGAAGATCAAGGAGGAAACGAACGGCGAGATCGTAGGGGACCTCGAGATCATCCGGATCCCGCTCGATTTGTACCGGGCTCGCAACGCGACCAGTCGCGAGTGGCGCCGGACCGGGCCCGCTGACCACCCGCTCGCCCGCTCGCTGGTGTACCTGGCCGGCGATTCGGCCATGGGCTCGCCGTACTTTCAATCCATCTCGCTCGGCTTCGAATGTGCGATGTTCCTGGCGGGACTGCTCGGCCGCCGCGATCTGCCGCTGGCGGACACGCTCGATCGTTACGAGTTCTACGCGTACCAGCAGTGGATGCGCGTGTACATGCGGAGCAAGATGATCAAGCACAACAAGGATCTGTTGGTGTCCGTCGGAAACACGGACGCGCTCCTGGAGAAGCTGCACATCTATTGAAAATGCTCGACCGTGACAGAATTCGCTGGTCAACTCACGGTAGCGGACTTCCAATCCTTCAGGCGCTCAGCGATCAGCTCGACCCGTTGTCGATCGTCACGCCCGTCCATGACCGTCAAGTCGTTAGGGTCCGCGCGCAGGTAAACGCCGGACGTCCTGGCGTTGACGTTAGGGTCTCCCTCCGACCGCGTCGTGAAATATCCGGCAGCGCGATCGCCCGACTCGATTCTGATTTCGCCGGTTCCGTACAGCTGCGGTGCATTGAGGTCGAGCGGCCGTTCTCCCTTCCAGTAGTAGAACACGCCGCCGGGATCTCGCTTCTCCTTGGTGGCTTCGCTCCAGTACCGGGCCGACAGACGACCGTCCTCCTGCCACGAGCGGCCGCGGACTTCCAGCGCTCCGTCCCGGTCGCGCGAGATCCGGAGGAGGCTCACGGCCGAAGGCTCGCCGGTGGTCCGCGCCGTCAGCGACAACTGCCACCACAACCCCTCGATGCGGTTCAGTCGGCCTTCGCTCTCGATCGCTGTTCGGAGCTTCTGGTTGATGACCTTGATTTCGGCGGCGGCGGTTGCATTCGCGTAACGCACGCACGTGAGACCGAGTAGATCGCTCGGCAGCTTTGCGCCATTCGCGTGGAGAATGAACGTTCGACGCATTCCGAGGACTCCGCCGAACAGCCCGGCCTCGAAGACGACGTTGTCTCGCGGAGCCGCTTGGCCCGGCGCCGACGATTCGGATGCGGGCGAAGTGTTGCTCGTCCAGTCATCCTGCGCGAAGACGAACGCCGCGAAATCGACCTCGCGCGTGAGCTCGAGGAGCCGCTCGAGAGTCGTGGTGCCGGGATTGAATGACGTCGTCCAGGGCTCGACGTGCGCGATGTCTTCGAGACCGCGCGTGAGCGCCTGCAGCAGCTTGGCCTGCTTTCCTGACGAGCCGAGGAAAATTCGTGGCTTGTCCATCGTCACTACAAGGTATCGGCTGCTGGCAAGAAACGAATACCTGTCAGCGTGTGGCGTTACTCCGACCTCAACACATTGGCCGGACTCAGGCGCGCCGCGCGCAATGCCGGAATCGCCGTCGACAGGAACGTGATCGCGGTGATCAGCAGGGTCGCGATGACGAGGATCAACGGATCAGCGGCCCGAATCGCATAGACGCGGTTGGAGATGATCTGGCCGGAGAAGTAGGCGAGGGCGAGGCCGATCCCCGCGCCGACGAGGCCGAGCATCACGCCCTGTTTCAGCACCAGCACGAACACGGAGCGCGGTGAAGCACCTAACGCGAGGCGTGTCGCCATCTCCTCACGTCGGAGCGACCCGGCGTACGACACCACCCCGTAGATGCCAACGGCCGCGAGCACGATCGCGATGCCTCCGAAGATCAGCATCAGCGCCATCCCGAGCTGCTGCCGGCGCAGCGTGCCGCCGACGACGTCCGATGCGAGAACGAAATCGACCGCCATGCTCGGGTTGAGCTTCCGCATCTCGGCCCGGATGCCACGCTCGACCGCGGTCGGGTCCGAGCCCGACATCGACACGACCGCGATCGCGCGCCGCAGCGGGAATTGCGACATCGGCGTGTAGAACGCCGGCTCCGCCGGCTCGGCGAGCGAGTTCTGCCTGACGTCGCCAACCACGCCGACGATCGTCACCTCGGTCGCGGGATCGGGCGTCGGATAGCCGGCCGAAAACTGCACGCCGATGGGGTCACGTCCCTTGAGGTAGCGCTCGACGAACACGCGATTGACGATCGCGACGGGAAGCGTGTTCGGAAGATCGCCGTCGCCGAAATCGCGGCCTTTGATGATGGGCGTCCCCATCGCGGCGAACAGTCCGGCACTCGCGAGGCGCTGACGTGTGTGAGATGCACTGAGCGCGTCGAACGGCTCGCCGTGAAGCTGCATGAGGAGCGAGCTCTCGAGGGTGCCGCGCAGCGGGTACGCCGAAGCGAGACCGACGTCCACCACGCCGCGGACGCTCTTGATCGCCGCCACGAGGTCGAGGTGCGCCTGGCGCACGGTTTCAGGATTTGGGTACCGCGGTGGGAAAAACGTTACGTCGAACAGCAGGCGCTTGTCGGCGACGAAGCCCGCGTCAGTCTGACGGAGATTCGCGAATCCTCGAACCAGCCACCCGGCGCCGGCCAGCATCATGATCGCCAGCGCGACCTCGGCGACGGTCATCGCCATGAGCCACCGTGTCGTGCCACGGCCCGCGCTCGCCGAGCGCGAGTTGTCGTTCATGAGCGTCTTCATGTCGCTGCGCATCAGCCTAACGGCCGGCGCGAGTCCAATGATCGCGCCGGTGATGATGAGCATGACGAGTGAGAAGCCCAGGACGCGCGTGTCGAACGGTACGGCGTCGAGGCGGGGCAGCGTCGATGCGCCGAGCGCGAGCAGCGCCCGAAGACCCACCGCGCCGACCGCAACGCCAACGATCGTGCCCAGCGCGGCCAGCACCATCGACTCCGTGAGGAGCTGCCGAACCAGTCGACCCCACCCCGCGCCGAGCGCCGCCCGCACGGCCATCTCGCGAGCCCGCGCCGCGCCACGCGCCAGCAACAGGTTGGCGACATTCACGCAGGCGAGAAGGAGCAGCAATCCAGTCGCCGACATGACGATAACGAGGATCGGTCCCAGGTCTCCGACGATCGACTCCACCAGCGGCTTCGTGACATAGATGCGGTTCTTGTCCGAAGCCGGAAAGTCACGAGCGAGGCCACTCATGACCGACGACATGCCGGCTTTCGCGCGCTCGATCGTGGTCCCATGTCGCAGGCGCACGAAGGCGTCCTGCCCGTGGTTGACATCGTTGGAGGGCGTGCGTTGGGCGACCCAGATGTCGGCGCCGTGCGGCATGTCGAAGTCACGTGGCGCAACGCCGGAGACCGTCGAGCTGAACTCGGCGAAGCGGATCGGTTTGCCGATGACCGCGGGGTCGCCGTTGTAGAGCGCCTTCCACAACCGCGTCGAGATGACGATCGCGGGCAGCGGTCCCTGTTGGGGCGGCGTGTTCGGCGGTGGTGGTTGGACTGGCGCGAAGTCGTTGCGCGAAAAGCCACCGATGGTCATCGGGAGGCTGAACAGCTCGAAGAATCCTTCGCTCACCGCGTACACCGTCACGTGCGACGGCGTGTCGTCGGTGGCGAGAAGCGTGAGGTCAAACGATTGGAACCCTGCCGCGCGTTCGATCGTGAGGCTCGGGTCGTTCAGCCGGTAGATCTCGCCGCCGGATAAAAGGCCGGTGGTGATGCGTCCGTCCGTCAGCGCGGTTCTGAGGCTGTAGAGATCTTCCGGATTGGGATAGGGCAGTGGCTTGAGCAAGACCGCACTGAGGGCGGTGAAAATCGCCGTCGTTGCGCCAATGCCGAGGGCGAGTGTGGCGATCGCCGTGAGCGGGAATCCAGGCGAGCGTCGGAAGGCGCGGAGTGTAACGCGGATGTCCTGAAGAACGGTTTCCATCCTCGACTCCTGATCCTGCAGTGGTAAGAGTGTGTCGACACACTACCTGTTGGTCGCGACCTGCACAACCTGATCCCGTCCTTCACGAATGGAAGTCGCGTGGCAGCCTAACGCACCGGGATGTGCCGTGGCGCGTCCTGGCAACCGATGCCGCCTATAGGATGTCCGCTCGCGACTCGGAGCGGCGTAGATCGAGTCGCACACCATCGAGTCATTCCTACACGGCATAGAGGCTTCCATGCGCTCCATCATATTTCGCGGCATTCTGTCCGCCACCATCGCGTTGACCGCTGCCTGCAGCAGCACCGACTCCATTGCGCCAGCAACCCCGCGCCCCTCGGCCGTCCGCACGGTAGTCGCTGACGTCGAGGGCGTCAGCACTGTGAGTCGATCGATCGACCAGAACGTCTGGATCTCCTGCGCGAACGGCGGCGCCGGTGAGACCGTACGCGTCACAGGGAATCTGCGTTACGACCTGCATCTCACGCAGGACGCGTCAGGCGTCATGCACCTCAACATCAAGTCGAACACGTCCGGGCTCACTGCGGTGGGGCTCACGACCGGCGCTTTCTTCCGGGGTCTCATGTCGGAGCACGTCAACTCGCGCGCCGTGGACGACCTGAATATGGACCTGCGAACGGCCGACATCATTCGCTTCGTGGCGACCGGATCCCGCAATGCCTACTCGCTCATGGCCAGCACCCGCTTCATCGTGGATCAGGGCAATTACGTGGTGTTCGAGCAGACGTTTGACGAGGTGTGTCGGTGAACGGCCGGGGACGGGCGACGGACGGTGAACTGCCGGGGACCGGGGACGGGCGACGGACGACGGCCTAACTTCGCAGTCCGCAGCTCGTAGTTCCCCGTCGCCCACGCCCGTCCCCGAGTGTCCGGTCTCTTCTGGATCCAACGCATCTGACTCTAAGAATGACCGAAGGGGGCCAGGGGACCGAAGCAGTTGTCCCCCACCGGTCCGCTGCACAAGTTTGACTCCTCGCACGAACGAGGGATGCGCCCATGGCTGTACCCGCGGCAACCCGCGCCGGAGAGGTGACGCGCCTGCTCCGCGCCGCCCGTGCCGGCGATCCGAGCGCCATCGACCGCATCGTCCCGCTCGTGTACGAGGACCTTCGGCGAGTGGCGCGGCGACAGCTCGGCCGAGGATTCGGCAATGAGAGTGTGCGCCCGACGGAGCTCGTCCACGACGCGTACGTCAAGCTCTCCGTCGGCGGCGCAGCCGCGGCGGCGGACCGCGCACACTTTCTTGCGATCGCCGCGCGCGCGATGCGTCAGGTACTCGTCGACGAGGCGCGGCACCGTCGCGCGGCGAAACGCGGGGGCCTCGGCTGGCAGCGGACGACCCTCTCGGGTGGTCACTGGGTCGCCGACTTCGACGC
>JAJKIV010000244.1 GCA_021154285.1 Gemmatimonas sp. | reverse complement strand
CGCTCGACTTCCACCGTGAAGTCGACGTGGCCTGGCGTGTCAATGATGTTGATGCGGAACTCCGGCCCGGTGCCCGTCTCCGCGCTCGAGCCATGCCGACGCCAGAAACAGGTGGTCGCGGCAGACGTGATCGTGATCCCGCGCTCCTGCTCCTGCTCCATCCAGTCCATCGTGGCAGCGCCATCATGGACTTCGCCGATCTTGTGGCTCTTGCCGGTATAGAAAAGAATGCGCTCGGTCGTCGTCGTTTTCCCGGCATCGATGTGCGCCATGATGCCGATATTGCGGTAATGCTCGAGCGGTGTAGTGCGTGGCATATCTGCAGACTGTTCGTCGTCGCTTCGTAATCTCAGGCCCGCCACTCGCGCGGCGAGCGAAAACTTCACTCAACAAAAACGCGGGTGGACCAGGCGTTCCTTGAACAGGAACCGGTGTCCATCCGCCATCGCCGGGTGCGCCCGCATTGTAGCGCGGGTGGGGACCCAAGGCGCGCCGTCTCCTCTCTGGCAGAGAGATCCGCTGCGTCACCCTCGCTCACGCGAAGGCAATGGCCTCGGACTGACAGGCGTTAGGTTGTCCTGCGTCGCTTTTCGGGAACCGTGTCGCACGTCGTGCGAAACGATCAGCCATGCTGCCCCTCGCCGTACTACGCTGAAAGAGCGTATCGCGAGCCCTTAAGGTCACCGGCGCGCAGTTCGCCGGCTTCGTCCGTTCGATCAACCCGCCACGGAAGAGCTTGAGCTCAACACGCTGAGCGAGGTGTCCGAGCCGGGTAAATGTAGTCCCCATAAGGGCGAAGTCAATGCCGCGCCCAGCTCGAACAGCGAGCGCGTGCAGCTCAGTACTGCCCGAGCGACCCGGCCCTTCTTGCGTACCGAAACGCAAGGCGAAGCGAGATGGTGCCCACGATCGCGCAGCCGAGCGCGAGCCAGAAAAGTTGGAGCAGGTCGCCGGCAATGGTGCTCAGCGGGTAGCCCAACAGGAGCGCCTGCCGAAGGGCTCGCAATCCCGGAGTAAGCGGTAGCCACTCCGCCATCGGAACCATCACCGGAGGCAGTACCGACGCCGGAAAGTACACGCCGCCGAGCAGCGTGGAGATGAGCAGAACGCCCTGTGGAATCGCAGCGTTCGTCCGAAACGAGACCACCAGCGCGGCTGCCATGAGTCCGACTCCGGCGTACGCAGCCACGAGGAGGGTGGTCACGAGCAGCGCCTCCGGCAGCCGCAGCCAGTGCAGATCGACACCGAGCAGCACACCCGCGCCAACGAGGAGGACCGCTCGAGCAGCCGCCCAGGCGAACGAGTATCCCGTCTGCCCGGCGAGCAGCAGGCCAAGGGGCGTAGGCGTGACGAGCAGCGCCTCGAAAAACCCGCTCGACAACCCACCGCTCACGGCCGACGCGAACGACGACAGCGCCGCAGACACGAGCGCCAAGATCGCCGTCCCGATCAACACGAACCCGAAGTAGTCCCGCCCCTCGTTCGAGATCACGGGCGCCATGAACTGCTGCAGCGCGTTCGCGACGAAGTACACCGGAACGATCGTGACGGCGAGCGACACGAACGATAGGACAAACGAGAATCGATAGCTCCTGGCCGTCCGCCAGGATGCCTGGGTGAGGGCCAGCGCGGCTCGCGTGCTCACGGGAGGCCGCTCCGGGCGATCGCGCGATCGATCAGCTCACCCAGCGGAGACACCACCCGCTCGAACCGCGCGATCGGCATCCCCGCGGTAATCAGCGTCGCCAGCACGACCCGGGCGGTCGCATCACCGCCCTCGATCTCGATCTCCACTCGCCACCACCGGCCGGCTCCCTCGGACGTTGCCGCAACGCGGCGCGCCTTGCCCGACGCCACCATCTCCTCGAGCGCGTCATGGTTCGGCTCGAGCGTGTGCACGGAATACCGAACGCCCGTGAGCGCCTCACCCAGCTCTCTCGCCGGCCCTGCGGCGACGACGCGTCCGCGATTGAGCACGACCACGCGATCACACAGCTCGAATGCCTCCTCACTGCGATGGGTAGCCACGAGCACCGCACATCCGCGGCGCGTGCCCAACTCTTCCCGCAGGAACGCGCGGAACGCGCGCGCGGCAGCGGGATCGAGGCTCCGCGTCGGCTCATCGAGCAGGAGGACGCGCGGGCTGCCGAGCAGGGCGCGCGCAACGAGAAGCCGCTGCATCATCCCCGCGGAAAACTGCCCCACCATTTTGCGCCCCGCGTCCGACAGGCCTACGGCATCGAGCGCCTCATCAATGCGTCGCGACACGTCACTCAGCGGCAGGCGCATGAGCGCAGCGAACAGTTCGAGGTTTTCGCGCGCCGACAGCCGCCAGTACAGACTCCGTTCATTGGCCAGCACAGGCGCGATGATCTGGCGGACGCTCGGCGCCGCCGTGACGACATCGTGTCCGCCGATGGTCACCGTGCCGCGATCGGGCGTGATGAGGGTCGCGAGAATCTTGAGCAGCGTCGTCTTCCCTGCCCCATTCGGTCCGAGCAGGCCGACGAACTCGCCCGCACACACATCGAGCGACACGTCCGCAACCACCGGAGACGGCCGGCGGCCGGCATTCCGCAGCAGATCGCCGAGCGACCGCGCCGCCGGAAACTCCTTCCACAGCTCGCTGACGCGCACGACCGGCACCTCGTTAGGCACCGTCGCCGAGACCGGGGCGTTCAGCCGCGCGAGATCGACCGCCATCAGGCCAGCGCCCCGGGGCCCATGACGCCGACCGGCCCGTGCCACGCCATCACGCGCTCGGCAACCTCGTCGAGTCGCGTCAGATCCGGCCTGACTGCCGCAACGAAGACGGGCACGGCCCTCGTCAGCGCGGCCGCCCGGTCGAGAACCGCGGCGCCGACCACGCCGCCGCCGAGTGTGCCAAGCTTGCTGAAGCGCACACAGGCGAGCGCGGCGTGTACCGGCGAGAGCCGTTCTCGGTGGATGGCCGCGCCATGTGGGTCGTCGCCGTTCGGTTCGCCGGACGGTGCCAGGAGATAACAGGCCGCGAGCGGCAGCGGCGCGGTCTCGCGCTCGTTAGGCGCGAGCGTCGCCGCCGGTTTGCCCTCGCCATTACCCGAGACGCACAAGCCCAGCGCGCGCGCCGTATCTTCCCACACACGAATCCGCTGGATGCCCGGCGCGGCCCACACTGCTCCGGGCTGCAGTCGCACGACGAGCGTATCGTCCGTGATCAGGCGGGCACCGTTCCGGACGAGCGCGAGCGCGAGGGTCGATTTTCCGGCGTGCTTGGGACCAACCACCGCAACCGCACGGCCTGCGATCGACACGGCGCTGGCATGCAAGGTCAGATAACCATCGGCGTGGGCGGCGAGCGCCATGACGCGGCCGAGGACATCCGCGCGCACGGCGGCTTCGGTCGGGAATGGGCCGGGATACCAAACGATCTCCCGACGCGCCCGGTGTACATCGAACACCCCCGTATCGTCAAACGCCATCCGGAGCATTGTCTCGGAGGCGTAGGTGCGGACGTGAACGTCGCCGTACACGCTGTCGATACCCAACGATGCAGCGGCGAACCCCGGACATTCCCCCTGAACCGCGCAAATCCGCCAATCGACCTGATCGCCGGTGCCCGCCTGCTCCAGCTCCGGAAACTCAATGGTCGATTCGATCGTGAATCCGAACACGCCGTACCTAGGCATCAGTCGACAGAGCTGGCGGGAACCGGTTGCCATCCGCCAAACATGCGCAGCCGAGGGAATTGTGGCGCGAGGGAATTGTTGCGCGACGAAGACAGCTGCCGCACGAGGGCAACGCCGCGTGAGATTTTCTCGCCTAACTGCGACCGCACGCCGATGGATCGCCCACCGGCACATTCGGCCCACAATCTCCCGCGCCGATCGGCAGGGAGCCGCTGGCGAGGGACAGCGAAACGCCTAGAGCGGAGAACGGCGCGGCCGTGAGCTGTCGCAGCGTTCCGAAGCGCTCGAGTTTTGGCGGTTGATACATGACGACTCCGACAGGTTCATGGTCGAGTCTGGCAATCGCTGCGCCAGCCTCGACCACAGTAAAGACGACCCTGAAGGTCGGTCGGACACGACGCCGAGTCAACCGGGCAAACATGCGAAGAGCGCTGAATCCGTTGGCGATTCAGCGCCCTTCGAATTCTCAGCGTCGGCGGTCTCTACCGCTGGACGTCGAGATTGGTCATGGGGACGAACGACCCTACATGATCATCCGCATCCCCGAGCGTTTCGCCGGCCAATTCCACCCACGCGTGCGCTGAAAATTCTCCGTTTTTCCGGCGGACCCCCACCCTCACGAGCGCCCCGGAGATTCGGCGGTCCGCCAGCATATGCGACAGCGCCACCGATCGCACCAAACACTGCGGCCGGAATATGCCAAACCGCGCCGCACGAACAATCGCCAAGGCCAGACGTCGTGCCTCGGGTAACCGCGCCGGGTCAGCCGGTGGATTGCCCACGGTGGGCGTTGCCAGCGACCCGATCGGTCGATTGCGCACCATCCCCCGCGCGGCGAGCAGCGCCCACTGGGCCTGCATCAACTCCGCCCAGTCCCGGGGGGACAGAGTGAACAGCTTTCGTGCGATACGTCCTGCCGAAGATGCCACGGCCAGCCAAAGTGCGGGTCTAGTTGGACGCCGTCACCACCAGCCCGCTGGCGATGAGCGCTTCCAGGAACTCCTGAGCGTCGATGCGAATGCGGTCGGGCCCCGCGTCAGGATAGTGGCGCTCGAGCGCACTACACAACTCGCCAAACGTATGAGAGACCGGCGGGAGCAGTGCCCAGATGCGAGCGCCAACCGGATTCACGCCGAAATAGACCTCATCGGTCGTCGAGAGCAGGACTCCGCCTTCATCGAGCTCCTTGAAGATCGCGGACGGGCTCGGATGAGGAAGCGGATAGTGGGGTTGCAGCGCGGCGGATTCGGTCACGGTTGTGAGATACGATGGTGAGTCGGTGCAACGTATGCCGCGCCCGAACACCACGGGATGCGGAACGGTGCGACCGACGTAAGCTGTTGCAACGACATGAACTTACACCACATTCCACGGGCGCGGGCGGACGAAGTTGCCGCCCGCGTCGGCGTTAGGCGTGCACGAATCACGCCTCCCTCGACGCGGCATCGATCCGCTTCGACCAACTCACCGTGACGACAACAAACGCCCCGCCGGTGCGAGAGCACCTGGCGGGGCGTTTTGCGTTCGACGAGATCGCGAGGGGGCGGAGATCTCGTGGAACGGGTTACCAGCGATAGTGAGCGAACGCCTTGTTGGCTTCGGCAGGTGGGCCGTGATCCGAACATGACATCATGATTTTCATGGCGCAGTCGTCGCGATCCGCCGCGGTCACTCTGCTCCGATGTCGCCGGATTCCGCCATCAACGGACACCACAACCGACACCATCCGGGGTCGTTAGGTGAAGCCACACGCACCGGGATAGCCTCGCCCCGCAATCGTCGGTCCTGCACGATCCTGGCGCAGGTCCGAGGCCTTCTCGACGCTCATCGGAACAGCGACCCCGGCATTATGAGTGCGGTCCCCGAGGCACGAGGATAGTAGTCAGCCGTTAGCCAACGGCGGCGGCCCAT
>JAJKIV010000243.1 GCA_021154285.1 Gemmatimonas sp. | reverse complement strand
CGCTGGTTGATCAGCAAGCCGCTCGCGACAAGCAGGCCCGTGAGCACCAGCCCCGTGAAGATGCGATTGGCGATCTTCTGCATGCCCTTGAGCAGCGTCGACATCTGAGGCGCGTCGATCTTGAGCGCGAAGTCGTTCGCCGCCATGTGCTGCGTGATGAGATCGAGCCGGTGAGGCAGGGCGTTCACAAGCTCTGACGTCTGCGCGATGGCACGCGCGAGGCGGGCCGGCGACAGATCGCGGCGCGCGCGATCGTTGATGATCTCGCTCGTGTAGGAGCGGATCGCGTCGGTCGGGTTGTACGCAGGATCGAGCGTGCGGGTGATCGTGTCGAGACTGAACAGTGTCTTCGCGAGCAGCGTGAGCTCCGCGGGGAGGCGCAGTCCGCGCTGATACGCGATCGAGATCGCGTCATAGAGAACGCGGCCCGCCTGCATGTCTCCGATCGCGCGTTCGTGGTTCTGCGCGATCAGCTGCGCGATCTCGCGAGTGAACCGCGTGCGGTCGAACTCGTCGATGGGCTCGCCGATCTCGATCAGGGTGTCTCCGGCATCGTCGCCGCGGTTCTCCGCGAGATCGAACAGCAATCGCACGATGCGATCGCGCATAGGTGGCGACAGCCGCGCGGTCATGCCGAAGTCGATCAACGCGAGGCGTGGATCCGCTTCGGGCGCGGCTGGCGCCGCCTCACGCTGCGCAACCTGCTCGAGCTTTTGCAGCGGCGTGACACTCTCGCGCGGTTCCGCGCGGCGCTCGTTCGCGGCGATGTCGGAAGGCGTGCGCGGGTTCCGATCCGTCTCGAGGACGAGGAAAATGTTTCCCGGGTGCGGATCGGCGTGGAAGTGGCCGTCGATCGCCACCTGTTTGAGGTACGCCTTGCCTAACTCGTCGGCGAGCGCGGACAGGTCGTTGTCGAGGCGCGCGAGCGGCGGAATCTCGCTGACTTTCACCCCGCGAATTCGCTCGGTGGTCAGGATGCGTTCGGCGGTGTAGCCCTCGACGACTTTGGGGACGAGGAGCCGTGGGAACTCCGCCAGCGAACGTCGGAAGAGCGCCATGTTGCGCGCTTCGATGCGATAATCCAGCTCGTCGGCGAGTGCGCGCTCGAGCTGCTGGACGACGCCGACCATGTCCACCCGCGCGCCGGCGCGCGAGTGCGTGGTGAGGAACTTGGCGAGCTCGCGGAAATACTCGATGTCGTCCGCGAGTGACGCGCGAATGTCTGGCCGCTGCACCTTGACCACGACGTCGCGTCCGTCGCGCAGCGCGGCGGCGTGTGCCTGGCCAAGACTCGCGCTGGCGAGCGGCTCATGGTCGAACGACGAAAAAAGCTTGCTGATGCGACCGCCGAGCTGCTCCTGCACGGTGTGCTCGATGTCGGCGAAGGGGACGGGGCCGACGTCGTCCTGCAGACGCTGCAGCTGCTCGATGTAGGGCTGCGGAATGAGGTCAGGACGCGTGGAGAGCACCTGCCCGAGCTTCACGTACGCGGGACCAAGCTCCACCAACCGTTTGCGAAACGCTACTGCGCGGTCGGCGGTGCCGTCGCCGTTGGTCGCTTCTCCAGCTTCGTCGGGAGCCAGGTCGATCAACCCCTGCTGGCGCGCAAAGTCGCGCAGCCCGTAGCGGGTGAACAGCCCGACGGTTGCCGTCAGCCGCGGCATGAAGCGAGGAGACAAGAGCATACAGCAGAGCCGAGGCACGAAGCAGGCCAACATCCTGGCTGCGGCGTTATGGCCGGCGCCGTCAGGTCAGTATTATTTCGTGCTTCCCTCGCTTGTGGAGCTCCATGTCCGGTCGCGTCGACGTCAAGCACGTTCCGAAACCTTGGGGACACGAAACAATTTGGGCCCTCACCGATCGCTATTGCGGCAAGGTGCTCCACATCAACGCCGGGCACGCGTTGTCGGTCCAGTATCACAACCAGAAAGACGAGACCGTCCACCTGCTGTCCGGTCGGCTCGTGTACTGGGTGAAGGTCGACGGCGAGATGCGCGACATGCGGCTCGAGCCCGGACAGTCCTTCCGCATCACACCCGGCACCGTGCATTACATGGAAGCGATCACCGACTGCGACATTCTCGAAGTCAGCACGCCGGAGATCGACGACGTCGTTCGGCTCCAGGATCGCTACGGACGTGAGGGCACCAGCGCGCCCTGACGACACGTAACGGCACCCGGATCGCTCACACCGCTCACCCCTGAGGCTCGCGTCATGAAGGTGATCATCCCGCTCGCCGGCAAAGGCACGCGCTTGCGCCCGCACACGCACATCACGCCAAAGCCGATGCTCAAGGTCGCCGGCAAGCCGGTGATGGAATACATCCTCGACGACCTGCGGCGGCTCGGGAACGTCGAGCAGATCATCTACATCACGGGGCACCTCAAGGAAAAAGTCGAGGAGTACGCGCGGACCAAGTTCGCCGACATTCCGGGCATCTTCATCGAGCAGCAGGTGCAGGACGGCACAGCCGGCGCCGTCGCGCTCGCGCGCCAGCACGTGGATCAGCCGGTGCTGATCATCTTCGTCGATACGATCTTCGACGCGGACCTCTCGGTGACGAAGACGATCGACGCCGACGGCATCATCTGGGTGAAGGAGGTCGAGGACTACCAGCGCTTCGGCGTGGTCGTCACCGATGCCGACGGCAACATGACGAAGATCGTCGAGAAGCCCGATACACCGATCTCCAAGCGCGCGAACATCGGGCTCTATTACGTGAAGAACTGGAAGCTGCTCTACGAGGGAATCGATTGGGTCCTCAAGCAGCCGAAGAACAAGGGCGAGTACTATCTCACCGACGCGTTCCAGTACATGATCGACAAGGGCGCGAAGATACGCGTCATCGACGTCGAGGGCTGGTACGACGCGGGCAAGATCGACACGCTGCTGGAGACGAACCGGGTCATGCTCGAGAAGGGCCATGCGCGGCGGCCGAAGCTCGATCGCGGTTCGACGATCATCGACCCCGTGTATATCGAGGATGATGTGGTGCTCAAGTCAGCGAAGGTGGGCCCGAACGTGTCGATCGGCCGAGGGTCAGTGATCGAGAAATCCGAGCTCACTGACACGCTCGTGGGGTCGAACACGAAAATCATCGGCTCGACCCTCAAAAACTCGGTGATCGGCGACTCGGCGGTCATTGAAGGCGTCCGCGGCGAGCTAACGCTGAGCGACCATTCGGAAGTGCGGTCTTCTACGTAAAACGGCGTATGGGGGCCGGTGGGGCCGGACGGCATCGTTCGGCCCATGACAAGCGCCCCAACTATCATCGAGCCCGTCCCGGATGAGCCACATCCCGCGGGCGTGGTGGTCAACGACGTCCATTCCCGGCTCAACCGCACCGTCGTAGACCGTGTAGTCACCGTTCGATCCACCGCGGACGCCCGCAACGCCATTCTCGACGCCCGAGCGGCCAACAAACCGGTGTGCGTGAGCGGCGGACGTCATGCCATGGGAGGCCAGCAGTTCGCCCACGGCGGAGTTCTGCTGGATACCCGGGAATACCGCGCGGTGCGCCGGTTCGATCGGGACCGCGGTCTCATCGAGGTCGAGTCAGGGATCCAATGGCCGGAGCTCATCGCGTGGCTCGTCGAGGAACAGGCTGGCTCGGCGCAGCAGTGGGGAATCAGGCAGAAGCAGACCGGCGCCGATCGGCTGAGCATCGGCGGGGCCGTCGCCGCGAACGTGCACGGTCGCGGCCTCACGCTGCGTCCGTTCGTGAGCGACGTGGAGTCGCTGACGCTCATTGGTGCGGACGGCGAGCGACGCACGTGCAGCCGGTCCGAAAACGCCGAGCTCTTTCGCCTCGCGTGCGGCGGGTACGGCCTGTTCGGGTTCGTCGACACGGTGACGGTGCGTCTCGCGCCGCGCCACAAGGTGCGACGCACCGTGCAGATCGAGACCGCTGATCGCCTGATCGACCGATTCGATGAACGCATCGCGGACGGCTACGCGTTCGGTGACTTCCAGTTCGCGCTCGACCCGCACTCGCCGGATTTTCTGCACCGGGGGATCTTCTCGTGCTACAAGCCAGTGTCGAACGACACGCCGGTCCCTGAGCACCAGCGCGCGCTCGCGCCTAACGACTGGAAGCAGCTGCTCTGGCTGGCGCACTTCGACAAGCAGCGTGCCTGGGACGCCTATGCGGCCCACTACCTCGCGACGGACGGCCAGGTATACTGGTCCGATACGCACCAGCTCAGCACGTACATCGACGACTATCACTCCTGGCTGGATCGGGAATCGAAGGCCGCGCATCCGGCGACCGAGATCATCAGCGAGCTGTACGTCCCGCGCCCGGCGCTGGCCGAGTTCCTGGCCGAGGCCGCGGATGACTTCCGCGCTCACGGCGTGGACTGTATCTACGGAACGATCAGGCTGATCGAGCGTGACGACGAGAGCTTTCTCACATGGGCCAAGCAGCCGTACGCGTGCACGATCTTCAACCTGCATACCCGACACACGGCGGAGGGGATCGAGCATTCGATGGCGGCGTTCCGGCGGCTGATCGACATGGCAGCGAAGCGCCGGGGCAGCTGGTTCCTCACGTACCACACGTTCGGCACCCGATCGCAGCTGCTGCAGTGTTACCCCGAGCTTCCCGAGTTTCTACGGCTCAAGCGACGCTATGACCCCGACGAGCGATTCCGAAGCGACTGGTATCGGCACCAGGTCGCCCTCCTCGGCTCCGTTCTGGACGACACCGACGTCGATGACGAGTGACGCAGACGCATCCCTCCCGCGCTGGGGTGGGATCACCGAGCCAATGACCGTTGCCACGAACGTCGTGCTCGCGGTACTGGCGTTCGTGCTCGGCGCCAGGCTTGGATACGGCGCGGCCGCGCAAGGGTCCGCGTCGGGCAGCTTCTTCGGCCTTGGAATGGTCGTTGGGGCTGTTGCTGCCGCATTCGGTGCTGCCACGCACGGGATCGATCCGCGCGTCGATGCGGCGCAGCGCGAGCGATGCTGGCGCGCCGCACTGTACACTCTGGGATTCGCTACCGCGGCGACGACGGTGTCGGTCGCCTTCTTCACGGCACGTGGCTGGATCCGGACGGCGATTCTCGTGGCTGTCGGAATCAAGCTGCTCGTATACCTGGTGAGCGTCGCGCGACGTCCGCAATTTCGCCTCGCAGCCGCCGACCATGTCGCCACGCTCGCCGTGCTGCTCGCCGCGGCGCTGTACGCCATGGCGCGGTGGCACGCGGCGGGGATGGGCTGGCTCGTCGCGGGAGTGGGAGTGTCGTTGATCGGTGTGCTCGTGCAAGTCAGGCACGTCGCCATTCATCGCCATTTCAATCACAACGACCTGTACCACGTGATCCAAATGGTCGCGCTTTACCTGTTCTTCCGAGGCGGGGTGCTGCTTGTCGACCGTTGAGCGCTACCCGGTCGTCATCGTGGGCGGTGGCCCCGCAGGCCTCGCGACATCCGCCGAGCTGCGACGACGCCGAGTCGAGCACGTGGTGCTGGAGCGTGGCGAAGTCGCGGGGCACACGTGGGCGAACCTCTACGACAGCCTAACGCTGCACACGGGAAAGCACCTGTCGACGCTTCCCGGCATGTCCTTCGGCCGCAGCGTTCCAATCTTTCCGTCACGCGCCGACTTCGTCGCGTACCTCCACCGCTACGTGGAAGTGTTCGAGCTGCCGATCGAGACGGGAAAGCTGGTGACGGCAGTCGAGCATAACGGCAGCGGCTGGACCGTCCGAACGGGTGCCGGCGACATCAGCGCGACCGCGGTCGTGATGGCGACCGGCATCGTGTCTGCGCCACGCATGCCGACGATCGTCGGCCGTGAGCGCTTTCGCGGTCGCGTAATGCACAGTGTCGATTACCGGCGACCGTCCGACTTCAACGGGCGTCGTGTGCTGGTCGTCGGCGTGGGGAATTCCGGCGGCGAGATCGGGAGCGAGCTCGCCGACTTCGGCGCCCATGTGACCGTCGCGGTGCGGACTGGCACGCACGTCGTCCCTCGCGACCTCGCGGGCATTCCGATTCAGTATGTCGTGTTCGCCATGCGCGGCTTGCCGAAAGGCGTGCGACAAGAATTCGCCCGTCTGGTCGGCAGAGTAACGGAACTGCGCCGAGGCAAGCCGGTGCTGCCCAAGCCGCCGTACGGCCCGCTCGACTCCATCCCTCTCATCGGCTTTCACCTGGTCGACGCGATTCGCTCCGGACGTATCGCCGTTCGGGCGGGGATCGCGGAGCTCACCGAGACCGGCGCCCGCTTTACGGACGGCGTGGAAGAGCCGTTCGACGACATCATCTTTGCGACCGGTTTCACGCCGGCGCTGTCACCGTTAGGCGGCAGTGTCCGGACTGATGCCAAGGGATTTGCCTTGCGCACGGACCGCGTGACGAGCGCGGATCAACCGAACCTGTACTTCGTCGGCCACACGTACGACGCCTCGGGTGGGTTGTATAACATTCGGCAGGACTCGGCGCTCGCCGCCGAGCGCATCGCACGTGGATGACACGGCCGGCTACGCCACTGTCATGGCGGTGCTGCTTGCACTGTTTCTCGCCCGGGTTCTCGGCCAGATCTTCGCCGCGACTCTTGCACCCTCGTGGCTTCCGCCGATGCGGCGATGGTACTCGGGGCTCATGCCCTATCGCTATCTGCTGCCCACACAGATCGTGTTTCTCGTGATAATGACCGCGATGACCGTGAGCGTCGCACACGAGTTGGCGCCGTTGGGCACCGAGGCACCGGCGGTCGGCGCCTGGGTCATCTGGGCGAGCTACGTCTACGCGCTCGGTATGGTGGTGCGGTCGGTGCGCTACGCACGCACGCCGCCGCAACGGCGGGGTGTGCTCATTCCTATCGTCTTTCACTTCGTGCTGGCGGCCTTTCTGTTCACGTACGGCCGCGCGCTGACGCGTTAGGCGAGCTCCGCGGCGGTCGCGAGAATCGTCATCGCGCGCGCGATGCCCAGCGGACCGTCGATGTTGTCGTACCACTCGCCCGGCGTGTGCGCGTCGCCGCCTCGGCCGCCAGCGCCAATCGCGATTGCCGGGATTCCCATGGCGATCGGGACGTTGGCGTCGGTCGACGCGGCCGCGAGCTCGGGCTCGCGGTCGATGAGCTGCGTGGCCTCGATCGCGCTCAGCACGAGCGGATGCTCGGTCGATAGCTCTCCCGATGGCCGGTCGCCGATCACCATGACGTCGTGCGACAGCGGTGGCGTAGCCGTGGCGCGCCTGGCATTCTCCTGCTGCGCGGCGGCGCGCACGATGATGCGAATCTCGCGATCGAAGCGATCGAGCACCGACGCCGAGGTCGACCGGAGATCCACCTCGAGCCAGCCTTCCTCGGGGATCGAGTTGATCGACGTGCCCCCGCCGATGCGGCTCACGGACAACGTCGTCCGTGGCAATCGCGGGAGGGGCAGGGACGCCAGCATGGCAGCTGCCGATGCGGCGGCGTGTACCGCGTTAGGTACGCCGAACGCTGCCCAGCTGTGCCCGCCCGGACCTCGATACGCAATGTGATACCGGCGCGAGCCGAGGGCCTTGTGAACGATCCGCTCGTCGCCGGCGCCGTCGAGCGCGATCGCCGCAACGGGCTCGTCGTCGAGCGCGGAGAACAGATATTTCGCGCCGCGCAGATCGCCGGCGCCTTCCTCGCCGGTCGTCGCGGCGAACACGATCGGCCGACGCGTTCGCACGAGGCGTCCGTCGATCTCCTCGGCGATCGCAAGCATCGCCGCCAATCCGCGCCCGTTGTCGCCGATCCCCGGGCCCGTGACGCGATCACCATCGCGGCGGAAGGTGAGCTGAACGTCGCGAGCGAAGACGGTATCGAGGTGAGCGCACACGAGCACGGGGGCGAGGCCCTCGATCCCGGGTCTCGTCGCCACGACGTTGCCTGCGCGATCGATGCGCGCGTCACGCAGGCCCAGCGTTCGCAGCCGGGCCGCGAACCACTCGCCGCGTTCGCGCTCGTCCCCCGTTGGCGCCGCTATCTGCGACACGGCGACCTGCGTGGAGATCGTCCCCGAGTCGCGCGCCGCGATCCGCGTGTGCGCCGATGCGAGCGCACGGTGCGTTCGGAGTGTTCGGGAATCAGCGCCGGGGATTGCGGCCATGAGTAATTCTAACCGTCAGCCCTGCGAGCACACGATCCCTCCGACTCGTACCTTCCGCGTGTGACCCAGCCCTCGCCACGAGCCAGCGCGCCGCGACTCGGCCGCAATGTGCTCGTGCTCGCCGCCGTGTCGTTGTTGACCGATGCGTCGAGCGAGATCATCTACCCGCTGTTGCCGATCTTCCTGACGACCGTGCTCGGCACGAGCGCGGCGGCTGTTGGCGCGATCGAGGGTGCGGCCGAGACAACGTCCGCGCTGCTGAAGCTCGCAAGCGGGTGGTGGTCGGACCGAGCGCGTCGACGCAAGCCGCTCGTCGTTGCCGGATACGCGCTGGCGTCGCTCGCGCGCCCGCTCGTAGCGATCGCGCAGTCGGCGGGGCAAGTCCTCGCTATCCGGCTGACGGATCGGGTGGGGAAGGGGATTCGCGGGTCGCCGCGTGATGCGCTCATCGCCGAGTCGGTCGACCCGGCGATTCGTGGGCGAGCATTCGGGTTTCACCGCGCCGCCGATCACGCGGGAGCGGTCATTGGGCCGCTCATCGCGTTCGCGCTGTTGGGCTGGGAGCACCTTCCGCTGCGTACGGTCTTTCTATTCGCGGCTCTGCCGGGCGTACTGTCGGTGATTGTGCTCGTCCTGGGCGTGCGTGAGACGCCGCGTGAGGCGCGAGCAACGACCGGGACCAAAAAGGCCGGAGTGCCGTCGCTCGACGCATCGCTCGGCCGCGCGTTCTGGACGTTTCTCGCGTCCGTTCTCCTGTTCACGCTCGGCAACTCCACCGACGCGTT
>JAJKIV010000242.1 GCA_021154285.1 Gemmatimonas sp. | reverse complement strand
TGTTCGTATCCGGGGTGGGTGATCCGTCCGTAGACCCACTTCCCTTCCTCGATCGGGCTGTCGAGGCTCACACCGAACCACGTCCCGAACTCCCGGGCGTCCGTGAGCGCGCGCCACACGCGTGCCCTGGGCGCGCGAAGGAAGATCTGCTTTTCGATGGCGTTGGTGCTCGACATCTGCGGTTTCACCGTGTTTGGCATATGCAACCGCGTGGTTGCATAACAGAGTACATGGGAACAAGCGTAAGCGCAACCTCTCGGTTGCTCGTTGGCATCGCCGCGGAGAGGTCGGCGCCGTGGGAATGGAAGGATGAGTTAGGACTCTGACCCCTAACGGATCGAATTATGGCCGCTTCGGTCGCGGCGCTGCGTTACTGGAGAGGCCCGTCACGATGTCGGCCGGCATTCCAGCCCAGTCCTCTCATGGTCTACGCTCTTCGCCGGCTCGCGCGCGAGGCCGGGGTCCGATTCTTCGTTAGGCGCAAGGCGACGTTCACGGTCGCCGTCCTCACCATGGCGCTGGCGCTTGGCGCCAACACCCTCGCGTTCTCGGCCCTCGAGACGTTCCTGTTCTCGAGCATGGGCGTGCCGGAGGCGAACCGCCTGCTCGCCATCATGCCGATGCACGCCCTGGAAGGGGGGCACGGCAGCGAGCCCCACGACGAAGCCTATCCCAACTATGACCTGATTCGCCACATCCAGCACAGCTACGCCGATCTCACGCTGGTGTATCCCGGCATCACGAGCTGGGACGATCGCGGCGAGTCGCGCCCCCTCAACATGGCTCGCGTCACCGCGACGTTCTTCCCGGCCATGCGCGTGTTCCCGATGCTGGGGCGCGCGTTCACCAGCGATGAGCAGGAACCGCGTGGGGCGCACGTTGTCGTGATCGGCTACCGGTTCTGGAAGTCCGCGATGGCCGGCGACCCCGACGTGATCGGCAAGGCGATGCGGCTCGAGGGCGAGCCGTACACGGTCATCGGCGTGATGCCTGAAGGCTTCGCGCTCCCGCACCCGACCGACATCTGGATTCCGCTGGACGTGCCGGCCGGTGACCGAGTGGCCATCACCGGAGGTCGCCACTACCAGATGTACGGCCGCCTCGGCAATGGCCGCACGATGCGGGACGCCGAGGCGGAGGCCAATGACTTCACAACGCGTACGGTCGCGGCGAGTCCCGACAATCGCGAGTTTCGCTACGAGGCGCGACCGATGCGTGAGGCACTCCTGGGCGGCGCGGATTCGACCGTGATTCTCGTCCAGGAGGGCGCCGTCGTCCTCCTGATGCTCGCCGTGATCAACCTCGCGTCGCTGCTCATCGCGTGGGGCTTCGAGCGACAACAGGAATTGGCGGTGCGCCAGGCACTTGGTGCGGCCGGCGCGCGCGTGCTTCGCATTCTCCTGTTGCAGGGCCTGGTGGTGGTCGGCACGGGCGCCATCATCGCGATCGGTGCCACCTGGCTCGCGATACCATGGCTGCGGAGTGTGGACCTCCCGTCGCTCACGTACTTCACGTCACGAATCACGCTCGATGCCGGCGTACTCGCGGTGAGCGCAACGGTCGCCGTCGTTGCCGGACTCGCAGCAGGTTTGCTGCCCGCATGGTTCACTCGAAAGATCGACCTCGCTCAGTCGCTGCGGTCGAGTGGCCGGTCGATCACGCTTTCACCCGCGGCGCTCCGATGGCAGAAGGGCATGGTGATCGTTCAGGCTGCCCTGTCGCTGGTGATTCTCGCGACGGCCGCACTCGTCGGCGTGAGCTTCCGGAACCTGGAGCGCGTACCGATCGGATTTTCGGCTCCCGAGTCGATCGTCGCGCGCGTGCAGCTCGATCGGCAACGGTACCCGGACGATGCGTCTCGCGCGATGATGGGTCGCACGCTCGTCGGTAACTTGTCGCGCGAGCCGTCGATCGCCGCCGCGGGGTTCACCTCCACGTTGCCGGTGAGCGACGAACCGTGGGTCGGATATTTCTTCTACCCCGTTGCGGGCGGAGCTCTCAGCGCCGAACCAACGCTCTTCGAGATCCGACGCGTTTCGCCGAACTATCTGCAGACGATAGGCATCCCGCTGCATTTCGGCCGGCAGTTCAACGACCACGACGACGCCAACGCGCCGCCGGTGGCGATCGTGAGTCGTCGCCTGGCCGAGCGTTTGTGGCCCGATCAGCCGGCGATTGGGAAGCGCATCTATCGTGTCCTCCCGGGGAGCAAGGTACCCGGTCCGCTCACGGTCGTCGGCGTCGCCGCCAATGTCATGGACGAGGGCGCTGGCGCGCCACCGGGTGAGACCGTGTATGTGCCGTGGGCGCAGGTGTCCACGGTGACGCTGTCGATCGTCGTTAGGCCGCGCGGCAGTCGACAAGCCGCCATCCGCGCCATGCAGCACGCGCTCCAGCTCACCGACCCGCTCCTGGCCGCGCACGACGTCGCGCCACTCGATGTGCTCGTGAGCCAGGCGAACGCGCTGCCCCGACTGCAGAGCGTCATTCTGCTGACGTTCGCTCTCGCTGCGACGCTGATGGCGCTACTCGGATGCTACGGCGTGATGCGTCAGCTCGTCGCGACCCGGGAGCGCGAGTACGCGGTCCGCCTCGTCTTCGGTGCGTCGCCAGGCGACCTCGGACGGTCCGTGCTTCGCCAGGTGGTCCGCCTAACGGGACGCGGCGTGACCGCGGGGCTCGTGGTCGTGATCCTGCTCGGTCGCGTGCTCGAACGATTCGTGTTCGGCATTGGCACGCGGTCGCCGGCGGTGCTGGGCGCAGCCACCGCGGTGATGCTCGTGATCGGTATTGCGGCCGCGCTGCCGTCGGCGGTGCGCGCGATGCGCGTCGATATCCGGCGTGGCATCACCTGAGTCCTCGGGGGTCGCCGAGGAGCTGGCCGACTTCCGCCACGAGCCGTTCGGCCGTAAACGGGCGGGCGAGGGGTCGAACGAGCGCCGGTAACGCCGGCCCACCGCGCGGCACGTCGTCTACGATGATGACGGCGCGAAGCTGCGAGAGCGGCGCCAGGACGTCGCGCTCCGGCTCGTCCACGACGAGGAGATCCGGCGGGCGGTCCGCGGCGAGTGTGACCGCCGCGGTGATCGTCGCCGCCTCGAGGATCCGGAGGTCCGACCGCTCGCGAAGGCATTCACGGACATAACACCTCAGGTCCGCTTCGGCCGCAACGACGAGCACCGTCAGGCGCGCTCGCTCGTCGACTCCGGGCGGGGGAGTTGGCGCGGGTGCGGCCTGCTCCGCGTCGAGGAACGCAACCTCCAGCCGCACCCTCGGTGACTGATCCGGGTCACGCATCACTTCATGCCGATCCCGTGGGGACGCGCCGGCCCGGTCGCGAACGCGGTGTTGAAGTCGATCACCTGGAACGCCGGGTCCACCGTCAGGCTCCGGTCTCCCACGTCGAGTACATGCACCTTGTGGTCGCCGTCCAGGTGGACCTTTCCGAAGTTGTCCTGGTTGAGGAAATAATCCGTCACGATGAGGCGCTTGTCGTCGTGCGTCAGGTGGACAGAGTGTGGCCCCGTGTCCTTCCCGAAGCTCACGACGGAGAGCTGTTTGAACTTCTTCGGGTTCGACATGTCGAGCATCACCACCTGGCCGGCCATGAGCGTCGCCGTGATGACACTCCGTCCACGCCTCGGCACCGCGAGCAGTCCCGGCATGCCGCCCGGCACCGGCGTGTCCACGTGCGGCGTGACGTCGGACATGTCGAACGACTGGACGAAGCTGCCGTCAGTTGGATCGACTGTGTACATGAGCCCCGTGAACATGTTGACCGTCACGGCGCGCCCGCGGTTGTCGCCGGGGATGAGCTTCACGTCCATCGTCCCGGCGTTGTCGGGGAGAAAGACCGACCGTGTGATGGTGCGACTTCCGAGGTCCCAGAAACGGACCGAGCTTCTCAACTGAAGGTCGCCGGCGAACACGTTCAGCGTCGTGACAGGATTGATGAAGTCACTCGTGACGAGCCGGTTCCTCGAGAAGTCGGCGTCGATGCCGTGCGGATTGAAGGCGCCGTCCGCCGGCAGCGCCGATGGGTGTTCGGCCACGAGGTTCAGGGCTTTGTCGAATTCCACCACGCGCCCGCCCGGGCCGCCGCTCGCCGACCCCATGTTGGTAACGAGGAATCCTCCGCCGGGCAGCGGAAGGAAGTCGTCGGTGATGCTCGAGCTCGGGGCGTGCGTGGATCGCAGGAACTTCGGGTTGCGGGCGTCGGAGATGTCGAAGAAGAAGATGTCGTTCTGGCCCTTGAGCACGCTCAGGAGCCCACCGCACGCGAGGATCATCTGGTCGTTCGACGTGTGGCAGTGGTGCGGCTCGTTACCGATGTTGCCGGGCGGTGGGAGGGGTACGGTCTTGAGCACCTTCCCGTAGTCGGGCGACCGGCGGTCGAAGTCGATGACCGCGAGAAAGTCGGCCGCGACGCGGGCCTGATCGCTGGCCCAGATGTAGAGAGTCGTCGCCTCCTTCCCGTCGCCGCCGTGCCCACCGACGCCATCGCGGTGGAGGGAGACTTCGGGCGGGAGGGTCGAGGCGTTAGGTGATGCCGAGTCCGGCGCGGGTCCGCAACTCGTGCTGACAACGACTGCCGCAATCCATGTAATCGGAGTAATCCGCCGATTCGCGCGCATAACTGCCCCCAGGCGTCGAAGAACGAAACTGCGCTTTCGATGCGGGGACTTTATCGGCCGCTTCGGCGGCTACTGAGCAGGCGCGTTGCGACTTGAGGCCACCAGCGTTGCGTGCAACGTGGGTTCTGTCCGGCGCAACCTGGCTGGTGTCATTCCGAGCGGAGCCGCCGACAGGCGGCGGAGTCGAGGAATGACATCTCCCGGGAGGCGGCTCCGCTCGGAATGACACGTCTACGCCCGCGGCACCGCCCGGACGGACAGCCGGTACGCCGCGGGAGTCACCCCATAAGCCTGCTGGAAACAGTGGCAGAAGTACGACAGGCTGTTGAACCCCACCGCGTACGCCACGTCCGTCACCGTGGCCGACCCCTCGGTTAGGAGCCGTGCGCCCTCCTCGACCCGCACTCGCCGAATGAGCGCCGACGGCGACTCGCCGAAGACCTGTTTGACCCGGCGGAACAGATGCGACCGGTCCTGGGCCATCGCGTCGGCCAGCTCACCGACGCCGAACTCGGGATCAGCGAGGCCGCGCCGAATCGCATCTCGCACCCGCTCCATGTACGCCGCATCCAGCGGAGCAACGCCACCATTGGCGCTCGGGGCGGATGCCTTCGCGGCCGAGTCCCCAGTCCCGAGTCCCGATGTCCCGGTTGTCGAGAATCGCTCGCGCAACCGACGACGCGACGCGATCAGGTTGCGCACGCGCACGTCGAGCTCGCGCATTTCGAACGGCTTGACGATGTAGTCGTCGGCGCCGCCCTCGAGGCCTTCCAGTCGATGCTCCTCCTCCGCCTGCGCCGTGAGCAGTACGATCGACAGAAAGTCCGTCTCGGTGCTCGATCGCAGCACGCGCACCAGCTCGTGTCCGTCCGTACCCGGCATCATCACGTCGGAGAGCACAACGTCGGGCAGGTGCTGACGCGCCAGCGTGATGCCCTCCGCGCCATCCGACGCCTCGAGCACGCGGAACCGTTCCGCGAAGTGGTCGCGAATGTAGCCTCGCAGGTCCGCGCTGTCGTCCACCACGAGAAGCGTCGGGACGTCGTCGGCGCGGTCGTCCTCATCGGGACTCGGGACTCGGGCCTCGGGACTCGGCGGGGGAGCCATTAGCGCCGATGAGCCATGCTCTCCAGTAATAGCCTCCCGGCCGAGTTCCGATGTCCCGATATCCCCAGTCCCGATCTCCTCAGTCCCGATGTCCCCAACGGGAATGGTCGCCGTGAACGTCGTGCCCGCGTCCCCGCTGTCCACCGTGATCGTTCCGCCGTGCAGTTCCACCAGCTCCTTTACGAGCGACAGCCCGATCCCGGTGCCCGGCTGCGTGCGAGTCGCTGACTCGTCTACCTGGTAGAATCGCTCGAACACGTGCACGATCTGGTTGGCGGGGATCCCGGGGCCGGAGTCCCGCACCACCAGTCGCGCTGATTCCGCATCCTTCCCGAGAGTGGCGTGCACGGTCCCACCACTCGGCGTGAACTTGATCGCGTTCGAAAGAAGGTTCGTCAGGATCTTCTCGACCGCGTCCGCATCGAACGCGCCGGGCAGCGAATCGATCGCGGCAACCGTTAGGCGAAGCCCCTTCCGCTCGGCCACCGGCACGAACGCGGCCACCACGCCTCGGGTAAACGGAGCGAGGTCCAACGGGCGAGGGGCGAGATGCATCGCCCGCGCGTCGAGCTTTGCCACGTCGAGAATCTGATTGACCAGCCGGAGGAGGCGCCGCGAGTTGCGCAGTGCGATGTCCAGCCACCGCTCGACCTTCGGATCGCCGCCGGCGCGCGCGCGCAAGTCCTCGAGCGGGCCGATGGTCAGCGTGAGCGGCGTGCGGAGCTCGTGCGAGACGTTCGCGAAGAAGCGAGTCTTCGCCTGATCGACCGACTGCAGTTGTGCGTTCCGGTCGGCCAGCTCGCGCTCTCGGTCGCGGAGTGTCGCCGTGCGCTCATCGACCACGCGCTCCAGGTGCAGCGCGCGAGCGCGGAGCCGGGCTTCGCGCAGGCGGACGGCAGCAAACACCACGACGCCTAACGCTACGACGAAGACCCAGCGGAACAACCCCGTCTCCCAGACACGAGGCTCGACGTGCACCGCGAGCCTGGCGCCCGGCTCGTACCATCCGCCCGCCGCGTCACTCGCCTCGACTATGAACGTGTACCGCCCCGGCGGTACCTTCGTGTAGAACGCCGTACGGCGGTTGCCGACGTCGACCCAGCCCGCGTCGTACGGATCGAGCCGGTAGCGGAACCGGACGTTGTTCGGCTCGAGAAACGTGAGCGCGGTGTAGTCGATCTGCACATCGCGCTCGTTAGGGCGGAGCGCGACGGCGCCGCGCTCAACGCGAAGTGCTTCCCCGTGCGCGACGACTTGCTCCACAACCAGCGGCGGGGCGCGACGCTCGCGCCGGACCTTCGCCGGATCGACGACGACGACGCCATCCTGCGTCGGGAACCACAGCCGGCCATCGAGCCCCTTCGCGCCGGCCGGCTGCACGCCGCCGTTCCCCTCGCGATTTCGGATGCCATCGCGCTCGGTGTACGCCGTGGAGTGGACTCTCGAGACTTCACCGTCAGCGAATGCGTTCAACTCCGCACGCGGCACCCAGAAGATTCCGCGGTTGGTGTTCATCCACAGTCGCCCGTCGTCGTCCTCGAGCATCTGGTGAATGACCTCGTCGAACAGGCCGTCTTTCGTGCCGATCCGGACGATACGGCGAGCAGCGTTAGGCACCGCGCCGGAGGAGGCGCCCCAGGCACGCGGATCGAGTCGAGCCAGCCCACGGCCCTCGGTCCCGACCCAGAGCCAACCGTCCGCATCCTGGTACAGCGATCGAATCACGTCGCTGGGCAACCCGTCCGCGTGCGTGACACGCGCAAATGTTCCGTCGCGGTATCGCGTCAGGCCACCGCCGTTGGTTCCCATCCAGAGCGCGCTGTCCCGGGTGCTCGCGAAAGCACGCACCGTCGCCTCCGGCCCACCCGACGACGGCGGAAAGCTCGTCCAGCTTTTCCCGTCGTAGCGAAACAGCAGGCCCGCCGCACCGGCCCACATCCGCCCGTCCGCGTCTCCGTAGAGTGCGAACACGTCGCGATCGCGCAGCTCGCGCGGCCCTGCAGCGCTGCACGCCATGCTCGGTGGAGTGCAGCGGAGCACGCCTCTGCCGAACGCGCCGAGGGCAATCCACATCGCCCCGGCAGAGTCCTCGTAAAACGAATTCACCGCGGTGGGATCCGGCAACGACGGCGAAGACGAGACCCGGCCTGTAGCCGCGTCGAGGCGGCTCACGCCCTTCCCCCAGGTGCCCAGCCAGATCGTGCCGGATCGGTCCGCGTACGTGGCGTACACGTTAGGGTACGCGAT
>JAJKIV010000241.1 GCA_021154285.1 Gemmatimonas sp. | reverse complement strand
GTCGCCAGCGCGGCCACGAGACCCACCAGCGCACCAGCGCCCGCAACGGCCGCAGCGCGTCGCAGCACCGCCATGCGCACGCGTCCCGCCGACGCGCCAAGCGCCATGCGAATCCCGAACTCGCGCGTCCGCTCCCGCACGAGCGACCCCATTACGCCGAACAACCCGATCGCCACGAGCAGCAGCGCGACGAGCCCGAACGTCGACGTCAACAACGCGCCGAGCCGCGGCTGCGCGAGCGGCTCGTCGAGAATGTCATCCATCGTCCGGGGACTCCATAACGCGAGGTCCGGGTCGATTTCGTGACCGGCGGTGCGCAGCGCCGGCAGCAGCGCGGGCAAAGGCACCGTGCTCCGGATCGCGATGGATCCCTGCCAGTAGCCCTGAACCGACGGCAGGAACACCATCGGCGACACCTCGCGGAGGACACGCAGGTGCGTGTCGTGCGCGACACCAACGACGGTGCGCCATCCGTCTCCGCCGACGATACTCTCCGCCGACGCGCCCGGTACGCGAATCCGCTGACCGATCGCATCGCGACCCGGCCAGAGCTTGCGCGCGACAGACTCGCTCACGATCGCCACGAGCGGCGACGCGGCGACGTCGATACCGGTAAACGCTCGGCCGCGATCGACCTTCACGCCGAACGTCTTGAAAAATTCCGGCCCCACCATGTCGGTCGCGAAGAGCGGATTGGTTCCCGCGTCCGCAGGGGTCTGGCCGTCGGCCTCGAAGCGAATCTGCCAGACGCCGTTCCCGAGCATTGGCGGCGCGACGAGCGGCGTCGCGGCCGACACGCCCGGGATCGCGCGAATCCGGCGATTCAGGCGATCGCCTAACGCGGTCATGCTCGCGACGGTACTGTCCTTCCGTGCGTTCCACGAGTACCAGAACACCGAGAGATGGTCGCTCACGAAGCCCGTGTCCTGTCTGAGAAGGCGCGTCAGGCTTCGCGTCAGGAGCGCGGCGCCGCCAAGCATCACCATCGCGAGCGCCATCTGCGATGCCACGAGCGTCTGCCGCACGAAGCGTCTGCGTGAGGTTTCGCCCACGACGCGTGCGTCGAGTCGGAGCGGTGCGGCGAGCTGCCCGCGTGCGATCAGAAGGGCCGGCACCACGCCAAAGAACAGGACGGCCACGGAAGCGACTGCCACCGCCGCCGCCACCGGCGCACCGGCGAGTTGGACATCGTCGAGACGCGGAAGTTCCGCCGGCGCGTACGCGACGAGCAACCGCAGCGCACCGACCGCCACGAGAAGGCCAAGCGCAGCACCAGCGGCGGCGATCGCCAGCGCTTCGACGAGGAGGTCGCGCACGAGATCGCCGAAGCTCGCACCGAGCGCCCGGCGAATGGCGAGCTCACGCGCGCGCGTCGAGGCGCGGAGAAGCAACAGGTTGCCGACGTTCAGGCACGCGATGAGGAGCAGCAGCGCGACCGCCGTGGTGAGCAGCGTGAGCACTGGGCGCACGTCGCCGAGGATCGTCTCGGTGAACGTGGCCGCGTGCGCGCCGCCGAAATGCATTTTCGGCGTTAGGCGCCGCTCGATCCCGAGGTATTCGTCACGTGCGGCAGCGACCGTTGCGCCCGGCGAAAGGCGCCCAACCGCAAACGATGAGACCGCCCCTTGCCAGCCGGTCCACATCGGGATCCAGTACTCCACGCCCGCGGGATACGACAGACCCGGCGGCGCGACGCCAATGATCTGATAGTCGGTGCGCAGCAGCGGCTCGATGAGGTGGCGCCCGACGACGCCGGAGTCGCCGCCGAACTTGTCCTGCCACGCGCGGTAGCTGAGCACGAGCGCGAGCGAGCGAGGGCGCGTGTCTCTCAGGGGCACGCCCGGGACCTCGTCGTCACTCTGCCGGAATAGTCGGCCGAGTGCTGGCCGTGCGCCGAGCACGTCGAAGAAGTTGCCGGTCGCCATCCCGCGATTGAGCTCGATGGGCCGGTCACCGTACTCGAACGGCAGGGACGCCGCAGGCCAGTGGGCGACACCGGCGACGTCACGCATCGTCCGGGATTCCTGACGCACGACCGACAGTTCCTTCGTGCCGAGCGTGACCTCGGTATTCGGGTCGGTCACGTACGTCCACATGACGACGATCCGATCCTGGTCGACGACCGGCAGGCGGCGCACGAGCACCGTGCGAAACACGCTGAAGATCGCGACGGACATCCCGACGCCGAGCCCGATGATGAGCACGGCAACAGCGAAGAAGCCGGGCGAACGGCGAAAACCGCGGAGCGCTAGTGAGAGGCGATGCATGGGTTGCGACGAGTGGGCGAAACACGACCGATGAGCCATACGTATGGGATCGCCATATGAGAGGCCGAACCCTCAATGGCTGGAGCCGATGAAACACAACACGTTGTTGACGGTCACGTCATTGCTCTCGATCCTGCTCGTGTCGCTTCACGTCACGGACGACATCGTGCGCGGGATCTCACGACCAGATGCCTCCAACCTAGCCGTCATCGTGATCTTCGTCGTGTGGCTGTTCGGAACACTGGCGCTCACCGAACGGCGATCCGGGTATGTCATCATGCTCCTCGGCGGGCTCATCGCGCTGCTCATGCCCGTCCTTCACATGCGAGGCGCGAGATATCCGACCATCGCGGCGTCAGACGGTGGCTTCTTCTTCGTCTGGACCCTCATCGCGTGTGGCGCCATCGGCATGTTGTCGGCTCTCCTCTCGGCACGCGCGCTCTGGCTCTCTTTCCGTCGGCGGTAGTCCGCCGCCTCAGCTCGACGCGTTAGGCGATGGCGGCGCGACGTATCGACAATGACAGCAGTGGATCACCTGATACGGCCACCCGCGCCATGCAGCCCCCTCGGCGGCGACGCGGAACGCTTGCTTGAGGTGCGCCTCGCCTTTTTCGGTGTCGAACAGTATCAGGTCCACATCCGGACTCCAGAACTTCGGTGTCTTCGCCTGGTGCTTCTCGAACAGCTTCGGGCTGTCCTGATGCCACTCGAGATCGTAGTTGGCGACCTGCGTGTCGCCGCTCAGGTCGACGATCGAGCGCGCGGTGACTCCGGTCACCGGGTCGGCGATCCCGCGATACGCGTCGGCCGGGTGTGCGTCGAGCACCGCGTAGGCGGCGCCGATCTTCCCGAGCTCCTGGTGCACGGCGTAGAAATGGATGACACGGACATCCTTCGGGAACTTCACGTTGCCATCCGAAGGGTCCCACGCACCATGCGCCACGAGCATGAGCTGGCGAGCGGTGTCACTGATGGACATCCGAAACCCATCCTTACGGAACACCTGCATACAGGCGACCTCCGAAAAGGGAGAACCCAGGATCGTACACGATGCCCTCGCCGGTATCGGTGTCGACACCAGGGTTACGATAAAACGGCCAACAGCGTTGAGATACGGGGCCAGGTGATGGCCATTTCTCAATAAAACAGGGCCGACGCATCCGTTGTTGGAGGGAAAGGCGCCGCGCGACCGCGATCCGCTGCGTCCGTCCGACCAACGCCCTGACCGAGGAGGCCCCATGTCCGCCGTTCACGCCGTCGCACTCGCGCTGCTCACGGTCGCCGTCGCTGCGTGCGACCGGCCGCCCACGGCCGTTGTCGAACTTCCTCCGGCGCACCTGGACTTCCTGAACGGCCCTGACGACCTGCCGAACGTCTTCCGCACGGCGACCAACGCAGGCTTCTCGATGCGCGATCCGTCGACGGGCTACATCGTGATGGCGGGGCTGCCCACGCCGCCGTCGTCCTTGACGCTCTGCGGCGGTACGATGTCGTTCCAGACGTCATCGGAGATGACGGAGGGCGAGTTGAGTGGCGTGCTGCACGACCTCCGCATGGGCTCTGACCTGAATGTGTTCGTGTACCAGATCGCGACGTTCCGGGGCATATGCGCGTCCACGCCGTTCGCGAGCGGCACGGGTCACGCGATCCGGACGGACAACGACCTGCTCACGAGCCTCACGCGGACGAACAGCTTCGGGATGCGCATCCAGGGCGTGGTGCAGGATGCGGCCGGCCAGTCGTATCGGCTCAATGCCGAGCTGCACGACCTCATCTTCCCGGATGGTTCGTTCAAGCGCGTCGTGCAGAACGTGCATTTGCACCCGGTCGGCGGCCCGTAGTCGACCGGAGCCTAACGCTTGCTCTCATGAGGGCTGTTCGGTCGGCTGGCGTACGGAGTTGAACCGGCCGCGCACGACATAGAGCACCGACGCGACCACGAGGATTGCTCCGACGACGAGCACTTCGGATCTGCCAGCACTCGTCAGCAGCCAGAGGATGAAGCCGGTCGTGATGAGTGGAACGACGGGGCCACCCGGCACGCGAAACGGCGCGCCGTCGGCGCGGACATCACGGCGTCGCAGCACCAGGGTCGCGAGGCAGCAGCCAAGGAAAACGAGGAGCGTCGGGACGACCGCGAGCACCGCCAGGGCGCGAAACGTCCCGGTGACCGCGAACGCACAGGCGAGCCCCGCGTGTGTCGCGATCGCGACGTGGGGCGTCCGATAGCGCCGATGGACCGCGGCGATCCGGCTCGGAAGCAGGCCATCATTCGCGAACGCGAAGAGCATCCGTGGTGACGCGAGAATGTTCCCGGTGAGATACCCGAACGCGGAGATCAACGTGCCGGCGAGAATCAGCTGTCGTCCAGTCGTGCCGATCGCGTGACCGGCGGCAGCCGCTAGCGGGGCCCGTTGCTCTGTTGCAAGCGCGGGCCCGAGGATTCCCTGGGCGGCGAGCTGCACGCCGATGTACAGCGTCGTCACGACGGTGAGCCCGAGCAGGATCGCGCGCGGGATCGTTCGCGCCGGCGCCGCAACCTCACCGCTCGACGTGAGCGCTGCTTCCGTCCCGGTGAACGCGAAAATGAGCAGCAGCGTGGCACGGCCGACGTCGCGAACCGAGGGCACACTGGTCCAGGCGAGGTTGTGCCGCTCTCCAAAAAACACACCGAGGATGACGAGAGCGATCAGCGGCACGAGCTTCGCCGCTGTCGCGACCTCGACCAACCTGGCTCCCGTCCGAACGCCTCGGATGTTGGCCGCGGCCAGTCCTGCCAGGAGTGTGACGAGGAGGATGGCGCGCACGAGAGCGCCCGCGTCAACGCCAACCGCCGTGAGGACCGAGTCGACGACGACGACACTGATCGCTGCGACCGAGATGACCTCACCGCCGAACCAGAGGAGAATGCCCGCCAGAAATCCGACGAACGGGCCGAATGCGGTCTCGATGTAGGCGTAGGTGCCCCCCGACCGCACGACGCGGCTCCCCAACTCGGCGAAGCAGAGCGCGAGCAGGCCGATGCCGAGCGCGCACACGAGGTACGCGACAACGGAGGCCGGGCCGAGGATCGCCGCGACCGCCGCGGGCAGGACGAAGATGCCCGAGCCGATGATCTGATTGACGACGTTGGCTGCGAGGGCTCGTACGCCGATGGCGCGAACGAGTCCTTCGTCGGTGGGGTCGGGCGAGGAGGCGATCGATTCGTTCACGTGGTCGGTGCCTAACGGAGGACGACGGCAGAGCCCTGACGACAGCCGTGAACGTGTAGCGCGCCCCTGGCCTCCGCTACTGGCTGTCGGTCGCTACCTCGATCGTCGCCGATGCTGGATGGCCGGCATCAGTACGCCTCGGACACGCCAAAGTAGAAGAGCGGACCGTCGCGGCCCCACGCGTAGTCGAGTCGTATGTGCATGGGGTACTTCGCCGTGAGCTGGTAGCGTGCGCCGAGACCACCGGCCGGGAGCACCTTGGCGCTGAAGATGTCGCCGAAGGTCGGGGCAACCTGTCCTATGCCGGCGAACGCGGTCGCGCCGAATCGGCCGGCACTGTGATAGCGCAGCTCCGCCTGCGCCGTCGTCATGACCGTGTCACGGTAGCGGCCCTGCGTATAGCCACGCAGCCCACCTCGTCCAGCGCCAATGGAGCAGAGTGCCCAGAAGGGCGCATTGCCAGTGGCACCGCAACCGTTCACGTTGGTCGCCACGACCAGCTGCTCGCCTCGCACCGGCGCGTACCACGACCAGTTGAGCAGGTATCGCTGGAACGAGCGGTCACCGCCGAAGAACCACCCCTTGAGCCTAACGAGCGTCCCGCGAACCGGCCAGTAGTCATCGTTCCGTGTGTCCACCTCGGCCTGAAGGCCCGGGGCGAACAGCGTGACGTCCACCGTATCCGCGGCCTGCGGGGGCAGTCCAAGGCCGGTCGTATCGCGCACCGCAATCGATGCCCCCATGTAAAGCGCCGTCGCGCCGAGGTACACGCCGTTCGCAACGCGTCGGAGTGCGGCGATCTGGGCCATGTTGATGTTCTGCTGGATGCCGACGGAACGACCGGCCTCGCCCGCCTCCTCGCCAGTGCCGTAATAGTCGAAACGAATCTCGGGATGGCCCAACATCCCTCGCAGGCGCCAACGGTCGCCTGCGAGGCGAGCATTCTCCATGGCCATCACGCCCCAGCTCCCGTTCTCGGTGTAGAACGCGCCGATCATACCCGTGGAGGGCTTGATGGTCGTGTCGCCATCGAAGCGGTGGATCAGTCCACCCATCAGCATGAGACCCCAGCCGAGCTGGGTGTTCTTGAACGGAACCGGGACAACCAGCGGAGTGACAGCCCGGCCGGTGCGGCGTGAGGTGCCATCGCCGACGTCAGGGTCCAGCCCGATCTCCGGAATGTTCCCGGCCGCCGGGTCGACGACGACAGGTTTGCTCGGCTTCGATTGCGCGAGCGCGGTGCGCGGGCACAGGACCGTCGCACCGAGGGCCAGAGCGAAGACTCCCGCCAGTGTCGCGCAGATTGTCTCACGCGTGAGGCGACGAGTCGCACGGTCCCGCAGCGTTGCGAAGTGGCGCATTTCAAACAGCCCTGTGCCGTAAACCTAACGAATCTCGGAACGGGCTGACGTAAGCTATTGGACCAAAGAGAACACACGGCGCTCGACACCCGCCACACGGATTGCTACTTTCTAACCAGATGGTTAAACCGTCTGGGAAAACCAAACGGGACGCCAAGACCGGCATCCTCGACGCCGCCGACGAGATCTTCGTCCGCCGCGGCATCGACGGCGCGCGCATGCAGGAGATCGCCGATCACGCCGGCGTGAACAAGGCGCTCCTCCACTACTACTTCCGATCGAAAGCGGATCTCGCTCGCGCGGTCTGGCTTCGCATCGCATCGTCATTCGTGCCGGGCATCTTCCAGATGATGGCGTCCGACCTCCCGCTCGACGACAAGATCGATCGCTTCGTCGAGGCCTACCATGCCAAGCTTATGCGCCATCCGTATCTGCTGGCCTACGTCGTCAACGAGGCGGCGCGACACCCCGAGATCGTCGGCGATTTCTTGTCCGCCGAGCGGCGACGGGCAGCGCGCCGGATGATCCGAAAACTTCGCGCACAGATCGCGGATCGGACCAAAGCAAAGAGGGTAGCTCCGCTCTCGGCCGAGCAGTTTCTCGTCACGCTCGCCGCCAGTTGCCTGTTTCCCTTCGCGGCACGACCGATGATCGCCTCTCTCCTCGGCCTCGGGCCGAAAGCCGTCGACGCCTTCATGGAGCAGCGCCGAAAGGATCTGCCTGCGTTCCTGAAACGAGCAATCCGATGAACAGAAAAGTCCTGGTTCTGGCAGTTGTGGTCGTGGCCGTTGTCATCGCCGGGATCGTGTGGGCCCGCCGGCGGACCGCCGCGTCGCCCGAGCTGGTACTTCACGGCAACGTCGATATCCGTCAGGTCTCCCTGGCCTTCGACGGCAGCGGAAGAATCTCCGAGATGCACGCGGACGAGGGAGACGTCGTGAAGGCCGGAACGGTCCTCGCTCGGCTCGACACCCGAACGCTCTCGTTGCAAGCCGAGCAAGCGGCCGCTCAGATCGAAGTGCAGGAGCAGACGCTGCGGCGGGTCCGCAGCGGCCCACGCGTGCAGGAGATCGAGCAGGCGCGCAGCCGCCTCGCCGCGGCGAAGGCCGACCAGTCGCGCGCGCAGCAGGATCTCACACGGCTTCAAGGCATCAGCGGCAAGACGCAGGGCCGCGGCGTCAGCGGACAGGATCTCGACCGAGCGCAGAGCGCGGTGCAAACGACATCGGCTCGCGCCGATGAGGCAAGCGACGCGCTGCGTCTCCTCGAGGCGGGGTCGCGCGTCGAAGACATCGGGACCGCCGAGGCACAACTCAAGGCATCGCGCGCGCAACTGGCGCTGCTCCGGCATCAGATCGAGCTCGGAGAGCTCAAGGCACCGGTGGACGCCGTGGTTCGATCGCGACTGCTCGAACCTGGCGACATGGCCTCACCACAGCGGCCCGTTTTCACGTTGGCGCTGACGCAGCCCAAGTGGGTGCGAGTCTATGTCGCCGAGCCGGACCTCGGGAAGGTCAAGGCGGGCATGACCGCGCGCGTGCTGACCGACAGTCAACGCGATGCGCTGACGGGCAAGGTCGCCTTCATCGCATCGACGGCGGAGTTCACGCCCAAGTCCGTCGAGACCGAAGAGCTGCGCACGAGTCTCGTCTACGAAGTCCGCATTCTCGTCGACGACAAGGCCGATCGCCTTCGCCTCGGTCAGCCGGTGACCGTGCAGCTGCAGACTGGTGGCGCGTGACCGCGTCGCCGACGACGATCGTCGCCGAGGGGCTCGGCAAGAACTTTTCGGCCCCTGGCGGAGGCACGATGAAGGCCATCGACAACGTCTCGATGGTCGCTCGTGCCGGCGCGCTCACGGCCCTCGTCGGCCCCGACGGTGCGGGGAAAACGACGCTGATCCGCATGATCGCCGGGCTGCTCAAACCCGATGCGGGTCACCTGCACGTGTTAGGCATCGACGTCGCGGCGCGACCGCAGGCGGTTCAGGATCGCATCAGCTACATGCCGCAGCGGTTCGGTTTGTACGAGGACCTGAGCGTCCAGGAAAACCTGGATCTCTACGCGGACCTGCACGGCGTGCCACAGGCCGTTCGCAGGGAACGATTCGCGCGACTCCTCTCGATGACGGATCTCGCGTCTTTCACCGCGCGACCCGCCGGGAAGCTCTCCGGCGGCATGAAACAGAAGCTCGGGCTGGCGTGCACTCTGGTCCGATCCCCGGACCTGCTGCTCCTCGATGAGCCGAGCGTCGGCGTCGATCCGCTGTCGCGCCGAGAGCTGTGGGCGATCGTGCAGCAGCTGGTCGATGCGGAGCAGTTGAGCGTTCTCATAAGCACGGCCTACATGGACGAGGCCGAACGCTGCGCGCAGGTGTTCGTGATGCATCACGGGCGGGTCCTGAGCGAAGGCGCGCCCGCGACGCTGCGCACGCGGGCGGACGGGCTCACATTCAGCGCCAGGCCGCCAGCGGATGCGCCGGCGCGGCTGTTCCAGGCGCGCCTGTTCGACGCGACGGACCTCGTGCTCGATGCGGCCCCGCGAGGCGGGACGGTGCGCTTCATCGCGCAGCCTAACGCCCCGGGTGATCGCGTGGACGCCCTGGTCGCGCCGGCGATCAAGGAGCCCCGACCCGCGGAGCTCGAAGACGCGTT
>JAJKIV010000240.1 GCA_021154285.1 Gemmatimonas sp. | reverse complement strand
TGGCGAAATCGAGTTTCGGATCGATCATGGATTCCGTGGATCGCGTGGATTGCGTGGATTGCGTGCTCATGATGCCGATTCCTTCTCCTTGAGTCGTTTGACATACTGATCGAACTGGTCCAGTCGAGCCTCCCACAGTTCACGACGCGTGGTCAGCCAGTCTTCAGCGACCTTGAGTCGCTCGGGCACGATCTCGTACGTCCGCACACGCCCGTGCTTCTTCGACTTCACCAGTCGGCTCTGTTCGAGCACCGTTAGGTGCTGCACGAACGAGGGGAGCTTCATGTCGAATGGTGCTGCCAGCTCGCTGACGGTGGCTGGTCCCACCGACAGGTGCTCCAGGACTTTGCGCCGAGTCGAATTGGACAGGGCATAGAAGACATCGTCGGCAACTGCGGACTGAACCATGTCACACCGGTCGATTTGGTTGAGTTACCTGATCGGACCGACGGATTCTAGCACGGGGCAACACTAAGGTCAATACCTAAGTATTCTCGCCCGATCAGTCGGCATTCGCAGGGGGCCGCGGTAGCGGCCCGAGCTCAGGCCGTAGACAGACAGTTGCTGCGTGCTGATGGCGTTAGGCGGCGACGATGTGGCCCGCCCACCCGTTCGTTTCGCCTCGCATCTGGTATGGTGCGGTGGCGCCCCCTCGCCCGGTCCAGAACGACAAGCCTCGTCTCGCGGGCGCGCCCGTGTGCCGATCGGATGAAGCCCTCGACCTGACGCGCTGACACCTCCGTCTGTGCGGTCCCGTACGGCGAGGACCGTATTCCCCCAAGCCGTTCGTCCCACCTGTCGCCTCTCCCCTGCCCCCGATGCACCTCGCTATCCGCGGCGTCTCCAAGACGTACACCAACGGCGTACGCGCGTTACGCAGCGTCAGCCTCGATATTCCGCGCGGAATGTACGGTCTCCTCGGACCTAACGGCGCCGGCAAGTCCACGCTCATGCGCACGATCGCGACGCTGCAGGAGCCGGACTTGGGCTCCATAACGCTGGGCGACCCGACGTCGCAGCCGGGGCAGGCCATCGACGTCATCCGCGAGAAGGACCGCGTGCGCCGCACCCTCGGCTACCTGCCCCAGGAGTTCGGCGTATACCCGAGCGTCAGCGCTGAGCGGCTGCTCGATCACTTTGCGGTACTCGAAGGTTTTGTCGACCGGGGCGAGCGACGCCGCGTCGTTGAGGCACTCCTGCGGCAAACCAATCTGTGGGACGTGCGCCGCGAGCGGCTTGGCGGCTACTCCGGCGGCATGCGCCAGCGCTTCGGCATCGCCGTCGCGCTCCTTGGCGGCCCTTCACTCATCATCGTCGACGAGCCCACCGCGGGACTCGATCCCGCCGAGCGCGTGCGCTTCCTCAATCTCCTCAGCGAGATCGGGGAGCAGGCCGTCGTGATCCTGTCGACACACATCGTCGACGATGTCGCGGAGCTGTGCAGCCGCATGGCAATCATCGACAAAGGGGAGATTCTTCTCGAGGCCGAACCACTGGCCGCCGTCGTCGCGCTGCGCGGGCGGGTGTGGCGGCGTGTCGTGGCGAAGGCCGAGCTTCCCGACGTCGAGCGCCGCCATCGCGTGATCTGCACGAAGCTCCAGGCAGGCCGCACGCTCGTGCACGTGTACGCCGAGTCGTCGCCGGGGCCCGAATTCGATCAGACGGAGCCGGATCTCGAGGACGTCTACTTCAGCGTCATGGCCGGCCACCAGGGCGCACGCGCCGAGGCCGCAGCGATTGGCGCAGCGTCATGACGCGTCGCGAAGTGTTCCGATTCGAGGTCGGCTACCGACTCCGCCAGCCGTCGACGTGGGTATACGCGCTCGTGCTCTTGGGAATTCCGTTCCTGTTGATGCACGCGATCAACGGCAGCAGTCAGTACCTCAACTCGCCGAAGATGATCGCGAACGTGTCGGCGGTGCTCGGCGGCATCGGGATGCTCGTGACGGCGGGGATCTTCGGCGACGCCGCCGCGCGCGACGTGCACTGGCGCATGCACGCGCTCTTCTACACGTCGCCGCTTCGCGAATCGCACTACCTCGCCGGACGCTTCCTCGCGGGGCTCGCAGTCAACGCAGTGTTGCTCCTCGGCATCCCGTTAGGCTTGGCTGTAGCGTCGGTGATGCCGTACATGGCGGCCGGAAAGTTCGGGCCAGTACAGCCGGCTGCGTATGTGCAGACGTACCTGCTGCTGTTGCTCCCGAACCTCGTCGTGATTGGCGCATTCATGTTCGCCGCCGCGGCGCTCACTCGTCAGGCACTGGCGACCTACATTGGCGGCATCGCGCTGTATGTCCTGGGCACCGTTGCCGGTAAGCTGACCGATGGTTTGACGAACCAGGTGCTGTCCGCACTCGTCGATCCGTTCGGCGGGGGTGCGGTCGCGCTGACGACAAAATACTGGACGCCTGTCGAGAGCAATGCACGGCTCATCGGCTGGCCTAACGTTCTCCTCGAAAATCGAGCGTTGTGGCTGGGCGTCGCCGTGGGAATTTTTGCGTTGCTCGTCGCGCGCTTCCGGTTCGCGCACCCGGCTGGGGCGCTGCGACGACGCTGGTGGCGCCGACGTGCGGTGATCGACCCCTCGACTGCGCTCGGGGCAGGCCCCCCGACGGCGCTCGGGGCAGGCACGCGCCGGGACCGCGTCGTGCCGCTCGAGGTGACGTCGTTGACGCATGCGCCCGGTCAGAGCCGCTCATTCTCGTTCGCGGCGCACGCTCGGCAGACGCTTGCCGTCGCCGCTCGCGCGTGGCGTGAGATCGCGCTGACACGCTCGTACCTCGTGATTCTCGCTGGCGCGCTTGTTTTTGTGTTCATCTTCGGCTGGGACGTCGGTGCCGAAGTTTTCGGAACGTCCACCTGGCCCGTCACCCACCTCATCGCAGGCACGGTGCTGAGCTCCGCGCTCGGCCCGGTGATGGCGTTGCTCATCGCGATCTTCGCCGGAGAGCTCGTGTGGCGCGAGCGTGAGGTCGGGATGGGCGAAATCGCCGCGGTCGCGCCGGTGCCTAACGTCGTCGCATTGCTCGGTCGCTTTCTCGCGCTCGTCGCGATGCTCGTGACGCTTCAGATGGTGCTGATGGGCGCCGGCGTGCTGCTCCAGGCGATCCGCGGCTACTACCGCTTCGAGCTCGGCGTTTACCTCGAGCTCCTGTTCGGGATCAAGCTCGTCGACTATGTGCTTCTCGCCGCGCTGGCGATGACGGTGCACGTGATCGTGAACAACAAGTACCTCGGGCATCTCGTTGTCGTGCTGTACTTCGCGTTGACACAGGTTGCCGGACTCATTGGTCTCGGCCATCAGATGCTGATCTACGGGTCTGACCCGGGGTGGGTATGGTCTGACTTCAATGGGCTTGCGCCGTTTCTCTCGGGGCTCGTCTGGTTCAGGCTGTATTGGGCCGCGTGGGCACTGCTGTTTGCCGTGCTCGCGACCCTCTTCTGGGTGCGTGGGCGCGAGCGGGGCGTTCGGCGGCGGTTGTCACTCGCACGGCAGCGCCTGCACGGGCCGACGGTGCGTGTCGCGGCGGCCGCCGCACTGCTCATCGTGACGTTAGGTGGATTCGTGTTCTATAACACGAATATACTCAACACGTACCGCTCACCAAAGGAGATCGCAGCCGAGCGCGCCGAGTATGAGCGACGGTACAAGCGCTTCGAGAATGCGCCCGAACCAAGCCTCGTCGCGGCGCAGCTGCACGTGGAGGTTTATCCGTCGGACCGTGCGGCCGATATTCGCGGGACATTTGCGTTCGTCAACCGGACCGTACACTCCATCGATTCGATCCACGTCCTCCCGAGCTTTGACGTCGAGACGCGCGCGCTCGCGTTCGATCGGACCGCGCGGCTCGTAACGAACGATTCCACGTTGCGGTACCGGATCTACGCGCTCGAGCGGCCGCTCGCGCCGGGGGACTCGATCGCCATGACGTTCGAGCTTGCGTCCCGTCCGCGCGGGTTCCGTAACGCCGGCGCGCCGACCGACGTGACGCCTAACGGCGCCTACCTCCAGGGCGGGTGGGTGCCCTCGCTCGGCTATCAGCCGGGCCGCGAGGTGATGGATGCTCAGGATCGACGCGAGCAGGGCCTCCCGCCGCGCAAGATGCCAGCGAGCGCGGGTGACGTGGACGCACGCGCTGGCGCGAGTGCCGACCCCTCAGTGCGTATCGAAACGGTGATCGGCACCGATCCGCGCCAGATCGCCATCACGCCGGGGACGCTCGTGCGCGAGTGGCGAGAGAACGGGCGGCGCTACTTTCATTACCGCACGGATCGGCCGGTTCGCTACGGCACTCCCGTTTTTTCTGCGGAGTACGCGGCGCGTGAGGCGAGCTGGAATGGGGTTCCGCTGCGCGTCTACTACCACCGGACGCACGACGTCAATGTCGGCCGCATGCTCCGGAGTATGCAGGCGTCGCTCGCGTATTACTCGAAGAACTTCGGGCCGTATCAGTTCCGCGAGCTTCGCATCGTGGAGTTCCCGCGTTATGCAGCGTTCGCGCGGGCGCACCCGCACACGATCGCGTTCTCGGAAGGGAGCGCGTTCCTCACGCGCGTCGACTCGGGCGACATCGACCGGCCGTTTTTCGTCGTTGCGCATGAGACAGCGCACCAGTGGTGGGGCGGCCAGGTGATTCCGGCGCAAGTGCCCGGGGCGGGGTTTGTCTCCGAGACGATGGCGCAATACAGCTCGATGATGGTCTTCGAGACGACGTACGGCCCCGCGCTGGCGCGCCGCTTCTATGACTACAACATGAACCAATACCTTACGGGCCGGACCGTTTACACGAACCGCGAGGTCCCGCTGCTCGACGTCGTGAGCCAGTCGTACGTGTACTACTTCAAGGGTGCGGTCGCGATGTACACAATGCGCGAGCGTCTGGGCGCCGACGCGGTCAACGGGGCGCTGCGGCGGTTCCGCGAGAAGTTCGCCGGCGCCGATGCGCCGCCGCCAACATCACGCGCCCTCTATGCTGAGCTGCAGGCCGTTACGCCCGATTCATTGCGGCCGCTGCTCTCGGATCTTTTCGAGCACATCACGCTGTGGAACGTGCGCACCGACTCGGCGCGCGCCGACCCTGTGGATGGCGGCAGCTATCGGGTGACGCTGTTCGTCGACGCCTCGAAGGCGCGAGCCGATAGCATCGGGACGCAGACCCCGATTGCGATGGACGACGATGTCGAGGTCGGAGCGTTCGCCGGACAGGCGCTCGACGGCTCGCCTGGGGAAGCGCTGTACCTGAAGCAGCATCGTCTTCGCTCGGGCAAACAGACCATCGTGCTCACGGTGCCGCGGTTGCCAACGCGCGCCGGTGTCGATCCGTACCGCAAGCTGATCGAGCGAGACCGGGACGACAACGTGGCGGTGGTGAGCAAGTCGGGCGTGGGCGCAGGGCAGATTGATCCTTAACTCATGATGTCGTGGTCCCGTATGGCTCGAGGTATCTGAGCTTCGACACGACCTGACTCGGGTCCATCATGGCGGTCGCCGTGTGGCGTCATCAACCGAATGCGAACGAATTGCTCGCGGACCGACTTGCTCGCGGGTGGACCGCGACACCGTCGAACCTTCGCGCTGGCGACCAGATTCTTGGTCACGCGGCGTGTATCGTGACTGGGGGCTAACGTGATCCGTTGGCGGATGCACATGGGCATTCTGCTCGCCGTCGCAGCCGGCTGCGGGCGCGACCGATCGATTACGCACGGCGCGGACGGCTCTTCCGACTGGGATCGCCGTCTCGCCGCCGCCATTGCCATTGGCATTCCCCTGGACTCTGCTCGAGCGATCATGCTCCGCAACGGCTTTCACTGCGAGCTGGTCACCGACAGCAGCCGCCAGCTTTGGTGCGACAAGAGCGGTGGCGGCCGCTTCGCGGTCGTTCGTCGCCGGTGGCAGGCGGTCCTCAACCTCGATGCCGGCGACCGTATCGCGCACGTTCGAGCCACAACCGGCTTGACCGGGCCGTGAGTCCGCCTCGATCGCAGGTCGCGCCAATACCATAACGCCCACTCGCTAGGCGCTCCGCGGCTTACATTTCGGCGTTAGGCAATGCAAGCGTCGGCCGTGCATTTCAATGATGATGCCTAAGGAGAACAGCATGTCCGCATCGCTGAAACGCAAGTCAGTCATTGTCACCGGCGGAAGCAAAGGCATCGGCAAGGGCATCGCGAGGGTGTTTGCCGGCCACGGGGCAAAGGTGCTCATCGTTGCTCGCCATTTGAACGAAGCGGAAGCTGCCGCGCGGGAATTGAGCAGTGGTGGCGCCACGGTCGGCGCGTTCGCGGCTGACGTCACCAGGCTTTCCGACATGGAGGCGATGGCGAAGGCGGCTGTCGATCGGCACGGTGGGCTCGACGTTCTCTGTGCGAATGCCGGGATCTTCCCGCAGGCCAAGATCGAAGAGATGAGCCCGGAGAGCTGGGACGACGTGATGAACACGAACCTCAAGGGCGCCTTTCTGAGCGTCAAGGCTTGCGTACCGTATCTCAAACAGAGCAACCAGCCGCGCATCGTTATGACGTCATCGATCACCGGCCCGGTGACCGGGTATCCCGGCTGGACGCACTACGGCGCGACCAAGGCGGGGCAACTCGGCTTCATGCGCACTGCCTGCATCGAGCTGGCGAAATACGGCATCACGGTGAATGCCGTCATGCCCGGCAACATCGTAACGGAAGGCCTGCAGGGGCTGGGTGAGGCGTATCTGAACACGATGGCGGCCTCGATCCCACTCAAGCGCCTGGGTTCGGTGGACGATATTGGACATGCGGCCGCCTTCCTCGCGTCGCGGGAAGCGGCGTATATCACTGGCCAGACCATCATCGTCGATGGAGGACAGGTCCAGCCGGAATCGCTGGAGGCGTTGGCCTCCGCGTGAGTCCACCAAACGGTGTCCTGCACTGTCTCGTTTGAGAATGACGGCCTCGGGACGCATCGGCTTCCCGAGGCCGTTTGAACAAAAAAGGATGAGCGCCCGGCCGTGCCGTCGGAGCCGTCGCTACACATGGGGCAAATCTGCGAACATCGGCGGAATCGATGTTCGAAATCCGCGTTAGGTTTTTGTGGCGTCAGCGCGCATACGCAGAGATAATAGCCCTACTTCGCGTAGAGCGTGCGCAGCCCTCGCACCACCGAAGTTCCCACCACGTCCGTGTGTCCCATGCCCGGGTGGAACTCGATCGTCAGCTTGAGCCCCGTGTACTGTCGACTGGCAAGCACGCCTGCGAGATGCGACGTCCCGCTGACGATCTCCCCTATCCCCTCGAGCTGCGGATCCGCGGCCTCGAGCCCGCCTGACGCGAGATAGATGCCGACCGGAAGATCCTTGTGTGTCTTCGCGTATTCAGCTTCCTGTCGGAAAATCTCGCCACGACCGTACGCCATCGCCGGACTGGAGATGATGTACTTCTTGAACGGCGTGTTCGGCTGGAAGATCGCCCACGACGCGAAAAACCCACCCGCCGAGATACCGAAGAGACCGAGCTGCGTGGTGTCGATCGGGAACTTGGCGGCCAGCTGCGGAATCATTTCGGTCGCGATCGCCGTGAGAAACTTCCCCGATCCGCCGGTGCATCGCCCCTCCGGCGACTTGAACCGCTTGCAGAAGCCCTCGACGGCCTGCCCGAAGTTGTCTTGCCGATCCCAGCCCGGCGGCGAGAACTCGTAGATTCGTCGCCTCGTGTGCTCTTCTTCGCCCTCATCGAGCGCCGTCCCGACGCTGATGATGAACAGCGGAGTGATCACGCCCGAGAGCGTCGATGCCGACTCGTAGACGTTGCCGAAGAAAAAATCCCCGTCCGTAACGATGATCGCTGGATACTTCTTTCCGTCTCCCGCCTTGTAGCCCTGCGGCAAGCCGACGTTGAGCGAAAAGCGGACGCCCATCGATGGCGACTGAAACGTGAACGACTCGACGCCAGCGTTCGGGACAGGCCGCGACTGAAGCTGCGCATAGGCGCTGGTGGACGCGAAGGCGAGCACGAAGCCCGCGGTGACAGCCGCTGTTTTCATGGTGTGGGCAGGTTCGGGAGTGCGAGGTCGAAAAACCGTCACGAGCGAATCTGCTCAATTCGAGCGGCAGTTCAACTCACAAACTGGCGCGAATCCGCCGCGCAAACCAGTGGACGATCGAAGAACGGCGCGGAAGCAGGTGCTCCAGCTCTGGCGGCCGGTCAATCCACGTCGTGCGCGCCATCATATAAAAGAGGTCCACGAGACCGGCCGCCGCCTGCGGGCCGGACGCGATCAACGTCGCCTCGCCGTCAGAGGCAAGCCCCCGGTCGTCCATATTATGCGAGCCCTCGGCGAAGTAGAAGCTGACGCCCACCGTGGCCAAGCTCATTTCGTTAGGCGATATTTTCGATCGTGATACGACAGGACAGCGGCACGCCATTCAGGAGCATGTAATGCGACCACTCCGGTATTCCATCAATGTCACATTGGACGGCTGCTGCGATCACCGGGCAATCGTCCCCGACGAAGACCTCCATCGTCACGCGGCCGAGAACATCGAGCGCGCCGATGCCCTCCTCTTTGGCCGCGTGACGTACGAGATGATGGAATCAGGATGGCGCGCGGCTGCGCAGGGGGAGAAGCCGGAATGGATGGCGGATTGGATGCTCCCCTTCGCCCGAACGATCGACGCGGCAAAGAAGTACGTCGTGTCGAGCACTCTGGATCGAGTGGACTGGAACGCGGAGCCCGTCCGCGGGAACCTGGAGAAGGCCGTTCAGCAGCTCAAGCAGGAGCCGGGGAACGGATTGTTCGTGGGAGGTGTGATGCTTCCGCAGGCGTTGACCGAGCTGGGACTGATCGACGAGTACGAGTTCATCGTGCAGCCCAGACTCGTGGGCCATGGCCCCACGTTGTTCGCGGGACTATCGAAGCATGTCGACTTGAAGCTCGTCAACCGGCACGAGTTTGCCTCGGGAGCCGTGGCCATGACATACGAGCCGAGACGGTAGGCGAGGCCCCGGCCTTTGAGCGTAGCGGCGTCGCGACGGCACGCCCAGTGCCGGGATCGTATGATCTATGTTCCTCCTGGTCATCCAAAATGCGGGTACGCCGGAAAACTCGGTCGTTGCCGCCGCGGTTCGGGCCGGCGTTGAGTGGCTGCGCCTGGCCGCCGAGTTGGTCGGCGCGGCTGGCCCTCGAGTTCGAGCTCGGCGCCGACATCCTGTCTACCGCAGGACCGCACGGCCTAACGAGATGCACCGCCGGCCGCTGTGGCGATCTCCACGCTGATCGACACTAACGATGTCGCTCATGATCGTCGAGGAGCCGCCGACCCGGCTCGCTGACTATGCCAAGGTCCCGATCGGGTTCACAGTCGCCGAGATGCTGGACGAGCGAGCATGGGCGGCGCTGACCCGGGATGCGCCGTTCGAGGCAGTCGCAGTCTCACCCACATACTGGAAAGACTACGATTCCTATCCGGGCAGCCATCCGTCCGCGTGGCCACACCTCTTCGACCTCTCCCGCTGGATCATTCTCGCAGCGTACGATCGTGAGTGTCGGGTCGGAGGCGCAACGGTCATTGTCGAAGACCCGCACATCGACCTGCTTCGTGATTGTTCGGGCTGTGCCCTGCTCTGGGACATTCGTGTCGCGCCCGATGCGCGGCGGCAGGGCATCGGCACTGCACTCCTCGAGGCCGTCGAACGGCGTGCCGGCGAGCGGGGTGCTTGCAGCCTTCGCGTCGAAACCCAGGACATCAACGTGCCTGCATGTCGCTTCTACCACGCGCACGGGTTTAGCCTGGAGCGCGCGAGACCGGGAGCCTATCCGACGTTGCCGAACGAGGTACAGCTTTTGTGGCGCAAGCCGCTCTGAATCAGCACCGCCCTCATCTCGAGGCACTCACAAGAATGGAGCTTCGCCCGGCTGACCTCACACCGGAATCCTGGCTCGTTGCCGCAGGTCGCTCGCCCGAACCCGGCGCTCCGCTGAACGTTCCGCTCATCCCGGCCTCGAACTTCATCATTGGGAGTGGACGCGAATACTCACGCGATGATGGCACACCGACATGGGAAGCGCTCGAGGAGATCATCGGCGGGCTGGAGTCCGGTAAAGCCGTGGCGTTCGCGTCAGGCATGGCGGCCATCGCCGCCGTGTTCGATCAGCTCGCGACCGGCAGTGTGGTCGTGCTGCCGGATGATCTCTATCAAGGCGTCGCAGGGCTGGCAACAGCAGGCGGCGATAGAGGTCGCTGGTCCGTGCAACGCGTGGCGGTGGACGACACCGCCGGCTGGATTCGCGCGTGCGGCGCGGCTGACCTCATCTGGATTGAATCACCCTCCAACCCGCTGGTCACGGTTGCGGATCTCGAGGCCATCGGCGCCGCGCCACGCAAACCCGGCGCGATCCTGGCGGTCGACAACACCTTCGCCACGCCGTTGAATCAGCAACCGCTCGACTTCGGTGCCACCGTCTCGCTGCAATCGGCCACGAAGTTCATCGGCGGTCACTCCGACTTACTCTCCGGCGTCGCCACGACACGCGACGATGCCATGTTGCGTGGCCTCAAGAAGTCACGCGGATTGACCGGCGCGACACCGGGCACGTTCGAAGCCTTTCTCGCCGTCCGCGGCGCGCGCACGCTCGCGCTTCGATTCCAACGCGCGCAGCAGACGGCCATGACGCTCGCGGAGCGGCTCGAGAAGCACCCGTGGGTCGGCCGCGTCAGGTATCCAGGATTGCCCTCCCACCCGACCCATGCGACGGCCAAGCGCGTGCTCAAGGGCTTCGGCAGCATGCTCTCGTTCGAGCTGCGCGGCGGAGCCGAGTTTGCCGATGGCGTTTGCCGAAACGTTAGGCTCGTCCGCCATGCGACGAGTCTTGGGGCCGTGGAATCGACGATGGAACGACGCGCCGGGATCCCGGGACAGGAACACCTTCCACCTTCGTTGCTCCGACTCAGCGTCGGGATCGAGAACGCTGACGATCTCTGGGCCGACCTCGATTCCGCGATACGCTCTTCTGCGCCGTGACGCCGTTAGGCGGACGCCCCGGCGGGCGCCCGCGCGCCGACCCATCCTATTGGACAACCAATCACCGACGCACACTCGTAAGGCGTCCCTTTAATTCACCGCCTAACGAGCACCGAGTCCACGAACGACAGCACGTCGGCCGCCCAGACCGAGTCGCCTTGTCCGCCGCCGAAGCAGTGCGACTGCATCTCGGCCGGAATCGTGTCCGGGTAGATCTTCCCCCGATAGTCTTTGCCGAGCCGCCGGAACTCGGCGCCGAGGTCGCGGCTCGGGCCGAGGCTGACGTCCTTCGGCGGCTGGATCAGGAAGACCGGCACATCGACGCGCGACACACCGCGCACGAACCGGTCCCTGCCCTGCGCGTTGTGATCCCAGTTCATGGCGAACGGCGACATCGTCACCGCCGCCCTGATCCCGCGCGCCCGCCCATTCTCGGCCGCCAGTAGCGCCTGAGCCCCGCCGAACGAGCAACCGGCAACGACGATCCGCGTTGCGTCCACGAAGGGCACGCGCTCGAGCCACGCGATCCCCGCGAGCTGGTCATCCAACTGCTCACCGGGCAAGCGGCGCGCGACGAGACTGTCGCCGGCACGCTGGCCGCCGGCGCCGATCACGCGCGCGCGCTCGGTGTTGAGATACGGGCCGTCGGATTCGTCGTGTCCGCGGCGCGTGGGCGCGAAGACGACAAAGCCGTGCGGCACGAACACGCGGGCAACGTTGTCGAACTGCGCGCCGGCGCCGGGGCGGTTCTCGCTACCGTGATTCCACACCACCACCGGAAACGGACCGTGCCCCGCCGGCTTGAACATATAGCCCTCGAGCCAGAGCGGACCGTTCTTGAAAGCGACGCGCTTCTTGACGAGTGGCGCGCTGTCCGAGGCCAGTACAGTCTCCCTGGCGATGGCGGCGCGACGCCGCACCTCGGCGACCGCTGGGAGATCCGCATCCGCCGCGTGCCAGTTGGCGGCGAGCCGCCGATACGCGAAGGTGGCACCGACGCTATCGCCTAACGCGATACGTGCTCGGGCGAGACCGAGGAGCGCGAGCGACCGGTTCGGTGTGAGCCGTAGGGCTTGCGCGTACTCGTGCTCGGCTTCCGCCGCCCGACGCGACCCGAGAAGGAGCGCGCCCGCGCGCTCGTGCGCGCGAAGCCACCTTGGCGGGCCGAGCGGCGGCAGCGAGTCCTCCACCACCGCGGCGCGGCGCCACAGGTCGAGCGCCGTAGCGGTGTCCGCCCGACTTTCGGCGCGGATCGCCTGCAGCTCGATGGCGGCGCTCGCGTCGGCGCGGGCTCCCTGCGAAGCGACGGAGTCGATCCACGCCGGCGGAGGCTCTCGTCGCATCAGCACGCCCGTCGCGCGTCCGACGTCGACCGTCCGCATGAAGCCCTGCTCGCGTTGGAGCGCCGACGTCGGGCCGACGGGCGCCGTATAGGGACGACCCGTGGGTGCGTCGCGCCAGTGGTCAGTCTCCATCGCGTATTGCACCTGGAGCATCGGCACCACGTAGTGCGCGTCGACCACGAGCGCGCTGCCCGTATCCACGCCGGCGACGAGGGAACGCGCGCTATCGATGAGGGCACGCGCTGCGCGCCAGCGGCCTTGCTGCAGATAGCCGTACTGGAGCCAGAGGAAATCGTGAAAGTCCAGCCGGCTTTTTGGCGCCCGCTCCCGCGCGACCTCGGCCACCGACGCGTGCCACGCACGCTCGTTCGACGCGACCTGCTCATCCCAGAACCCGAGCTTGAGAAACACGTGCGATGGCATGTGCTGCGCGTGTTCGGCGTCGGGCGCGATGCGCGCGTACGCGTACGCTGCGGGGAGAACGGTTTGGGCGATCGTGGGCTGCAGCGCGAGGCCGGGCTGCAGCGCGAAGCTCGGACTGAGCGGGCCGGGATGGACATCCGACACGTGGATCAGATAGTGCGCGGCGCCGGGGTGCTGCGGGTTCGCGCTGAACACGCGCGTGGCGAACCGAATCGCATCCGCCAGCCGCGTATCGTACTCGGGCTGCGGTACGGTCTCGCGGCCCAGATACATCTGCTGCGCGAGCGAGGCGAAGACCGACGCCTCGAGGTCTGTCGTGTCGCGCCGCGCGAGCGCGACCATGGAGTCCGCGAAGCCGCGGAGGCGCGTCGGAAAGTCGGCGTCGGCGAAGAATGCCTCGACGGCCGCGCCGTACGCCCGTTCGCGAGGCGTGGCCGCCTTGGCCAGCCGCTCACCAGCGTTAGGCGCGAGGCGGGCCAGCACCTGGCGTGCGCCAGGTGCATCGTCGATTCCCCAGAGGACCGGCGAATGCGTGAGTGCCTCGAACCAGTACGGCAGTGCGAAGTTGCCGTCCGCGCGCTCCGCCTCGCGGAACGCGCCTGCGGCCGCCTCGTAGGCAAAGCTGTGGACGAGCGCGATGCCGGTGAGAAACGCGCGCTGCGCGGCGGGAGACCCTGAGGTCGGAAAGTGAACGGTGCCGAGGCGGATGGCCGCGGGCGGGGTCGCTGGCGGAGCGGCGTGAACGTGCTCCTGAGCCGCGAGCGCAGTCGAGCAGAGTAGCGTGGCAAGCGAGGCGGCGAGTCGAGCGGAGACTTGCATCATTCCTCACGCGCGGGGCGGAGGAGATAATGTGGAGCGCCCGTCGGTCGACGCAACTGCCAGGCAGTCACTCGGCTTCGGCGTTCGCCAACCCCGCACTGACCTTGGCACCCGAGCCTAACAAGTCCATCGCCGCCCGATACAACCGCGCGCGGATCGCCGATCGCTCGGCGACGCGCGTCACGTAGCGAACAGCGATCTCCGTACCGCCCGGAATCGGCCTCAACGTGACCGTCGGCGTCGCCGTGAGCGACGCGAACTGCGGTGTCCGGCGCGCGCCCTTCCAGTCCGCCTCGGCCTGTGTCACGCTCTCCTTCGTCGCCTCCTCGACCTCACCGAGGAGCGACTCGCTGATCGGATACGGATCGCGTCCCGCCGGCACCACGATCTGGAGCTCATCCCACAGCCACTGCCCCGTCGTCGAGAAATTGAAGTAGTGGCCTTCGATGGCAAAGCTGTTGTTGAACGTCACGCGACGCCCGGTGGGATGGCTCGACCCGCCCCAGTCGCCCGTCTCGAGCAGGACCGTCTGGAAGATTCCGACCTCGATCACCTCGCCGGTGACGCCGTTGATCTCCACCAGATCGCCGGGCCGGATCCCATCGGGTCCGAGAAGCACGAACCAGCCGATGAAGCCGACGATGAAATCCTTGAGCGCGACGGTGAGCCCGGCGCCAGCGAGGCCGAGGAACGTGCCGAGGTTGCTCGGCGGCCCGAAGATCACGAGCAGCAGAGCGAGGATCGTCAGCACCTGCAGTGTGACGCGACTGACCATCCGCAGCGTGTGCATCCGCCGACGATCAACGGACAACTTCGACGTGGTTCGCTCGGTCCATTGCAGTAGCAGCACTCCGACGAACGCAACCAGCAGCAGCGTGACGAGGCTGCTCAACGCGCGATTGATCGCCGCGCGCTCCTGTACGCGAACGACTGTCGTCCACGCCACGAGCGCGCCCGCCAACTGCTCCTGATTGTCGACGCGCCGGTCGAGCGTCGCGCGCGACTTCTGGCGCATGGCCTGGCGGCGCGCCTCGGCGAGCAAGGCTGCCGTGGAGTCGGACGTAAGTGTCGTGTCGTGTGATGCCTGCAGCCGTCGAGCGGCGCGCGCTTGAATCGAATCGTGTCGTTGCCGCAGCACCTTTGCCATCGAGTCGGCCGACGACTCCGCGCGCTCGAGCGCGAGTCGCTTGTCGTTCAACGTTCGCCACTCGAGGACGTGCGACAGCAATCCAGGTTTGATGTCGAGCGGCGTCGACGCGATGCGCAGCGTGTCCGACGACTGAGACACCGCCTCGTGTTGTCGGATCATGTCCTCGAATCCCGACTGCGGATTGCCGCCGACGCCGATCAGATCCTGCTGCGCGTCGTCGACGGCGTCCTGGTCGAGCGTGGCGATCGCCTTCGCGAGCTCGAGCTGATTCTTGAGTCGGGGCTCGTCGGTCACGCTCGCCTTCGCCACGGCGGCGGTGAGTCGATCGACTGCCGCCTTGTCGGTGGCGAGCGTTTTCAGCGCCTCTTGAAGTCGCGCGTTGATCTGCTGCGCCTCGGGGGTGGCAGCGGCGGGGCGCGACGCCATGCGCCAGACCGCCTGTGCGAAGGCGAGATCGCTCGCCTTGTCGGCCAGGCGTAGCGCAACCTGGGCCGGTTCGCGTTCTTCGGGCGCCATCGGCATTCGGAGCAGCGCCTTGATTGCGTCGAGCGAGGCGTCGTTGAACGCGAGTGGCCCCTGCCCTTGTGGAGCTGGCGCACCCTTGGCAGCCGGTGGCCCAGGGCGCGTGAGGAATACGCCGTAGACCGCGGCAACGAGGAGAAGGGCGAGCACGAGGAGCCCGATGTGCTTCCGAAGTCGCATCGACGTCGAAGTTACGTGTGACGGGGGACTGGAGACTAGAACTACCGGGACATCGGGACTCGGGACATCGGGACTCGGCCGGGATGCTATTAGCGACGAGGAGACCTCCTTTCGAGTAATGGTCTCCCGGCCGAGTCCCGATGTCCCGATGTCCCGAGTCCCGTTGTTCAGTCGCCCATCGCCAGTCGCCTAGTCTCGTCCTCTTGACATTCGGGAGGAGCGCACCGACTTTCCTCCTGTCATTCGGGAGGAGACCGCTTGGCCAAGCCAACCGCGAATGAACAGGTCCTGCAGGGCACGCTCGACCTGCTCATCCTCAAGACGCTCTCGCTCACGCCGATGCACGGGTGGGGACTCACCCACCGCATCGAGCAGCTCTCGCAGAACGCGCTGCAGGTCGGCCAGGGTTCCATCTACCCGGCGCTCGTCCGTCTCGAGCAGCGCGGCTGGATCGACACCGAGTGGCGCACCACCGAGAACAGCCGGCGCGCGAAGTACTACCGGCTCACCGCCGCGGGGCGGCGCGCGCTGGGCCAGGAGCTCGCGTCCTGGAATCGCTTCCTCAGCGCGGTGAGTCTCGTCATCGCCGCCGAGGGCTGACCGTGCCCTACCATCTGCGTGCCGCCTTCGCGCGCGTTCGGGAGCTCTTTCGACACCGCTCGCGCGTCGCCGCCGAGCAGGACGAGGAGTTTGCGTTCCATCTCGAGATGGAAACCGGGGAGAACATCCGCCGCGGCATGAGCGAAGGCGAGGCCCGGCGTGCTGCCCTGCTCCGTTTTGGCGGCGCTCAGCGGTTCCGCGAGGAAACGAGCGACGCGCGCGGGGTCGTTGCCCTCGACAATCTCGCTCGCGACAGCCGCTTCGCGCTTCGACGGCTGCGCCGCGCACCCGGATTCGCCGGCGGGGTGATCACCACGTTAGGCATCGGCATCGGCGCCGCGGTCGGCATCGGGACCATCGTCTACGGCGTCCTCCTCCGCGACCTCCCGTACGACAAGCCCGACCAGCTCGTGCGCGTCGGCTTCGTCACCGACGGCCTCGCGGACGCCAGTGACCTGCATTCGGCACCGACCTACATCCACTTCGCCAGGAGCGCGCGCTCCTTCAGCGAGCTCGGTGGGTTTCTCACGAACGACCAGTTCAACATCACCGACGGCGATGCGCCCGAGCGCGTGACCGTCGCGATGATGACGCCGAGCCTGTTCACCGTGCTGGGCGTGCGCCCGCTCCGCGGCCAGCTCTTCGAGCCTAACGACACGTCGTGGTCCAACCCGCGTTCCGCGATCCTCATCTCGGAGAATCTCTGGCGACGGCGGTACGGAGCGGACCCGAAGATCATCGGTCGCCGCATCGAGCTGAATCGCGGGGCGCGCTTCGTCGTTGGCGTGCTTCCCCGGTCGTTCGCCTTCCCCACACCGTCGGTGGATCTGTACTACCCTGCGGCGTTGCCTGTCAGCCAGGCGCAGATCACGTCGCGCTGGCTGACGGTGATCGGCCGCCTGCGGGATGGCGTCACTCCGGCGAGCGCCGAGGCGGAGCTGAACAGTCTTGTTCCTGCGCTGACAGAGCGGTTCCCGGCGATCACGCCCGACATGCTCCAGCAGAGCCACGCACGGGTCGTCGTGCGATCGCTCAAGAGTGCCACGGTAGCGCCGGTCCGTCCCCAGCTCGTGCTGCTGGGCGTACTGGTCGCCGTGGTGCTGCTGATCGCGACGACCAACGTGGTCAATCTCTTTCTGCTCCGCACCGATCGCGTTCGCCACGAGATTGCCATCGCGCTCTCGCTCGGCGCCAGCCGCGTGGCCGTCGCGCGACGATTCATGGTGGAAGGAATCCTGCTTGGCCTGGTATCGACGATCGTCGCGCTTCCCGCCGCCGCGCTCGCCCTCTCCACGAAATTCGGGTTCACGGAGCGCGAGATCCCGCGCCTGCACGAGGTCTCGTTCACGGCCAGGACCGTGGTGCTGGTGCTCGGGTCCGCGATGGTGATCGGCGCCGCGGTCGGGCTCATCTCGCTCACGCGCATCGGGACGGTCGGGCTGCTCGACAGTCTCCGCGCGTCGCGGTCCACGTCGAGCCGTAGCTGGCGGCGCGCGCAGAACGGCCTCGTCGCCTTCCAGGTCGCGCTCGCGCTCATGCTCCTCGTCGCCGCGGGATTGTTAGGCGAGAGCTTCTGGAACCTGCGGAATGCCGCGATCGGATTCGATCCCGCGAACACGATGACCTTCCAGGTGTCGCTGCCGTGGGGCGCCGAGGGGTACACGTCGTACGGCAAGAACGCGGCGTACAATGCGAAGCTGATCGACCGACTGCGGGCGCTCCCGGGGGTCAGCCTCGTGGGCGTCACCATGCGTCTTCCGTTGGCGAGTCACGGCACGCGGAACTATGAAGAGCTTGAGGCCGCGGACGAGCAAGGACGGCCGACGGTCGACGTGGCCGGCAACGTGGCGACCGCCGACTACTTCCGGACGATGGGAATTCCGCTGCGCGCGGGACGCAGCTTCCGGGCAGGCGACCTGCGCGGCTGGCCAGCGGTCGTGGTCAGCGAGCGCCTTGCGACGAGCTTGTTCGGCACGACCGATGTCATCGGACGGCGGATCCGACGAGTGACCCCTACGCCGGCGCATGCAGCGGCGTTCACGATCGTCGGCGTGGTCGGCGACGTGCACTGGGACCGCATCGAGGACGGCTACGCACCGATGGTGTACTATCCGCTGCTGCGCGACGCGGACGGCTTGCCGGCCGACAGCCAGCCCGCGCCCTACACGCCGATGGACGTGCGTTACACGATCCGCGGCACGCAGCTGCCCAGCGGCTCGACGATTCACGCAATCATGAAGGAGCTCGATGGCCGAGTGCCGGCGACGGATATCCGTACGCTCGGCTCGCTCGTGGACGACACGACCGCCCGTGTGCGCCTGACGTTGCTGCTCATCGGCGTCGCCGGGAGCGCCGCGCTGGTGCTTGGCATGATCGGCGTCTACAGCGTGGTCTCGTACGCGACGAACGGGCGGATGCGTGAGTTCGGAATCCGGCTGGCGTTAGGCGCGGCGCCGGCCCGCGTCGCGGGCATCGTGCTCCGCGATGGCTTGCGACTCGTCGGGGTGGGGGTCGTCGCGGGGCTCGCGGCTGCCCTTGGCGCGACCCGGTTTCTGCACGCCCTGCTCTACGAGGTGAAGCCGACGAGCGTGGCCGAGTTCGGGGTGGCGACGGTACTGCTGGTCGCAGTTACCTTGTGCGCGACGCTTCTCGTCGCCCGGCGAGCGGCGCGCACGCACCCTGCGGTGGTGCTTTACAGCCGGGACTAGCGACTGGCGACTGGCGACTGGCGACTGCTGGGAACTGGGAACTGAGGCCCTCTACCGGGACGACGGCGATTCCTCGACTCGCTGCCGCTCGCTCGGAATG
>JAJKIV010000239.1 GCA_021154285.1 Gemmatimonas sp. | reverse complement strand
GGCTCGTGTTCGACGAGCGAGAGGATGAGGAGCTCCGCGCTGCCCTTCTTGAGTTCGCGATCCAGCATTGCCGATGCCATGTATGGTTATGCCACATATGGCACAGACACTGGTTACGAGGGAAGGGTTGCGTGCGTCGGCGGCAGGTGGTAGGCGGCCGACGACCGACGACCGACGACTCCAGGACTGGCCGTCCGGGTCGGGCGCGTTGGGCTAATGGCAGCAGCTTGCAGCAAGCGGCAGTAGCACGCAGCCGTCGGCCGTCGGCTACCAGCTCGCTGCGGCACGCAGCACGCAGCTAGCAGCCGCGTGCAGCGAGCAGCTAGTCTCGCAATGCGATGACAGGATCGACTTGCGTGGCTCGCCGAGCGGGAATGAGCGTAGCCAACAACCCAGCTACACCAACCGTCGCAACGACTGCCGCGTACGTCAGAGCGTCTGACCGCCCCACTCCAAACAAGAAGCTCGAAAGCAGCCGCGATGCCGCTACTGCGCCCGCCATGCCTAACACCACTCCGCCGATCGTCAACCCAAGCCCCTGACGGAACACGAGCGCCAGCACGGAGGAAGGCAGCGCCCCGATCGCCATGCGCACACCGAATTCGCGCTTTCGCTGCGACACGAGGTACGCCAGCACCCCATACACCCCTAACGCCGCCAGTAGCGCCGCCACCACGCCAAAGCTCGACAGCAGCGTCGTCACGAAGCGCGTGCTCGACGCCGCACGTGCCAGCATCTCGTCACCGGTGGCCACCTCGTAGATGGCTGACGTTGGATCCGACTCCGCGATGATCCGTCGGATCGCCGGCAGTAACGCGGCGGCATCTCCTCGCGAGCGCGCAAAGATGACCGACCCGCCGGCCGTGCTGAACTGCCCCGCCGCGTAATAGATGGCCGGCCGAACCGGCGCATCGATCGCTTCGTACTTCACGTCCGCTACGACGCCGACGACTTCAACCGATGGCTGGCCGGCCTGGAACGTCGAGAGGCGCCGACCAATCGGCGATTCGCCTTTCCATAGCAATCGCGCGGCCGACTCGTTGAGCATCACTGCGGTCGGGACGCCTTGCGACTCTCGCGCAGTCAACCGGCGACCGCTTCGCAGCGGGATGCGCAGGGTTCGGAGCATATCACCCGCCACCGTGTGCACCTCGACCGGCGGATACTCATCCCGCTCCGCCCGGCGCGAGTCGACCATGGTGATCGGCATCATGGCGCAGTCCCCCTCGAGCGGGGCGCAATTCATCGCCGCCGCCGACTCCATGCCCGGCAGCGCCGCGATGCGTGCGAGCATCTCGGTCCGGCGCTCGGCCGTGGACGCAATCGAATCGCCCCCCGCAAGCCCGAGCTTGATCACGTTGTGAGGCACGAACCCGATGTCCGTTCTGAGGAGCGCCTGGAAGCTCCGCACCATGAGTCCGGCACCGACGAGCAGCGTCGTCGCCAATGCGACTTGACCGATCACGAGCGCGCGACGCCCCCTCGCGCGAATCGTTGCACCGCGGCTGGCCGCAACCTTGATGAGATCTGCGATGTTCGTTCGAGACGCAGCGAACGCCGGAGCAGCCCCGAACGCGATGCCGACCACCAGCGTGATCGCGACGGCAAACGTCAGCACACGCCAGTCCGGCGCGAGTGACGCCCCCTGCAGCAGGTCGACACTGCGCAGCAGGACGTAGTTAGGCGGCAGAGCCGGACGCAGGCGCGCGAGCGCCATGGCCCCACCGTACGCGATCGCAAGACCGGGAATGCCGCCGAGGAGAGCAAGTACCATACTTTCGGTGAGCAGCTGCCTCGCGAGCCGGCCACTCCCGGCCCCCAACGCGATGCGCAGACCCATCTCCGCCTCGCGCGCGCGGGCTCGTGCGAGAAGAAGGCCCGCAACGTTCGCGCAGACGATGAGCAGCACCCCCACAACCGCGATCGACAACACGACCAGCAGCGGTCGGACGAAGGGATGCTGTCGCGCCTCCGCGAAACTCACCGCGCCGCCACTCCGTGCCGCGTTCCGCGGGCCAAACGCCGGCGGCGGAAAGATCGTGTTGAGGGTGCGTGCGGCCGCCTTGAGCTGCGCGTCCGCCATCGCGAGCGTCGCGTTAGGCGCGAGCCGGGCGACCACCGCTCCCATGCCACCTTCCATCTGCTCGCGGCGGCGCGGCGAGTCCAGCACGTTCACCGCCTCGAGCGGAACCCACATCTCCGCATTCTCGCGAATGCCGGTGAAGCTACCCGGCATGACGCCGATGATTGTGACCGGCAGCTTGTCGAGCGCAGCGGTCGACCCGATGACGCCCGGATCGGCGCCGAAATGACGTCGCCAGAGCGACTCCGAGATGACCGCGACCGCACCGGTGGCCGATGGACTCGAGTCCGCGGCGGTGATTGTCCGCCCGAGCGTGGCACGAGCGCCGAGCGTCGAGAAGAGGTTCACCGTGACGAGCTCCGCCCGTACTCGGGCGGCGGATTCCGGTTCACTGCCCGCGGGCAGACCGGTGCGTCGCAGATTGTACTCCTCCCAGCTCGAGAATCCGGCATCGGCAAACGCCGGGACCAGCTCCTCGAGCCGCCGGTACTTCTCGTACGACCACGGCATGGAGTCCACGGGGAAGAACACGCCCGGCGTGGTGGTCTGGAACGCGAGCACCAGCCGGTTGGCGTCGGGAAACGGCGGCGGGCGCAGCAACATGGCGTTCACCAGCGTGAAGACCGCCGTCGTGGCGCCGATGCCTAACGCTAGCGATGCGACGGCCACCGTCGCGAATGCGGGCGATTGGCGGAGCGAGCGAACCGTGTAGCGCGCGTCCTGAATCGCCGCCTCGACCCACCCCACCGCCATCACGTCGCCTGTCTCGTCCTTGATGCGCCGTGCATTCCCGAACCGCCGCCGAGCGGCCCATTCCGCGTCGGGCACGCTCATGCCGGCGCACTCCTGATCACGCGCTTTCATCTCGACGTGAAACTGCATCTCTTCGGCGAGCTCGCGCTCGAACCGTTCGCGGTGGAGATAGAAGCGGGCACGCCGCACGAGCGTGGCGAGGAAGTCGATCGGTCCGGGCACGGAAAAATCCTCTGGAGACGAGGTGCAGCGTACATGACGGAAGGCCGTCAGGCAGTTCCCAGAATGCGCTGAATCGCCAGGAGCATCCGATCGAACTCGGCGACCTCCTGGGCGAGCTGCTTCTTGCCGAGTGCTGTGAGCTTGTAGTACCGGGCGCGCCGCTTCGTGGGCGTGAGCCCCCACTCCGACGACACCCACCCTTTGAGCTGCATGCGCTGCAGCGCGGGATAGAGCGACCCTTCCTCTACCTGCAGCACGTCCTGCGAGAGCTGCTGGAGATGCTGGGCGATCCCGTACCCGTGCATCTGTCCGATCGAGAGCGTCTTCAGGATCAGCATCTCGAGCGTACCAGGCAGCAGCTCACTACGTTCGCTCTTCGTCATAGACAGTCTATATATAGATCATCTACTTGTGTCAAGCGACAGATGGCGCGAATGACTAACGAGCCGAGTCCCCAGTCCCCTTCTTGCATCGCCTAGGCAGGCGGTACTGCTTTCGGTTCAAAGGAACTACCCGGACACCGCCATGCCGCGCGCAAAGAAGAAGAAACCGGCTGTCGAACCCGCGACACGCGGCCTGGACGCCCGCCGCCTCGCCAGCGCTGGCCCACCCACGAGCGTCATGACGCTCGCCCGTACCATCGAAGACGACGGCGGCACCGCGCTCGCCAGCTACCGCGACCCACTCGGCGGACATTGGCAGATCCTCGCCTCGCTGCCCATCGATCGCGTCGAGCCCACGCCCTTCCAGCGCGATCTCTCGGAGGCCCACGTCGAACGACTCGCCGGCGCGATCGACAAGCTCGATCGCTTCCTCGATCCCGTCATCGCCGTCCCCGCCGGCGACGGCAGGTACTGGTCGCCTAACGGGTACCACCGGCTGGGCGCCATGAAGCAGCTGGGAGCCAAGTCAATCGTGGCGCTCGTGGTGCCGGAGGCCGAAGTCGCCCATCGCATCCTGCTCCTCAATACGGAGAAGGCACACAACCTCCGCGAGCGGGCACTCGAGGTGGCACGGCTAGCCGAGGCGCTCGCGGCGCTCGACGACCGCCCGGAGCGCGAGTTCGCGGTCGAGTTCGAGGAGGCCGCGCTCGTGACGCTCGGCTTCTGCTACCAGCAGAACGGCCGCTTCGCCGGCGGCGCGTTCCATCCGGTGCTCAAGCGCTGCGACAAGTTCCTCGGCTCCAAGCTCCCCAAGGCGATCGAGACGCGGCGGGAGCGCGCGAACAAGCTCCTCGAGCTCAACGAGGCGGTGAACGCAGCCGTCGCGAGCCTCAAGGAGCGCGGTTTCGAGAGCCCGTACCTGAAGGCCTTCGTGGTCGCGCGCATCAATCCGCTGCGGTTCCAGCGAAAGCCGACAGCGGACTTCGACGAGACGATCGACAAGATGATCGCCTCGGCCCGGCGCTTCGACCCGAGCAAGATCCGGGTGGATCAGGTTGCTCGCTCCGGCGGTGCCCCGGACGAATCGGCCACCTAGAGGTTGTCATCCTGAGCGCAGCGAAGGATCTTCATCGTCCCGAGAGAGGGCTCTCTTCGGGCACCTGAGGATCCTTCGCTGGCGCTCAGGATGACAGGCTTCTCACTTCGCTCGTATGTCTCGCTTCCTTCTATTCCTCGCCGCCCCCCTCCTGACCGCCACCGTCGCCCAGGCACAGAGCGACTCCACTGCCGGCGCCGGCAAGTCCGTCTGGCAGGGCGTCTACACCGAGGAGCAGGCCACCCGCGGCGACACCGAGCACCAGAACAACTGCAGTTCCTGCCACGGGACCGAGAAATACTCCGGCGAGAACTTCACGAAGAACTGGGTCGGTCGCACCGTCTTCGATCTCTTCGACCAGATCAAGACGACGATGCCCGACGACAACCCGGGCGGCTTGTCGGCTCAACAGTACAAGGACGTTGTTGCGTACATCCTGAAGACCAACGGCATCCCGGCGGGCACCGATTCCCTTCCAAGCGACCCGGAGGCGATGCGGTTGCTCAAGATCGACGCGAAGCCGAACAAGCAGTCCGCGCTTCGGCCGATGTACCATCCGCACGCTCACATCCCGGTAACCGCGACGCGATAGTCGCCCGCTCTTCCTCTCCGCGTGACGAAGGACGACGACAGCAGGAACACCCTCGACCGGCGACGCTTCCTCAAGGTCGCGGGCGCCCAGACGGGATTGCTCGTCGCCGCCGCGTCAGGCGCGAAGGCAATCGCGCAGCAGCAACAACCCTCGTCGCGTCGCGCGCCGGCGGTCATCACTCCGAAATCTCCCGACATCGCCGTCATCGGCGCGGGTGCCTTCGGCGGCTGGACCGCCTATCACCTCCAGAAGATGGGCGCGCGCGTTACGCTCGTGGACACGTGGGGTCCTGGCAATTCGCGATCGACCTCCGGCGAGGAGACGCGCGGCGTGCGGAGCTCCTACGGCGATCGACCGCACGGAGTCCTCTGGGCGAAATGGGCAACACAGGCGATGGAGCGATGGAAGGCGTGGGACGAGGAGTTCTCGCGCACAACGCAGGAGCGCGTCTTCTACACCACGGGCGACCTGATCTTCCGCAAGGACTGGGAGCCCTTCATGAAGGACACGCGGAAGAACTGGGACACCGTGGGCATCAAGTACGAGGTGCTCGAGCCTAACGACGTCCGGTCGCACTACTCGCAGATCGACCTTCAGGGCATCGCTGTGATCCTGTACGAGCCGGCGGCGGGCGTCGTTCGTGCGCGCCGGTCGTGTGAGCGAGTAGCCGAGTCGTTCCAGCACAACGGCGGGAAGATGGTCGTAGCGCGGGCGCTTCCGTCGCTCGCGAACGGCGATCGCCTTCAGGACATTGCGCTGTCGACCGGTGAGACAGTCAAGGCGGACAAGTTCGTCTTCGCCTGCGGACCGTGGCTCTGGAAGCTCTTCCCCGAATTCCTCCGCACTCGGCTCCGGACGCCGATGGGCAACGTCTATTACTATGGCACGCCGATCGGCGACAACCGGTGGGTCGCGCCGAACATGCCGAGCTTCAACTTCCCCGGCATCACCGGCTGGCCGGCGCTACCTAACGATGCGCGCGGCTTTCGCGTGCGCGTGGGCGGTGGGACGCAGACCGACCCCGACACGAGCCAGCGCTGGATCGACCCGAGCAACTTCTCTCGGCCGCGCCAGTTTCTCATCGACCGGTTCCCGCTGCTCATCGACGCGCCGCTGCTCGAGACGCGCTCCTGCCACTACGAGCTCTCCGTCACGCGGAACTTCTACATCGACACGCACCCCGAGTGGTCGAACGTGTGGATCGCCGGTGGCGGGTCGGCCGAGGGGTTCAAGTTCGGCCCGGTGGTGGGCGACTACACGGCGAAGCGCGTGATGGGCATCGAGGGCGACCCCGCGATCGCGAAGGCGTTCCGAATCCCGAAGGAGGAGTTCGAGGAGCCGCCGCGTACCGCTGCGGATTCCGCGCGTGTGAAGGCGCGCGCTGACTCGGTTGCGAAGGTCAAAGCTGATTCCGCGAAGGCGGACTCGGCGAAGCGGGTGATCCCTGAACAGCACGCCCCGTCGGCGCCGAAGCCGGAGGCGCCAGCCAAAAAGCCCTCGCTGCGGTAGGTGCACGGGCCTCGGCGGTTCGGCCGCGCGCTGCGCCTCTCGGCGAAGAAGCGGCGGATGGAACGGCTGTACGACCTGATGTACGCCGGGGGCTGGCCGTCGTGGCTCGCGAAACCGCTCGGGCTGCAGGGGCGCCTGCACCTAACGACGCATCGGTTCACGCTCGCGACCGACGGCGTGCCCATTCCGCCGCTCCGGATCGCGTTCGCGTCGGACCTCCACGGCGGGCCCGGCACGCATCCGGGGACAATCCGCCGGGCGTGCCAGTTGCTGGCGGAGGCGAAGCCGCAGCTCCTTCTTCTCGGCGGGGACTTCGTGTCGTTCCACGCGCGGCACGTGGAGAGCGTGCTCGAGGCGATTGACCAGATCGACGCGCCGTTAGGCCGCTTCGCCGTGCTCGGCAACCACGACCTCATTGCCGACGACGCGTGGCTCGTGCAACGACTCGAGACGATCGGCGTGCGGACGCTCGTGAACGAGAACGCTCGTCTGGCCGCGCCCTACGATCGGCTCTGGGTATGTGGCCTCGACAACACCGAGCAGGGTACGCCGGACGGCCGGCGCGCGCTCACTGGCGCGGACGGGGTACGGCTGATCCTCATGCATTCGCCGGATGGGCTGACGGCGTTAGGCAGCGCGTCGTTCGCGGTGGCGTTCACCGGCCACGTGCACGGCGGGCAGTTCATGCTGCCGGGCGGCAGGTCGCTGATCGGCGTCAAAGGGCCGCTCAGTCAGCGCTACCTGGACGGCGGCGTGTTCGAGCTCGGAAATCCGGGTCAGCGGATCCTGCTGGTGAGTCGAGGGATTGGGCAGGGATCGTTACCGATGCGGTTTCGCGCGGATCCGGAGGTGCACGTCTGCGATCTCACCTTTGATAGTGTAAACGGTTGAGGCACATGCACTAAAGGCGTCGTTCCGGGCCGTTTAGCAAAGCCTTGTTTTCGGTGTTTGTTCGGCTTATTGTATGCCTCCCGCCGTCGCCGCTCGCGCCGGCGCAGCGACGGGAGGATCAGTGCCCAAGCACGAGCTGCTGTTCGATATCGGCGAGTACGCGCCGGTCGCCGACCGCATCACGCTGTTCTACGCGCGCTTCCCAACGGGCCGGATCATCACGCGGCTCGTCTCGCGCACCGAGCACGAAATCACCGTGCAGGCGTTCGTCTTCCGATCGCTCAAGGAAGAACGACCGTCGGCAACAGGGCTCGCATCGGAGCGCATCGGCGACGGCGACGTCAACACCGTCGCCTGCCTCGAGAACACCGAGACCTCGGCCATCGGCCGCGCGCTCGCGAACCTCGGCCTCACGGCGTCCTCACAGCGGCCCAGTCGCGAGGAGATGCTCAAGGTCAACCGCGAGCGGGCGCTGCGCGTGTCGGAGGCATCGCCTCGCCTAACGACACCAGGCCGGCCGACGAGCGTCGCGCTGCAGCGAAACGCGGACCGCGTGATGGACGCGCTCGACCTGCTGGCGGTGGCGCAGCGAGCCGGCCTCACACCGTGCCGCGCGCGCCGACTCCGCGAGACCCTCATGCGGCCCACGTCGAGCGAAGCGACAGTGACCCGCGTGGAGCGCCTGCTGCGCTCATGGGTCGCCTCTCGCCACGCCCTTCGTCTCAGGCTGTAACACTCCGGTGTCATCTCTTACGGAGGCGTACACAGGGCTAGGCGGACCACGGGGTCGTACGGGAGCGATGCGAATCGAGAGACGAGCGGATGAGGGGAGCGCCGAGTCGTGGAGCGATCAGGAGTTGCTGCAGCAGATGCGACACGACGAGGCGCTCGCCATTCGCGAGTTCTACCGGCGCTTCACCCCCGCGCTGTGGAAGCTCGCTCGACAGGCACAGGTGCAGCCTGCGCTGCGTGACGACACCGTCACCGACTGTCTGAGCGACGCCGCCATCCATCTCATGCAGCCCACCGCTGCAATTCCCGCGAACCTCACGGGCTACCTCGTCGCGATGTTTCGCCACCGCCTCGCCAACGACCGTCGGGCGACACAGCGGCGCACCGCCACTGGAACTGCCGCGGCGTGGCTCAGCGATGGCGAGCGCGTCGTGCGCGAGGTCGTCTCCGAGGCATCGATCCGCGCGAGCGCCGGACCCGCCTCGGAAGCGCCGCCGCTTTCGCCCGTGCTCGAGCGCCTCTCACGGATCATCGACGCCGGGATCACCGACGACGAGCGTCAGATCCTGCGCTGGGTGAGCGCGTCGATCCCGCAACGACTCATCGCCGAGTGGCTCGGCATCACGCATAACGCGGCGCGCGTGCGCGTGCTGCGCCTGCGCGAGCGGCTCATCGAGCTCGCGCTGCGCGATGCGGGTCCGTGGCGACCGGGGGAACGCCAGGAACTGTACGAGTTCTTCCGGCGGAGTGGTCTGTCCGAGCGCGCACGCCGAGCCGTCGAAGGCTCGCGGGCCGCCGGCGGCCCGGAACGGAGCCGGCGCAGTGCCGGCCGCAAGCCTCGAAAAGAAGGGGAGGACCAGTGACCTACGACGACGAATCCCTGAGCGCCGGAGAGCGCGCGGGACTGGAGCGCACGAAGGACCTGCTCGTGCGGATCGCCGGCGACCGAGCGATGCGCCGGCTCGACCCATTGGATCCAACCGACACCGCGTTCGTCGAGTGGTATGCGCGCGAAGCTCGGGCGACGCTGTCGGTCGCGGAGCGCTACCGGCTCGAGGCCAACGCCGACCGATTCGTGCGCGACGTGCTCGCCCGGCGCGCGATTGAGCGCTCGCGCGTGCGGGAGATCGCGGCCGAGCCGGAGATGGCACCCGCCTGGGAGGAGGGGGCCCTCGCGCAGGTGGTGGCCGCCGCCGCGCGCGTTAGGCATGCCCCGGCCATGGACCTCTCGGTGGCCGCCGGCGTCGGACGCGAGCTGTGGGACGAGCCCTGTGACCGCTGGATCCCGTTGCCGGAGGGCGCACCCGATGGCAAGTACGTCGCGCTCAGGGTCACCGGTGACAGCATGGTGCCGCTCCTGCACGACGGCGACACGATCCTCGTGAAGCTGGGCGACGAGTTCATACCCGATGCGGTGATCGTGGCACGCGTCCCTGACGGCGGGTACGTCGTGAAACGCGTGGGCGGCGTCGCCGGCTCGCGCGTGGAGCTCGCATCACTCAATCCCGACTACCCCCCGATCGTGATCCCGCGCGACCCATCGCTCGTGCTGGGCACGGTGCTGCTGCGCTGGTGCACGCACGGGGATCGGTCGCTGCATTGAGCCGTTAGGCGCTGCGCGGTCGGTAACAGGGCGGTGTCATTCGAAAGAGAAGGAATTCCCTGATTCACCGCCGCACTCGAGGTCACCATGCCGGTTCGCCTGATCGAGCTCGCCATTCGCGCTCACCGCCAGCTGGGACGGCGACAGCTCACCGAGTTCTCGTTCCGCCTCGCGTTCGTGATCGATCTCGCCTACGTCGGGCTCGGAGCGTTAGGCGGCGCGGCCGTCGGCCGCGCTGCGGCACCCGTCGCCCCTACCGGCCAGCAACCGCCACCCGCATGCGTTGCGGATGCGGTTCAGCGCCTCCACTGATACGCGAGCTTCACGAAGAAGCCATCGCGGCGACGCTTGAGATCCGAGAACTCCGCCGACTCCTCTGTATCGAACGTGTCGCGCGTGTCGCCATACCCGAAGAACGCCACGGTTCCCGGCGTGGGCTCGTACGACACCAGCCAGTCCGTCTGGAGCGTCCCGCCATCGCCGGTAGCCGCGGGCGAACCGTCCTGCAGGAAGATCTGGTCGCCCGTCGGTGTGAGAAGACCGCTCGTCCGTTGCGCCTGGTACTGGCTCACGACCCGGAAGAACAGCGCTCGCGTAGGCTGATACTCGACCTTGAGTCGTGGAATCGCCGTCCGCGCGTACTCGGATCCGTCGAAGTCGCGGTTGATCTGGGAGAACGTCACCGTTGCCTCGCTGCGCACACTCCTCGTTGGGCGCAGCGTTAGGCCCGCCGTTGCCCGCAGTTCCCGCCCCGTCGAACCCTCGGCGAAGATCGCCACCTCGTTCCGCGCGATCGTCGTCGTCGCGTTGAACTTGTGGAACGTCGGCGTCGTGACGGTCAGCGACACATCCCAGAGCCCGGTGGCCTTGCTCTCGGGCGGAAGGTACGGCTGCAGCCCATCCGGTCCGACGACGTACAGGCCGCTGTACGCGGTGGAATCAAACGTGAAGAAGTTCCGTGACACGTTGAGCGACCCGTTCCACCCGCCACGCAGGCGAAACATGTTCGAGATCGACTCCTGCCCTTCATACGCGTCGCCAGCCACAAAGTGGTCGTACTGCCAGATCCGCGTCGGCCCGAAGAACGTCGTGATGTTCTCGAGCCGCGCTCCGGGCTTGCCGTAATACGAGAAGCGATTGAAGCCGTGAAGGTTGATGATCCCGGTCCGCGGGACGAAGCCGGAGCGGCTGATGAAATCCGTCCCGAGCCCGCTGAAGAGATAGTTGTAGCCCCAGATACGCCCGGTGCGATCCAGCTCCGCCTTCCACACCGGCGATGTCTTCGCCTCCGATGTGCCGAGCAGTGCTGGATCCTTCGTGTACGAGCCGCCGAATTGCGTCTCGAAGTAGTACATGCGGCCGAACACGTACCGCAGGTCACTCGCGATGACGGTGTTCGTCGTGTCGCCCGCGCGACGATCCGTCATCGTCAACGCGACCGTCGAGTTCCCGCCGAAATCGCGACGGAACCGTGCGATGTTGAACAGCGCCTGGTCGCAGTTCTGCTTGGTCGAGACACCGTCCACTGTCGTGTTCGGACATGGCGTGTCATCCAGCGCAGAGAGATACGCGACGCTCACCGGGCCGATCTTTCCGGTTACCTTGGCGCCCGCAACCGGCGTGGCGATTTGCCGAGTGTACACAAGCTGGTTCGGCGTGTTGAACAGCTCGATGCCCTCGAGGAAAAAGGGCCGCTTCTCCGCGAAGAACAGCGCGAACCGCTCGTTCACCGTCACGAGGCTCGCGTCGGACTCTACCTGGGAGAAGTCGGGCTTCACCGTCGCGTCGAGCGTCACCGACGGGAGCGCGACCTTGAGGTTGACGCCGGCGTCGGGGTTGATATCCTCGCGCTCGAAGGTGCCGGTGGGCGTTCGCCCACCATTGAGTTGCGCCGTCACGAACGGCTGCACCTCCGTCGTGATCCCCCGCTGGATGTGCTCGATGCCCGTGAGCGAGCCGCCTTCGCTCAAGAAGCTCGCCGTCGCTCTGCGCGCGTCGGTCCACGTGTCCTCGAAGCCCGTCGCCTGCACATCGCGCACGACGTTGATGCTCCACGTCTGCGGATCGGTCGACGGAAAACGCAGGCTCTTGAACGGAATGCGAAGCTCGACGACGTAGCCGCTGTCGGTGAGCTGCCCTTTGGACTCGAAGCGGAAATCCGGGTTCCAGTCGACGTTACCGCCAAAGATGTTCCCCGCGCTCGACGCGCCCTCGGTGCGCATGCCGTCGCCCTGCGCGCCTAACGGGTTGACGACGAAGAAGTACGCTCGCCGATGATCGTTGAACGTATCGAGGTAGATCGTGATGCGGTCTTCGTTATTCAGGTTGTCGCGGTCGGCGACGGTCGCGCGGACGGACGCCGGGTTCTTCGCGTTGGCGATGACCCCGAAATAAATCGCATCATGCGAATAAAAGACCCGCGCCTCGGTCTGTTCGTCGGCGCGCCGGCCGTCGATGGGCTGGTACTGGTGAAAGCCCGTTAATCGCGCTGCCTGGGACCAGGCGGGTTCGCTGAGTGATCCATCGATCCTGACTTCAGGGCTGGCGATTCGCGGAATGTGAACGGCGGGACGGCTCGCGCCGTCGTATGATTGACCAGGCGGCGCTGCGCCCTGCGCGGCAGCCATCTGGAGCAGCAAGAACGTCGTCGAAAACATGGGCCCAATCTAGTCGGGATTGCACAGCCCGGCTCATTGGTCCGATGTGAGAGTGCTGTGAGACCATGATCGCTCGAATTCTCGAAGCCTGCCTCTACGCCACCAACCTCGACGCCGCCGAGCGCTTCTACGTCGACGTGCTCGGGCTCGAGCGCTATTCGGCTGTGCCGAATAGGCATGTGTTCTTTCGATGCGGCGCGGGAATGTTTCTCGTCTTCAATCCGGCCCGCACGAGTGGCGAGCCGTCGCTCGTTGGCGGCGCGTTGGTGCCCGCACACGGAGCCACTGGCCCCGGTCACGTGGCGTTCGCCGTCCCCGACGCGGACATCCCGGCGTGGCGCGCGCGACTCGAGGCAGCAGGCGTCGCCATCGAGTCGGAGGTGACGTGGCCGCGTGGCGGACGGTCGCTGTACCTCCGTGACCCGGCCGGCAATTGCGTCGAGCTCGCGTCGCCAAAGCTCTGGGGGCTCGATGATCCCGATGCCTGAGGAATGCACGGGCTTTGCCCCGCAGAGCCTAACGACGCCAGTTTCCTCTGCCACGCCCGTGCGTGCCGCGAGCTTTCTGATCCGCACTGTCCTGGTCCGTGCGCCGTTCCGCCATGGAAGCCTCCAAGTGAGAGGCTCGAGCATCGCGCACACGCCGTACCCGCGCTGATCGGTGCCCTCGCTTCTCGCCGTCGACGTTGGCGTTCGTACCGGGCTCGCGGTCTATCGCGACGACGGCCGGCTCATCTGGTATCGCTCGCGCAACTTCGGCGCAGCCGTGCGACTCAAGCGCGCCATCCCCGCCCTCCTGCACGAAGCGTTCGATCCGAGCTACGTCGTGCTCGAAGGCGGTGGACCGCTCGCCGAGCATTGGGCCACAGCGTCAGAGCGACACGGGGCACACGTCCGTCGCGTGACCGCGGAGGAGTGGCGGTCGATGTTCCTCCTCTCGCGCGATCAGCGCTCAGGCGAACAGGCGAAGCGCATGGCCGATGGGATCGCCCGACGCGTCGTCGAATGGTCCGAGGCCTCACGTCCCACATCGCTCCGCCACGACGCTGCCGAAGCTATTCTCATCGGTCTCTGGGGCGTGATCGACGTTGGCTGGCTCCCCGCCGTCCCGCCGGCGTTAGGCCTGAGTGTCGTGGCGAAGCGGAAGCCGTAACCGCGCCCGCGCGCCGGTTCGATCCTCCCGATTCTCGAGCGCGAGCGTCCCGCTATGCGCCTCGGCAATCTGCCTGCTGAGCGCAAGCCCGATCCCGGTTCCTTCCGCCTTTGTCGTGAAGAACGGCACGAAGAGGTTCGCCGTGTCAGCCAGGCCCGGCCCCTCATCCTCGACCACCACGACGACCGAGGTGTCGTCGCTCGTCCACGAAACACGTGCACCACCACCCGTGTCGGACGCGGCATCCACAGCGTTGCGCACGAGGTTGATGAGGAGCTGATCGAGCTGGTCGTGATCGGCGAGGACAGTCGTCGGCGGACCGGGACACAACACCACCGGCATTCGCTCCTCCAGCTCGACGACTCGGCGCACCCAATCCTCCACGTCGACTGGCCGAAGCATGGGCTTGGGTAGCTGAGCGAGACGCGCGTACGCCTGGAGAAACCGACTGAGCGATCCCGACCGCCCCTCGATCACGTCGAGCCCGTGCAGTGCCTCTTGCTCCCAGTCGGGTGCGCGCGGATCGCGCTTGAGCACGCGCTGCAGGCTGCGCGCGATCGACTTGATGGGCGCGAGCGAGTTGTTGATCTCGTGGCTCAGCACCCGAACGATTCGCTGCCACGCCAGCCGCTCTTCCTCCCGCAGCACGTGACTCACGTCGGTGAGTACGAGCAGCTGATGTGGCAACCCATCCTGCCGGAACTCCCGCCGCCGGACCTCCCAACGCGCCATGCGGCCGTCGCGCGCGATGTCGAGCGTGCGCGGCGCGTCCTCGCGCAGGTAGACGTCCAGACCTAACGTCTCAGCGCCGCGCCCCAGCAGCCGCTCGATCGGCTGACCGAGCAATCGCTCGCCCTCGCGGTTCACGAGCCGAAGCTTCCCCTCACTGTCGAACGCGAAGATCGCCGCGTCGATCTCGGCGATCACGGTTCTCAGCAGCGCGGTGGCCTCCATAGCGCCAAGCCGCTGCGCCTGGAGCGTGGCGCCTAACGCATTGACCTCGGCGATGGCGATGCCGAGTGCGTCGGCTTCGTTGCCTCCAGCGCCACGCACCGAATAGTCGCCTTCGCGAAGGCCGGAAAGGAGGTTCGAGAGGGTCTGGATGGGCCGGATGACACGCTCCCGCGCAACCGCGGCCGCCGTGAGCCATGCACCCACCACGATAACGGTGAGCGTCCACCGCACTTCGATACCGTGGTTACCGCTCCAGAGCCAAACGAGGGCAACGATGACGCCCGGCAGTCCGCCAACGAGAACGATGACCGGAACTCTAGACTCGACCGGTAATCGCGCACGAGAAGATCCGGACCCACGCCGAGTCCCGAGCCCCGAGTCCCGAGTCCCGGCTTCTCGAGTCCCTCGATCAGAGTCCATGCTGCTGTATCCGCCGGTACAGCGCGCTGCGGCTCATACCTAACGATTCCGCCGCCTGGACAACGTTGCCGCCGTTCCGCGCCAGCGCCTGCTGGATGATGTACTTCTCGGCGTCATCCATCGTCATGCCCGACAGATCGGCCGCACTTCCCGGCGCGCTCGCCCGAAGGCCGAGGTCGTCGCTCGTGATAAAACCGGTGCGCGCCATGAGGACTGCCCGTTCGACCGCGTGCTGCAGCTCGCGGACGTTGCCCGGCCAGCCGTGTGCCTGCATGGCCGCGGTGGCATCGTCATCGAAACCGTGGAGCGTCTTGCGGTAGCGAGCCGAGTACTCGCCGAGGAAGTGTGTGGCAAGCCGGGGGATGTCATCGCGGCGGTCGCGGAGCGGCGGAAGGCGAATCTCCACGGTGTTCAGGCGATACAGCAGGTCTTCACGAAACCGACCGCCCGCGATCTCGGCCTTGATGTCCGCGTTCGTCGCGGCGAGAACGCGCACGTCCGCGCGCAGCGTGCGCGATGAACCCACACGCTGGAACTCCCCGGTCTGCAGGACGCGCAGGAGCTTCGCTTGGAGCTTGGCGGCCATGTTCGCGATCTCATCGAGGAAGAGCGTCCCGCCGTCGGCGAGCTCGAAGCATCCAACGCGGTCGGTCTTCGCATCGGTGAACGCGCCCTTCACGTGCCCGAACAGCTCACTCTCCGCCACGCCCTCGGAGAGTCCGCCGGCGTTGACGGTGATGAGCGGCCGGGACGCGCGGTTCGACGCCGCGTGCAGGCGCTGGGCGACGACTTCCTTCCGCGTGCCGTGCTCGCCAGTGATGAGGACGTTCGCGTCGGAGGCCGCGACCCGGTCGATGAGCTCGAGCACCGACTGCATCGCGCGCGACCCGGCGACCAGCGCTGGCGCGTTAGGCGCCAGGCGCTTGTTCTCGGTAGCGAGTCGCTCGTTCGTGCGCCGAGCGCGCGAGAGCTCGATCTGCGTGCGGAGGATGGCGACGAGCCGTTCGTCGTCCCACGGCTTCTCGATGTAGTCCGCCGCTCCGCGCCGCATGGCCTCGACCGCGCCCTGGACGCTGCCATACGCAGTCATAACGACGATTGGGAGCGTCGCGTCGAGCGCGCGCACCCGGCCGAGGACGTCGAGGCCTTCTTTACCCGACGTCGTGTCGCGCGCGTAGTTGAGATCCATGACGACCGCGTCGAGCGCGTGCGACTCGACCGCTTTGAGAATCTCGACGGGCCGCGACGCCGTGACGACGCGCCACCCTTCCTCCTTCAGGAGGAGCCGGAGCGCGTCGAGAACCGCCGGCTGGTCATCGGCAATCAGGACCTGCGGCGCGGCGGTCTGGTTCGGCGACATGCGCTAGAGTGTACGCCTGGCTTCGAACTGGATCAAAGGGGTCAGAGTCGTTTGAATTCCGGGAACTCGGCACTGCAAGGATCTCGAATTAAAACGACTCTGACCCCTTTGATCCTCTAATCGCCGCGGAGAGCCCCGAGAACGTCAGTCCTTGCCGCACGCCGAGCGGGAATCCAGCTCGCGACCACCGCCAGCAACAATAGAACGGCCGACACGACAACCAACGTCGGAACGTGGATGGCACTCACGTCATACAACAGGCTGCGCAAGCTCCGGCCAACCAGCGTTGCGCCGACGATGCCGATCGCGACCCCCATGAGCGTCAACCGCACACCCTGACCCACCACGAGGCGCCTCACATCCTGCCCCTGCGCCCCCAATGCGAGTCGAATCCCGATCTCGTGCTGACGCTCCGCAACGGAATACGCGATGAGCCCATACACACCGACACTCGCCAGCACGAGCGCCATGAGCGCGAACACGCCGATCATCGATCCGCTCAATCGCTGCGCCAGGATCGAGCGGGACACCTGCTCCTGCATTGTCGACACGTCATAGACGGGAATTGTCGCATCCACGGCGCGTACGACGTCGCGCACCGCGCCCGTCAGCGACGCCGCATCGCCTGACGAGCGTACAACCACCGTCATGCCACCATCCGGCGCCTGTGCATACGCGAGATACATCGTCGGCTGCACCGGCGCCTCGAGGCCGTCCTGGCGCACATCGCCCACAACTCCGACGATCGTCTGCTGCTTCTCCGACCCGCCCTGTCCCAGGACCTGGCCAACGACGTTTCGCTCACCCGGGAAAAACGTCCGCGCCCACGACTCCGTCACGACGATCACGGCCGGCGCATTCGCGTCATCATGGGCGTTGAACTCGCGCCCCGCCTTGAGCGGAATTCCGAGCGCTCGGAAGTAGTCTGGCGTCACCCGCTCCCACCGCGATGTCGGACCCTGGCCATCGGGTGGCGCAGGTCGTCCCGGGATCTGGAAGCTCGACGTGTTGGCCGATCCCGAGAGCGGCAACGCCCCTGCCGCGCCCGCAGCCACCACGCCAGGCGTCTCTCTCAGTCGATTCAGCACATTGTCGTAGAAGCGCACCATCGCGGTGCGGTCCTGATACGACGGACCGGCAAGCGTTAGGCGTGCGGCGAGCACGCCATCGGCCGAGAAGCCGGGTGAGACCGCCTGCAACCGGGCGAAGCTCGTGAGCAGCAGGCCGGCACCCGCAAGCAGAACGACAGCGAGTGCAACCTCGGCGATGACAAGGCCACGCTGCGTCCGACTGCGACGCACGGATCCCGATCCGCGCACACCCGTCGCCAGCGACTCGCGTACGCCGCCACGCGCCAGCTTGAGCGCCGGCACGATCCCCGCAATCACGCCGGTCACCACAGCCAGCACTACCGTGAACACGAGTGCGCGTCCGCTCACGTCGATCGACAGCCAGGGCGGAAGCGGAACAGGCACCACGGACCTCAGCAGACGCACTTCCCATAACGAGAGCAGAACGCCCAGCGTCGCGCCTCCCACTGCGAGCACGATGCTCTCGGTGAGTAGCTGCCGCGTCAGGACCCAGCTCGATGCCCCGAGCGCCTTCCGCACGGCGACTTCGCGCGCCCTCCCGGACGCGCGGGCCAACAACAGGTTCGCAACGTTCGCGCACGCGATGAGTAGCACGAACCCCACCGCGCCAAGGAACGTGTAGAGGATCGCCGGCGCGCGCCCGACCATTGCGGCCTGAATGGGCTGCGCGGTGGCTCGCCACCCGGTGTTCGATCCGGGATACGTTTGCTCGAGCCGCTTCGCGACGGCGTTGAGCTCCGTGGTACCTTGCTCGATCGTCGCCGCGGCCGATAGCCGGCCCACACCGCGAATGAATCGACTCCCACGATGCATCGCCTGCGAATCCGCCGCGAACGGCGACCACGCCTCGGCGCTCGGCGGGTAGGTGAACCCTGTGGGCATCACGCCCACGACGGTATACTGCCAGCCGTTGATCAGCAGCTGGTGGCCGATGATCGCCGGGGACGCCGCGAATCGGCGCCGCCAATATGCGTCGCTCAGCACGAGCACGCGCTCCCTGCCTAACGTTTCCTCTTCCGGCAGGAACGTGCGCCCTAGTTGCGGCGTAACACCGAATACCCGGAAGTAGTTCACCGACACCCGCGCCCCGCTCGCGCGCTCGGCCCGGTCATCGGCGGCGACGTTGAACGTCTGGTTGCGGTAGATCGCGATCTCGTCGAACGCGTGCGCGTTGGCACGCCAGTCGAGCACGTCGGGATACGCGAGGCTCGAGCCCTCGAGCCCCTGCGCCTTGTTCTCTGCCTCGATCGTGACGATGCGCTCGGGATGATCGAACGGCGGCGGCGTGAGCAGCACCGAATCGATCACACTGAAGATCGCGGTATTCACGCTGATCCCGAGCGCCAGCGTGGCGAGCGCCGTAAGAGTGAATGTCCGGCTGCGCCTGAGCGCGCGGACAGCGAATCGAATGTCGTTGATCAACATCTCGGTCGAAGAAGGAATCGTCGCATCACCGGTCCGCGCGCAACGCGATCGCGGGATCCACGCTCGCCGCCCGCCGGGCGGGCAGATAGCACGCGATCACGGCAATGAACGCGAGAAGAATGGGAACGCCTGCGAACGTCAGCGGGTCGTGCACGCCCACGCCGAACAGGAGTCCCTGGAGCAGCCTCGCACCGGCAAGCGAGCCAATGAGCCCCAGCGCTACACCGATAAGCGTTAGGCGCACGCCTTGCGCGAGAACTAGCCGCAACACTGCGGACCGCTGCGCTCCGAGCGCCATGCGCACGCCGATCTCGCGAGTCCGCTGTGCGACCGAGTACAATACCACGCCGTACACGCCGACGGCGGCAAGCACGAGCGCGATGACCGCGAACGTGCCGACGAGGAGCGACTGCAACTTTGGCTGCCAGATCGACCGCGCGAGCGTTCGCGGCATCGCCTCCACGCCGAACACCGCGAGCTCGGGGTCGAGGAGGCGAACGACCCGCCTCACCGGCGCCGCGAGCGCAGTCGGCTCCCCGTCGGCCCGAAGCGCGATCGTCGCCGTCCGCGGCGGCGACTGCGCCAAGGGGAGATAGATCCCGTCGGGGGTGCCGTCGCGGACGCCAAACTGTTTGACGTCGCGCGCCACGCGGATCACGGTGACCCACCTCTCGTCCGAGTCCGCCTGCCCGAGCTTGAACCGGCGGCCCACGGCGCTCTCGTTCGGCCACCGATTGCGCGCGAGCGCGTCAGTGACGATCGCCACGCGTGGCGCCGACGCGTCATCGGCGGTGGTGAAGGCTCGCCCTTTCAGAAGCGGAATGTGCAGCACCGAGAAATAGCCCGGCGTGACCGCCTGGCGATGCGCGTGCATCGCCTGCCCCGGTTCGGCCGGTTGTCCTTCGATCGTGATGGCGGTGAAGATGTTCTCGTCGCTCAAGGGCGGCGTCAGCACGCTCGCGCTCGATGTCACGCCTGGCAGCGCGCGCAGTCCGGCATGCAGCTGCTCGTGGAAGCGCGCGATGGACGAGTCGCTCGGATAGCGCGACTCGGGCAGCGAAACCCGGAGCGTCAACACACCCGTCGCGTCGAAACCGGGGTCAGAGCGCTCCATCCGGGCGAAGCTGCGAGTCAACAGCAGTGCCCCGACGAGCAGCGCGAGCGACACGGCGATCTCCCCAACGACCAGCGCCCGCCGCAAGCGCGCACGGCTCACGCCGGCCCCGGTGCGATTGCCATCAGGCACGACCTCCCGCACGAGCCGGGCACCCCACAGCGAGGTGAGCATCCCCAACGCGGCACCCGCGGCAGCAATGACGATGCTTTCGGCCAGCAGCTGGCGCGCCACCTGGCGTCGGCTGCCGCCTAACGCAACTCGGACCGCCAGCTCCGGGCGGCGCGTGTTCGTGCGCGCCAGCATGAGGTTCGCGACGTTCGCACCCGTGATCAGCAGTACGAGCACAACCGTCGCCGCGAGCAGATAGAGACCTGATCGGAAGTCTGCGGCGAGGTCGTCGCGCAACGGGACGATGCGCGCCCGCCAGCCGGCGTTGGTGGCCGGAACGCCTCCCTCATCCCTCAAGAGTCCCTCAACGCCACGACAGGATCCACAGCCGCCGCCCGCCGCGCCGGAAGCCAGCTCCCTAGCACCGCGACCGCCGCGAGTATCACCGCCACCGCGACGAACGTCAGCGGATCCGTCGGACTCACCTCGTGCAGCAAGACCGTCATCCCACGGGCCATCGCGAACGAACCGACGGCTCCGATCGCGATACCGAGCGCGGCCAACACTACGCCCTGACGGAGCACCCGTCGAATCACGTCCGACCGCTGTGCGCCGAGCGCCATGCGGATTCCAATCTCGTGCGTGCGCTGGTTGACGGTGTACGAGATCACACCGTAAATGCCGATCACCGCCAACAACAGTGCGATGCCGGCGAACACGCTCAGCATCGCGGCCGTGACTCGCTGGGGTGACAGGGAGGACGACAGCATTCTCTCGAGCGTCTGCACGTTACCCGGCGCCAGCGCTGGATCGAGCGACGTGATCACGCGCTGCACATCCGAGGTCACCGCGAGCGGACTCCCAGCCGTTCGCACAACGAGCGTCATCGTGTCCCATGGCCCCTGCGCGGCGGCGACGTACACGACCGGCGCGAGCAGCGCGCGCCCCACGTTCGGGTTATGCCGCACGTCGGCGACCACGCCAACGACCGTCGTTAGGTACATCGAGTCCGCGAGGAAAGAGATCCGCTTACCCACCGCGTCCTGGCCCGGCCAGTACTTGCGCGCGAATGCCTCGCTGACGATCGCCACCGACGGGTGCGCCGTGTCGTCGTGACGATCGAACTCGCGGCCGCGCCTGACGGCGGTGCCCATGGCGGCGAAATACCCATCCCACACGAGGTGCATGCGCTCCTGATGCGCCGGATCACCCCGCTGCGGTTTGGGCTCGCCCTCGAGAATGAATCGATTGCTGTTGTCGTTCCACGACGGTGGGAGCTCATTGATGAGGCTGGCCGCGTTCGCCCCGGGTAGCTCTCGCACGCGATCGAGGAGCTTCGAGTAGAACTGCGCCCTGTCGTCATCGGACTTGTAGCGCGAGCGGGGCAGCGTGAGCTGCATCGTGAGCGCCCTCTCGATGGCGTATCCCTGGTCCGTTTCGACGAGGCCGATGAAGCTCCGCACCATGAGGCCGGTCCCGAAGAGCAGCATCAGCGCGAGCGCTACCTCCCCCACAACCAGGAGGCTCCGAAGACGGAGACGCCCGGCGCCACCGCTACTCGTCCGTCCGCTTTCCTTCAGTGCCTGCTGCGGGTCGGCACGAGACGCGATGAGCGCCGGAACGAGACCTACCGCCACGGCGGTCGCGATGGACACAGCCACGGTGAACAGCAGCGCGTGTCCATTGATCGTGATGCGGGTCCACCCCGGGTTGAAGCGTACCAGGTCCGGCGGCAGCGAGTCTCGCATGAGCTTTACGCCCCACAGGGCCAGCAGCATACCCAGCGCCCCCCCGAGAATCGCGATGACCATGCTCTCGGCAAGCATTTGCCGCACGAGATCGCTGCGGCGGGCGCCTAACGCGACGCGCACGGCGAGCTCCCGCCCGCGGGTCGTCGCCCGCGCTAGCAGCAGGTTCGCGACGTTCGCGCACCCGATGAGCAACACCAGCGCCACGGACGCGAGCATCACGACCATGTACGGTCGCGGATGACGCCCGTAAAACACCTGGGCCGGCTCGACCTTCATCCCCCACTTCCCGTTCATTTCGGGATACTGCAGCTCGAGCCGTCGAGCGATGGCACGTGCCTCGGCGCGCGCTTCCGCGAGCGTGGACGTAGGCCGTATTCGACCGATCACGCTCAACGATCGTCCGTCGCGATCGCTCGCAACCGTTCCGGCAAGTGCGAAGGCCTTCCAGAGCTCGGCGCCCGGCGGGAAGATGAAGTCCCTGCCCATGACGCCGACGATCGTGTGCTTCACGCCGTTGAGCTGCACCGTTCGCCCGATGACCCCCGAATCACCTCCGAACCGCCGGACCCACAGGGGATGGCTGAGTATGACGCGATCGGTGTTCCCTTCACGTCCTTCATCGCCGGTGAACGCACGCCCGAGCACGGGTCGCTCGCCAAGCGTGCGGAAGAACTCGGGCGTCACCTGAAATCCCGTGACGCGTTCCGGTTCGTTGATGCCGGTGATGTTGACGTCCCACCACGCGAACGCGGCGATGTGCTCAAGCGTTCGGGTTTGCTGCATCCAGTCCACGAGATTTGCGGGCGCGATCTGATCGAAGTCGACGTCGTCCGGGTCCCGCGGCTTCACCTCCGACATCATGACGAGCCGGTCGCTGTTGGGCGTCGGGACGGGCTCAATGGCGATCGCCCGCATGGCCGTGTACACGGTCGTGTTCGCGCCAATGCCGATCGCGAGGCACGCGACCGCAGCAGCCGTCCACGCCGGACTCTTCGCGAGTGTGCGGAGCGCGTAGCGGAACATCGGGAATCGGGAATGGGGAATCGGGCATCGCGGGCGACTCGCGTGCTTAGCGAGCCTGGTGCCAGAGCCGCAATCGCCGCCTAACGTCTAGCAGGCGCGCGAGTTACGTCCTCGATTTGGCAGCAGACGCCACCCCCGAATTCCCAACGCCGGGATGCCCGCCGTCCCGAATACGGGACTCGCCGCGGTGTCAGCCAGCAGCCAGCACGACCAGCCAGCATCCAGCGGCTGTTCCCCCGTCGCCTGCCGCCTGCCGTCTGCCGCCTGCCGTTATGGCAAAAACCGGTACCCCGTCTTCCAAACGGTGGTGATGTGCCGCGGAGATGCCGGATTCGGCTCGAGCTTTCGGCGCAGCTCGGCAATGTGCGTATCGATCGTTCGGCTCACGACCGATGCGTGGTAGCCCCACACCGTCTTGAGCAGCTCCGCCCGCGAGATCACCTGTCCCGGCCGCTGCACGAGCGCGAGCAGAAGCTCGTATTCCTTCGGCGACAGCTCGACCGGCCGGCCGTTCTTCCTCACCACGCGCGCCACCGGCTGGATCTCGATGTCCCCAAACCGCGAGGCGTCCGACGGCGGTGCCTTCGGACTCGACGAGGCAGACGCGCGCCGAAGCACCGCCTCCACGCGAGCCACCAACTCGAGGACACCGAATGGCTTCGTCACGTAGTCATCGGCGCCGAGGCGGAACCCCGTCACCTTGTCCGCTTCCTCCCCGCGCGCCGTCAGGATCAGCACCGGCACCTGCGAGCCACCCTCGCGAACCGCTCGCAGTACGCGATAGCCGTCCATGCCCGGCAACATGAGGTCGAGGATGATCAGATCGGGCGAGACGGTTCGCGCCTCGCGGAGTCCCGACGGCCCATCGTTCGCGACGATCACCTCGTACGACGCGATCTCGAGACTGTTGCGAAGGCCGAACGCCAGGTCGGCGTTGTCCTCGACGATCAGAATTCGCTTCATGACAACGAGTGCTCGCGCGGTGTCGCCTCGGCAAAGTTGTCGGACTCGTTAGGCCGGACGTCAGCGTGCGCCCGAGAGGCCTCCGCCGACGCTTGCAGCGTCACGACGAAGCTCGCGCCTCCACCCGGCGCATCGTGCACGGCCACCGTCCCGCCCTGCGCGCTCACCAGCTCGCGCACGACCGCCAATCCGATGCCGTTGCCCGAAATTCCCGCCTCCACCGCGCGGTCGAGCCGCCGGAACGGCTCCCAGACACGCGCCTTGTCGCGCGCCGCGATTCCAGTGCCCTGATCGTCCACCCAGAGTTGCACTCGCCCACCACTATCTACGCGCGTTCCCGCCGTGATCGTCTGACCCGCCGGGCCATACTTCACCGCATTGTCCAGAAGGTTGAGCAGCACCTGTCGTAGTGCATCCCGGTCTGCGAGCGCCACGGCATGGCCCGAATGCGCCGTGCGCACGGTTACGCCGCGCGAGCCCGCCAGCGGCGCGAAACTGTCCACGACTTCGTCCACGAGCGTGGCCAGCTCCAACCGCGCGAGCGACAGACGCGGTGCCGACCGTTCGGCGCGGGAGAACTGCAGAATGTTCTCGACGAGATGCGCCAGCCGCCGCGCCTCCTGGTCAATGATCGCGACCGACCGCTGTCGCTCGTCGTCGCTGCGCACCCAGCCAAGTCGCAGCATCTCGGCGAACATCCGGATCTGCGCCAGCGGCGTCCGGAGCTCGTGCGACACGCCTGACACGAGCTCGCTCTTCACCCGCGCGAGCTGTCGCTCACGATGCAGCTGCAGAAGCGACACGATCACGAGCCCGGCACTCAGCGTGATGAGGCCGAGCACGAGCTGCGACCGGTTCCACGTCCACGTGCCCCCCGCCACACGCGCCGCAAACGCGGGGCGCATTGCTACCCGCACCGCGAACCCGTCGAAGGCGCCGGTCATGCCTAACGTGGCTGCCGGGCGGAGCCCGCGCGTCGCCGCCGAACGGAAGATCACCCGCTCGTCCGGACCGGCCACCGAGAGCGTGAGGGCCGAGTCGGCGGGCAGAGCCGCCGAGCCGGTAGGTGGAAGCAGCGCACGGGATGCCAGCACCGCGGGGAACACCGACCGACCCGCCGACCCCACGTCGAAAGCATAGCCATACGCAGCGTGCGGTCCGCCACCCCGATGCACCCCCGTAGGTCCGGCGAACATGAAAGCGATCGCGATCGTGCCGTCGCTGGGCAGGCGAGCAATCACCGGGTCTCCCGTCACGGCACCGGCCGCGAGACCATCACGAACCGTCCGGATCACACTGCGCTTGATCTCGGCACTCGGCGTCTCGGGCATTTCATCACCGACCGCTCCGACGACCACCTCACCACGCGCGAGATCGACCGCAAACGTGAATCGAACGTCCGGCACCGCCACGCAGGCACAGCGGCGGGCGGCCTGGATGCCCTCCGCCACCAGCACCGAAGGCGCCGACTCCGTGCCGGGATCGACCGCGAGCGCCACCGTCGGCGCCAGCACACGGCGCGCGGCGCGCTCCACCTCATCGTTGGCCTCGCGCGCAAACGTCCACGCCGCAAACCGCGCGTGCGACAGGAGCGCGCGCTGTGCGGCCGATTCCTGCGCGCACACGGCGTTGTAGACCTGATAGGCGGCAACCGACGCGGCGGTGAACGTACACACCACCACCGCGATCGTCGCGCGTAACCGGCGCATCCCTGCCAGCACGGACCGAATGGTTGAAGTCGTCGCCCGCCGCGCGGCGCCGGCGGGACCCTGTCAATGTAAAGCGCGACGGCCGCCGGGGCCTCATCGACGTCCGGGCCCCCTCTGTCAGAAAACTGTGGAGCCGAAAGAGGCGGTCGACTGGGGACGCGCCGTTTCGGCGTCGCCTGTCGCCCGCCGCCCGTCCCCGAGCTACATGCGTACGCGGTGAAGCGGGATGGCGTCGCGAGGCACAGCAATCATGGAGGACGACGGGGTGATCGGCGGCGGCTGGTCGGCGATCACGGGAGCGTTGATGGGCAGCGTGAGGGTGAAGATCGAGCCCCGCCCGATCTCGCTCCGGGCAGTGAGATCGCCCAGCATCGCCCGGGCAAGTTGCCGACTGATCGCGAGACCCAGCCCCGTCCCCTCCGTCGTCCGCGTGAGGTCCATCTCCAGCCGTGTGAAGGGCTCGAAGATCGAATCCATTTTCTCACGCGGGATCCCATGGCCGGTGTCGCTCACGCGAACCTCCACCTGACCGCCGTGGAGCCCACAGGATAGCCCGACGCGTCCGCCCGGCGCGGTGTACTTGATCGCGTTCGAGAGCAGGTTGAGCACGATCTGCTCGATACGCGCCCGGTTCCCGTACGCGATGAGGCCGCCCTCGGCCGGGTTGTAGATGTACGACAGGTTCCGGGCCTTGAGCTGCGGCGCGATGAGCGGCTCGAGGTTGCCTAACGTGTCGTGGATTGGCACCGGGCCCAGCTCGATGTCGGCCGGCTTCCCGTGCTCGAGCCGTGAGAGGTCCAGCAGGTCCTCGATGATGCCCAGCAAATGCCGTTGGCTGTGGCGGATCCGGCCAAGCTGGTCACGCTGCGTGTCGCTCACCGGGCCGCTGATGCCAAGCTCCATCAACTCGGCATATCCGGCGATGGCATTGAGCGGCGTTCTCAGCTCGTGCGACATCATCGCCAGAAATTCCGTCTTGGCACGGTTCGCGGCCTCCGCCTCCGATCTGGCGGACTGCTCGGCCGCGAACAGTCGCGCTCGCTCCAGCGCCTGCGCGCATTGCTGGCCGAGTGCACGGGTGAAGGTGACGTCACTCTCGTCGAACGCCCGCGGCCCACTGAAGCTGAAGCTCAACGAGCCGAGTGGCCTGCCGTCGACCACCATCGGTGTCACGATCATCGCGCGAACGTTCACGCGCTCGAGCACCGGCGCGAGGTCCGGGTAGCGATGTGCGATCTCCTCCGGCGAGTCGAGCAGCACTGGCTCAGTAGTGCGGACGGCATCCGCCAGCGGCACGCGACTTGTCACCGGGAAGCGCCGCCACGCGTCGGCGACGTCGGACGGCAGTCCGCTCACCGCCATGAGATCTAGCGCGTTGCCATCAGCTGTGAGCACGGCGACCTCGCTCGCCGCCGCGCTGAGCGCCGGCAACCCCTCGGAAACGATGACGCGCGCCACCGCGATCGGCGTTAGGGCACTGGAGAGTGCTTCTGCCGTGCGCCGGAGTCGGTTGGTTCGGTCCGCCGCGCGCTCGGCAGCCGACCGCGCCGACTCGGCGCGGAGGATCATCTCGTCGCGCTGCAGGTCGGCGTTTCGGACAACGACTGCGGCACGCATAACGAGCGTGAGGAACGTGATGACCACCGCGCCCACGAACGCGCTCACGGCGGCCTCACGCGACACCCAGTTCGCGTCGCCAGCCAGCAGCCACAGCGCCCCCAGCCCGATCGGCACGATGAACGCGGGAGGGATGAGCCGTCGCACCATCGCCGCACCCGGGTCCGCCGCCGCCACCAGCGAGACCACGCCCTCCTCCGGACGGGCGAACAGAACACCGAGGCTGAGCACGGACAGGACGATCGCGGTGAGGAGCGCCATGTGTCCTTGCGGCCCGAAGCTGTACAGGACGCGAACGTTGTACATGTATCCGATGATCGCCGCGAACGTGACAAGCACCGCGAGGCCACCGAGCAGCTCCGCCGGTCGCCGTCCTCGAGCCGTTCGTGCGTCGATCACGAGCAGCGCAGCACCGTCGAGCAGCATGACGACCGCGGAGTTGATGGCCGGGCGTCCCGCCGACTGTGAATCGATCGCCCGTACCGCATTGCCGAACAGCAGGAGGTCGACGCCCAGATCGATGTTCGCGGCCTGCTCGACGAAGAACAGGATACCTAACGCGGTCAACGCGACCGCCAGTACGCGCGTGATCAGGACGAAGCGTTCGTCGTACCGCTCCCGGCTGGCCGACATGACGGCGAGGCCACCGATGATGAACGCGACCGACGTGTTCGGAATGGCGGGAATGAGCCCGGGAAGGATCGTCCTGAGCCCGTCGATGCCGCGCGACCACCCGACCAGCACCAGCACGCCAATCAGCGCCGAGGCTCCGCCCGCGAGGATGGAGACCCACTCGAACGCGGCAATCGCCCGCAACGGGCGGCGTGGTGTGGCTAGCATCATTTCCGGTCGCGGGCTTCGAACGCGTAAGGCACAAACCGCTCCTGCGCACGAACGATCGTCTCACTGACCGTTCACGCGCACCGTAAGCTGACAGCCCCTAAGGTTGCGAAACTAATGACCAACCGGAGTGTGATACAACGCACACGCCGGGCATCGGCATAGGGAATGACGATCCACGCGCGAGAACGCTTCGCCGTCTGTCGGTATCCATCGACCATGCCGACCGGGACCCTCGTTTCCGCCGACGGTAAACCGTCGCCGCGGATAGGTCGTTCGACCCACGCGGCCGGGTCGGCGTCCCGCAACCTTGGGGTAGGGCGCTGGAACTCTTCGGACACTCCGCGCGCCGTCCCACCGTACGAACAGCAATCAGCACCTGCCAACGTTCGGGTTTGCACGTTCCGAGTCACATACCAGCAGTCGTCGGACGCCAACGGAGCAAGTCATGAGCTACGCATATTCCACCCGCGCGCGCGCCTTCTCGCGCCGCGGTATCGCCGCCGCAGTCGTCGCCTCTCTGGCAGTTCCCTTCCACGGTGCGCACGCCCAGCTGGGCGGGTTGGTCAAGAAAGCGAAAGACAGGGTGGTTGAGCAGCAGGTCGCAAACCAGGTCGAAAAGCGCGTCAACCGCGCCGCCTCGAATCCGGGCGCCCCACCGAAATTCGACGACGTGACACTGGAGCTCACGAACGACCGCGTCTCGCAGATCATCCGCGGGCTCTCCGCCGGACGGGCAGTGCTCGACGGAACGAACGGATCGCCGAGCAGGGCGACGCTCATCGCGCAACGGGATCAGGCCGCGAATCAGAGCGCGGACCTCGCTCAGAAAAACTCCAAGGCGATCGACGCGTACACGGTGAAGCGCGACGAGAGCCAGCGCTGCCGGAACGACGCGATTCACGCCTCCCGCGAGAAGCGGCAGCAGGCGAACGACCAGCGCATGAAGGAGTTGCAGGCGAAGGCGATGTCCGACCCGGCCTTCCGCGAGAAGGCGATCGCCATGGCCCAGAAGATGGCGGTCGCCCAGCAGAAGGGTGACACGGCCGAGGTCCATCGCCTCATGATCGAGTTGAACGGTGGCGCGCCAGAGAGCGACAATGTCGACTCGCTCGCCGCCGACAAGGCATGCGGCAGCCTCCCCGCGCAGCCAGCCGCCATGGTGCAGTCCGAGAAGCTCAACGCCCTGGCGAACAAGTTGACCGAGTCGATCCGTCAGCTCGAGCAGCAGGCTGCCGAGACCGAAGTGAAGGAGAGCAAGCTCACGGAACGGCAGTACCAGATGGCTCGTGAACGAGTCGAAGCGTACCTGTCCGCCGTGAAGTACAACGCGGAGCCGGGTGGATTCAGCGCCGGCGAGCGGCAGGCGTTAGGCGCGCACCGCGCGGATCTCGAGAAGGTGATGTGATGCCGGTCAGGGCGTGGCGTGGAGCGGTGCGCGTTGCGGCGATCGCGTTCGTGGCGATCGCCGCAACGCCGCTGCGCCCCGCGGCGGATCGTGCGCCCGCACGGGCTGGATTGCCGCCATCGTCGCTTGCGGTGTGGACTGGAAAGGCGTGGCGCGAATGGTGGCGTTCGGACGAAGCCCCCGATCGGTGGCGCGGCCCGCACAACGCAGTCGCCGACGCGGTGCGCTGGAGGACCGCCGCCGACGGCGTCGAATGGGGGGAGCTGCGACTCGCCGGTTCCGGCGAGGCCAGGCGACTGCGGGCGGTGGTGGTTCGCATCGACCCGCGGCTCGTGCGGCTCCGGCTCGACACCGCGTTTACCGCCGGCGGCGAGCGTGCCGCGTGGACCGTCGACGATGCACGCCCCGACGCAATCATGGCGGTCAACGTGGGACAGTTCGTCCGGACCCTCCCGTGGGGTTGGGTGGTCCTCGACGGCCACCAATTCCTCGCGCCGGGCTCGGGTCCACTGACGACGGCCATCGCGGTCGACTCGTCAGGCGCCGTACGCTGGATCGGCCCGGACAGCGTCAAAGACGCCAGCGTTCGCCGCGGCGTTGTCGCCGCGTTTCAGTCCTACCCGACGCTCCTGACCGCCGACGGGGAGATCCCGGCCCCGCTCCGCGAGCCCGGGCGCGGGATCGATGTCGAGCACCGCGACGCCCGCCTCGGGCTTGGCGCTCTTCCCGACGGCCGTCTGCTCGCCGTCCTCACCCGTTTCGACGCGCTGGGGGAATCGTTAGGCTCGATCCCGTTCGGCCCCACGATCCCCGAGTTCGCCGCCCTGATGGGCGCCCTCGGCGCGCGTCAGGCCGTGGCGCTCGATGGCGGGATCTCCGGGCAAATGCTCGTGCGTGACGCCGACGGTACGCACACGTGGCGTGGCCTGCGCAAAGTGCCGATGGCTCTAGTCGTTACGAGGAAGCAGTAGCACGCAGCTTTCCGCCGTCGCTGATGGCTGATGGCTGATGGCTAGTATTTCAGCAGATAGTTGTCACGCTCCCACTGCGTGACTTGCGTGATGTAGTCACGCCACTCCTGCCGCTTCGCCTCGAGGAAGTTCGTGGCGATGTGGGCACCTAACGCGCCCGTGATGACGTCATCCTTCTCGAGCTCGTCGAGCGCCTCGTTCAGGTCATGCGGCAGGTCATCGATCCGGAGCCGACGCTTCTCCCGGTAGCTCATCTCCCAGATGTTCGTGTTCACCGGCTCGCGATGGTCGGCGCTCGTCTCGATCCCATCCAGCCCCGACGCCAGCATGACCGCGAGCGCCAGATATGGGTTCGCCGCCGGATCAGGCATCCGAAGCTCGACGCGCGTCCCCATCCCCCTTCGGTCCGGCACCCGGATGAGCGGCGAGCGATTCCGCATCGACCACGCGACATTCACCGGCGCTTCGTAGCCCGGCACGAGACGCTTGTACGAGTTCACGAGCGGGTTCGTGACCGCGCACATCCCGCGCGCATGTCGGAGCAGCCCGCCGATGTACGAGAGCGCAGTCGGCGACAGCTGCCACTCCGCATTCGGCGCGTAGAACGCGTTTTCGTCGCCCCGAAACAGCGACTGATGCGTGTGCATGCCGCTCCCGTTCTGGCCGAAGATCGGCTTCGGCATGAACGACGCGACGAGCCCGAACTGCCGGGCGACGTGCTTCACGACGAAGCGGAACGTCGCGATGTTGTCGGCCGTCTGGAGTGCGTCCGCATAACGAAAGTCGATCTCGTGCTGGCCGTGCGCGACCTCGTGATGCGCCGCCTCGACCTCGAACCCCATGCGCTCGAGCACGTCGACCATCGCGCGCCGAGCGTCTTCCCCGAGGTCGGCCGGCGCGAGGTCGAAGTAGCCACCCACATCGTTCGTGACCGTCGCCGCCTCCCCCTCGGCGCCCGGCTTGAACATGAAGAACTCGGCTTCCATGCCCGCGTTCATCGTGTAGCCTAACGCCGCCGCCCGCGCGATCTGTCGCTTGAGCGCCGCCCGCGGGTCGCCGTCGAACGGTTGGCCATCGGGCGTGTTAATGTCGCAGATGAGCCGCGCGACCCGATTCTCGCTGTCACCCCACGGAAAGAGCTGGAACGTGGACAGGTCCGGCGACAGCAGCATGTCCGACTCCTCGATCCGCACGAACCCTTCGATCGACGAGCCGTCGAACATGATGTCCCCATCGAGCGCCTTCTCGAACTGCGACGCCGGCAGCTCGACGTTCTTGTTCACCCCGAGAATGTCGGTGAACTGCAGCCGGAGAAACCGGACGTTGTTCTCACGCGCCAGCGCGAGTACGTCCTTCTTCGTTGCGCCCGCGAGGTCGCGGGGGGTGTGATGCGGATGAGACAAGTGCAGGAACGGGGAACGGGGAACCAACGTGTCAGCTGACCGCTGCCAACTGATAACTGGCCGTACCGTCTCGGGCTCGTTGCGATAATAGCAGCGGCTTGCAGCTAGCAGCAGTAGCACGTAGCCGTCGGCAATTTCGCCTTTTGCCCGTCTCCCGTCTCCCGCTTCCCGGCAGTTCCGATTCCCGATTCCCGATTGCCCAGAATTGGCGCGCCCCTTGCGCCCTCCACGTCGTCTCGAAACCGAAAACCGGGAGGAGCAATGAAGGCCCAGGACATCATGTCGAAGAACCCGACGTGCGTAACTCCGGATACCACACTCGCTGACGCCGCGCGACTCATGAAGACCGAGAACATCGGCGTCGTGCCCGTCGTCGAATCCGAGAGCTCCAAGCGCCTCGTCGGCGTCCTCACCGACCGCGACATTGCCATCCGCGCCGTCGCCGAAGGCCGTGACGGCACAACGACGTCCGTTGGCCATATCATGACCTCCAACGTCCGTACGAGCACCGCCACCGACTCGGTAGCCGATGTCATGGACCTCATGGGTCGCGAACAGGTGCGACGCGTCCCCGTCGTCGACGAACGTGGTGCCCTGGTCGGCATCATCTCCCAGGCCGACATCGTCCTCGAGGCGAAGGACGACTCGCGCGCCGAAAAGACCGTCGCACAGATTTCGAAGCCGACCGGCAAGCACGCGCAGTAACGATCGGCGAACGCCGAACCACCCGGAGCATGCGGGCGAGAGCACGGTACGAAGCGGAGTCGCGGTCGTTAGTTTTGCCGCATGTCCACCGCTACGACCGTCAGGCCTTGCCCGAATTGCTCCGCGCCTGCGACGGGGCGCTATTGCTCCGAATGCGGCGCCGCCGTCGCGGACGCGATCTGCACCGGATGCCGATCCCTGCTCACCCCGGGCGCACGCTTCTGCCACCGCTGCGGCACCGCTGTCGGAACCCGACCGTTCATCGCCGCTCCCCAGCGCATCGCGGCGTCAGTCCTTCCATGGGGCATTGGCGCGATCGCCCTCCTAGGACTCGTCGCGTTTCTCGCCGGCCAGCGCTTCGGGGGATCTCGTGAACCAGCCGCCGCTACTCCGGTGGCCGACGCACCATTCGCGTCCGCTGCTCAGGATGGGAACGCCCCGCGCGCCCCGGACATCTCGAACCTCTCGCCGCGCGAGCGCGCGGACCGGCTCTTCGATCGCGTCATGCGATTGAGCTCGGAGGGAAAGACCGACAGTGTGAAATTCTTCGCCCCCATGGCGCTCTCGGTCTACCAGTCACTCGGTCCACTCGACGCCGATCTCCGGTACGACTTCGGCCGAGTCGCCGAAGTCGCCGGCGCGGCAGAGATAGCACGCGCACAAGCGGATTCCATCCTCGCCACCGACTCCACACACCTGCTCGGCCTCGTCCTCGGAGCCCGCGCCGCACAGCTTCGCGGCGACTCAGCCGCCGCTCGCACCTTCTCCCGGCGCTTGCTCGCCGCAGAACCATCGGAGTCCGCGAAGAAGCTGCCGGAATACGAGCGCCACCAGGGCGACATTCTCGAAGCATTAGCCGAAGCTCGCCGCCGTTAATAGCTGGCGCCGGGGCGTTGGCGGATTATTCCGCCGATTCCCGATTCCCTATTCCCGATTCCCGATGCGCATCCACGTCGCCCACAGCCCAGATTCCGACGACGCGTTCATGTTCTACGCGCTGGCCGACGGGTTGATCGATACCGAAGGACTCGAGTACGTCCATGAGCTCCAGGACATCGAGTCGCTGAACCAACGCGCCATGCGCGGAGAGCTCGAGGTTACCGCGGTCTCCATTCACGCCTACGCGTACCTCAGCGACCACTACTCGCTCCTTCCGCACGGTGCATCCATGGGAGATCGCTACGGCCCACGACTCGTGGGCCGCACCCCCGCCACACGCCAGGACGTGAAGGGCAAGCGTGTGGCGATCCCCGGGCCACTCACCAGCGCGTACCTCGCGCTCAGGCTGTACGAGCCCGACTTCCAGCCAGTCCCCACTCCATTCGACCAGATCGAGGACCGCGTGGCTGACGGCGAGGTCGATCTCGGGCTCTTGATCCACGAAGGCCAGCTGACCTTCGCCGAACGCGGCCTGCACCTCGTCGTCGATCTTGGTGAATGGTGGTTTTCTGAAACAGGGCTGCCGCTGCCGCTCGGTGGCAACGTCGTCCGAAAGGATCTTGGCAACGATCTGACCCGGAAGATCTCAAAGCACCTTCGCGCCAGCATCGCATACGGATTGAAGCACAGAACGAATGCGCTCGACCATGCGATGCAGTACGCGCGTGGCCTCGACCGCTCGAAGGCCGACACGTTCGTCGGGATGTACGTCAACGACTGGACACTCGACTACGGCGATCGCGGCCGCGCCGCCGTTCGGCAATTCCTCCAGCGAGGCGTTGCAGCCGGAATCATCAATCGCCACGTTAGCGTGGAGTTCGTTGACGACTAGAAGGGTCCGGTAGCAGTGCCATCATGTTACACGACCGACCGTTG
>JAJKIV010000238.1 GCA_021154285.1 Gemmatimonas sp. | reverse complement strand
GGTGCTGACCGATGCCGGCGTGAATCTCGACGCGGCACGCGCCGAGACGCTTCGCCTGCTCGGGACCGAGATGCCGCAGGGGACCACTCCGACGGCACAGCAGGGCAGCGGTTCGGCGCAATCGACTCCGCCCAAGGGCGAGAAGAAGTCCAAGACGCCGGCGCTCGATCACTTCTGCCGTGACCTCACGCAGCTCGCCGCTGAAGGTCAGCTCGATCCGACGATCGGGCGCTTCAAGGAAATCGAGCGCGTGATGGAAGTCCTAACGCGGCGCAAGAAAAACAACCCGGTACTCATCGGCGAACCCGGCGTAGGCAAGACGGCGATCGTCGAAGGTCTGGCCCAGCTCATCGCCAATGGTGAGTGCCCGGATTCGCTGCGTGATCATCGGGTCCTGTCGCTCGACATGGCCGCCGTGATCGCAGGGACGAAGTATCGCGGTCAGTTCGAGGAGCGCCTCAAGGCGGTCATGAACGAGATCGCGCAGAACAAGAACATCATCCTGTTCATCGACGAGCTGCACACGCTCGTCGGTGCCGGTGCTGCCGAGGGAGCGATCGACGCGAGCAACATGCTCAAGCCGGCGCTCGCGCGCGGCGAGCTCCAGTGCGTTGGTGCGTCGACGCTCAACGAGTACCGGAAATACATCGAGAAGGACGGAGCACTCGAGCGCCGCTTCCAGACGGTGATCGTCGACCCGCCCTCCGTGGAGGAGACCGTCGAGATCCTGAAAGGTCTGCGCAAGAAGTACGAGGATCATCACCGTGTCACGATTCCTGACACGACGCTCGTTGCCGCGTCGAAGCTCTCTGAGCGGTACATCACCGATCGGTTCCTGCCTGACAAGGCAATCGACGTGATCGACGAGGCGGGTGCGCGCGCGCGTCTCGCGGCGCAGGTTCCACCTCCGGAGGTTTCGCAGCTCAAGGATCAGCTGGAGGGAGTGAACACGGAGAAGGAAGCCGCGGTTCGCGATCAGAACTTCGAGCGCGCGGCATCGCTGCGCGACAAGGAGCGTGAGCTGCAGGGCGAGATTCGCAAGAAGCAGGACGAGTGGGAGAAGCGGCGTCAGTCGTACCGTCCCGTGTTAGGCGAAGAGGAGATCTCCTTCATCGTCAGCCGGTGGACGGGAATTCCGGTGACGCGGCTTCAGGAAGCGGAGACGGCGCGACTCCTCCGGATGGAAGAAGAGCTGCACGCGTCCGTCGTCGCGCAGGAAGAAGCGATCAAGGCGCTCTCGCGATCTATCCGGCGCAGCCGCGCTGGGCTCAAGGATCCGGATCGCCCGATCGGCTCGTTCATTTTCTGCGGACCCACGGGTGTCGGCAAAACCGAGCTCGCGCGCGCTCTCGCGAAGTTCCTCTTCGCCGATCAGAACGCTCTGATCCGCGTCGACATGAGCGAGTACATGGAGAAGTTCTCCGTGTCCCGACTCATCGGCGCGCCACCGGGCTACGTTGGCTACGAGGACTCCGGTACTCTCACGAAAGCAGTGCGCCGCAAGCCGTACAGCGTCGTGCTGCTGGACGAGATCGAAAAGGCGCACCCGGACGTCTTCAACATTCTGCTTCAGGTGCTGGACGAAGGGCATCTCACGGACAACTACGGCCGAGTGATCGACTTCAAGAACACGGTCGTGATCATGACGTCGAACGTGGGTGCTCGCGACATCACCAAGGGCAAGCAGCTCGGCTTTGCAGCTCCGGATACGCGCGCGAACTTCGAGCGGATCCAGGAGAAGGTTAAGGAAGAGCTGCAGCACGTCTTCAACCCTGAGTTTCTGAACCGTCTGGACGACGTGATCGTGTTCCATCCGCTCCAGAAGGAGCACATCGCCCAGATCGTCGGGATCCTGCTCAAGGACGTTCAGAAGCGGCTCACCGAGGAAGAACTCACGCTTCGCCTTACCGATGCGGCGTCCGACTTCCTGGTCGGGCACGGTTACGACGAACACTTCGGTGCGCGGCCGCTCAAGAGGGCGATTCAGCGGTTCATCGAGGACCCGCTTTCGGAGAAGATTCTCGTCGGCGAATTCTCGAAGGGAGATGAGATCGAGGTCGATGTCTCGGCCGACAAGTCAAAGCTGGATTTCCGAGTCCTGACCAGTTCGACAAAAGCCTGATTACAGGCGTCGTCCCGGCGCTCGCCAAGATTAGGCAGTAACAACGGATAGCACCCGTCGGCACGCTGAACCCGACGGGTGCTTTCGTGTATATTACCGCCATGTCTCGACTGTCCCTCCTGCTGTTGTGTCTGGCAGCAGCGAGCGCTCCTGCGTTCGCTCAAGATACCCAACAACCCGGCCGTTGCACCGTGCCGGATTCCATCGCGATCCGCGGCAACAACCAAGTCGATGAGGCATCGATTCGTGGTGACGCGGGCCTGGTTGGCGGCACGACGCTCAACTATCGCGACATTCAGCGTGCGATTCGATCGATTTTCGCGACGGGGCAGTTCGATGATGTGAAAATCACGTGCGACCCCGAAACACCGGGTGGCAAGACGATCCTCGCGATCACCGTGGCGGAACGACCGGTTCTGGCGGAGCTGCACATCGAAGGCGTCGACCGCGTCTCGAAGAAGTCAGTCCGCGACCGGATCGAAATTCCCGAGGCGCGGCCGCTCAATCCGGCGCTCGTCACGCGGGCGATCGAGCGCATCGATTCGCTCTACGAGGCGCACGGCTATTATCTGGCTCGCGTGAAGCCGGAAACGACGATGGTGAACCAACAGATCCGCCTGACATTCAAGATCGACGAGGGTCGTCGTGTTGCGGTGTCGGGCATTCGGATTCTGGGGAACACGCGGATCGCCTCACACGATATCGTTGCGGCGATGAAGACGAAGCCCGAGGGCTTCTGGTGGTTCAAGAAAGGCGCCTTCGACGAGGACAAGTTTGCTGGTGACCTCGGAGATCGCCTTCCGGAGCTTTACGGCCGACGCGGATACATCGACTTCCAGGTCGTACGAGACACCATGATCGTCGACCGCACGAACGGTAAGGCGCTCGTCGAGATCACGGTCGCGGAGGGCCCGCAGTATCGTGTGGGCGACTTTCAAATCGAGGGCAATCACCGGTTCCCGAGTGAAGAGCTCCGGCGATTTTACCCATTCGACGACTACACCCGGTCGTTCACGTCGATGTTGAAGAGCACCGTGACGGGCGGTGATAGCCGAGCCCCGAAGGGCGTGTTCGACAAGACGCGCTGGGATGAGGCTTTCAACAACGTCCAGACGGCGTACCGAAACGAGGGGTACATCTACGCCGACCTTCGTCCTGTCGTGGAACGGCGCACCACCAGCGACAGCTCGCACGTCGTGGATCTTCGCTGGGTGATCGATGAAAAGGCGCCCGCGATCATCAACCGCATCGAGATTGCCGGAAACGACTACACGGTCGAATCCTGCATTCGTGATCAGCTCGTCATCATCCCCGGCGACGTCTTCAATCAGGACCGCCTGATTCGCAGCTGGCAGAGCATCGGCAACCTCGGGTTTTTCGAGACGCCGGTACCGCCGCCCGATACCCGACCGGCCAACGAGCAGGGCGACGTAGACGTCATCTTCAACGTGAAGGAGAAGCGCACCGGCAACGTGAACTTCGGCGCGTCGGTGGGCCAGGGACTCGGCGTCGGCGGGTTCATCGGTCTGGACCAGCCGAACCTGTTCGGTAAATGCAAGCGGGGCACGCTGCAGTGGCAGTTCGGCCGTTACGTCAACGACTTCAACCTGTCTTATAGCGATCCGTCGATCCGCCAGACTCGCTTCTCGGGGACGGTGTCCGCCTACCGATCACAGGCTCGATACACGGTTGCCGACCTCGGGCGCAGCTTGCGCACCGGCGGCTCGTTCGAAGTCGGCTTTCCGATTCCGAACTCACCGTTCACGCGGCTCCGACTCTCGTATGGCGCTGAGGTCGTGAGTTTCGGCAACACCGGATTGCTGGGAGCGCAGAAAAGCCTCTACGGCAACGACTCGTTCCGCTCGACGCTGGGCGCTACGTTGCAGCACGACACGCGGGCCGACATGCCATTCGCCACCTCCGGCGGTATGCAGCAGGTCAGCGCCCAGTTCTCGGGAGGCCCGTTAGGCGGCACGTACACATTCCAGCAGTACCGGACCGAGATGCGTGCATACGCGCCGCTCGGCCAAATCGGCGGCAAGGCGCAGGGATCTCAGCCGATGAAGTTCGTCCTCGGCCTCACTGGTCGGGCTGGCGTGGTCACCGGGAACACGGGACCGTTCTTCTATTCGCAGGAGTTTGCGCTGGGTGGCGTCCAGTACGGCGAACAGCTCCGGGGTTATCCCGAGTTCTCGATCTCACCGTTTGGCTACGTCACGGGGACCGACAACTTCAACGCCACTCGACTGTCATTCGGCAAGGCTTTCTTCACCGCGACTGGTGAGCTGGGTTTCCGCATGAACCAGTCGTTGTACGTGAACCTGTTTACGGATGTCGGCAACGTTTATGAGACCGCGCGTCAGTTCGATCCGACGCGGCTCTTCCGCGGTTCCGGCATTGGTGTTTCGACGGTCACTCCGCTCGGGCCGCTGGGACTCGACTACGCATACGGTTTCGACCGTCTGGATAAGTTCGGGCGTCCGGACCCGAAGTGGGTGCTTCACTTCCGACTTGGACAATTGTTCTAATTTCTGGAGATCTTCATGAATCTGACTCGTCGCGCGACCAGGCTCGCGCTCGTTCTGTCCGCCGCTTCCGCGGTCCCGGCCCTCGCCCAAAGCGCGCCACCGGCGGCTGCCCTGCCGAAGATCGCGTACATCGACTCGAAGGTGGTTCTGTCGCGGGCGCCCGGTCGCCAGCAGGCAGAGGACACCTTTAACAAGGAGATGGAGGCGTCGCGAGCGCAGGTGCAGAAGATGGGCGACTCGCTCCAGACGATGATCGCCGACTATCAGAAGACACAGGCGACGCTCGCGCAGACCGTACGAGATCAGCGTGAGGCGGCGATTCGGAAAAAGCAGGAAGACTATCAGAGCCGTGCGGGTTCGCTCGATCAGCGGATGCAGCAGCGGCAGATGGAGCTCGTCAAGCCGATCATGGATCAGATCCGCAAAGTTCTGGACGACATTCGACAGGAAGACGGGTATGCGTTCATTCTGGACGCGGGTTCCGAGGCGGGCGTGATCGTCGCGGCGGACCGCAATCTCGACATTACCGAGAAGGTCATTGCTCGGCTCAAGCCGGTCACGGCGTCGGCCGCCAAGCCAGACAGCGGCAAGCCGGCCGGTCCGCGCCCGGCACCCGCCGGGGTGACGCGACCGAAGCCGTAAGGTCGTGACTTCTTCGGTCGAGAACAGGCAGTCCACAAGCGGTGAGGGTGTTCGCACTCTCACCGCTTCGGACATCGCGGGACTGGTTGGCGGCACACTGACTGGCGACGAACGCGCCGAGGTCCGGGCGCTGGCGCCGCTCGACCGCGCCACCGAGTCGGATCTGAGCTTCCTGGCCAACGCGCGTTATGCGCCGCTGTACGAGCGCACGCGCGCGAGCACGGTACTCATCGCGCCGGAATTCGCCGAGCTCGCGACGACGGCCGCGGCACGGATCGTCGTGGCGAAACCGCACGATGCGATGCTGACCGTCCTGCCGAAGCTGTACCGCGCGCCCACCCGCGAGCCCGGTGTCCATCCGACCTCGCGACTTGGCCGGGGAGTAACGTTAGGCAACGACGTCACGATCGGTCCGTACGTCGTCATCGGCGACGGCGCGGCCATCGGCGACCGCTCGTGGCTCGAAGCTCACGTCGTCATTGGGGCAGGCGCCGTCGTTGGGGCAGACGTCCGTCTCTTTCCGGCGGTCACTGTGTACAGTGGCACCACGCTGGGGGCCCGCGTCATGGTGCACTCCGGCGCGCGGCTTGGCAGTGACGGATTCGGCTACGTGTTTCGCAATGGGATTCACGACAAGATCCCGCACGTCGGCCGATGCATTGTCGAAGACGATGTCGAGATCGGCGCCAACACGACTGTCGATCGGGGCAGCTTCGATGACACGGTCATCGGTGCGGGGACGAAGATCGATAACCTCGTTCAGGTCGCGCATAACGTCCGCATCGGGCGACTCTGTCTCATCATGGCGCAGGTGGGCATCGCCGGTTCTGGGCGCGTTGGTGACGGTGTCATCGTCGCGGGCCAAGTCGGCGTTGCGGGGCACGTCACGATTGGCGATGGCGCGAGGATCGCGGGCCAGGCAGGAGTGTTTGGCGACGTCCCCGGTGGTGAGACGTGGTCAGGCTACCCGGCGCGTCCCCATCGTCAATCGTTGCGTGCGAGTGCGGCGCTCCTGCGCCTTGCGGAGATCATCAAGAAGCTCGAGAAGCTGGTGGAACGAGAATGAGCGCTACGCGTCGCACCATCGCTCGCCCAGTGACGCTCGAAGGTGTGGGGTTGCATCTCGGCGTGCCGTGCCGCCTCACCTTCCCGCCTGCGCCGGCCGGTCAGGGCGTCCGGTTCGTGCGTACCGATCGGCGGGGAACTCCGACGATTCCGGCGGTGGTGGAGCACGCGGTCCTGACGGAGCGCAGAACGCAGCTGGGCACCGGTGAAGACGCCATTCACACCGTGGAGCACGTACTCGCGGCGGTGGCAGGTGCGGAGGTCGACGACGTCACGATCGAGCTCAATGGACCGGAACCGCCGATCATGGACGGGAGCGCGGTCGCGTTCCTCGACGCGCTAGCGTCGGCGGGGCCGAGTCCGCAGCGAGGTCAGGTGGAGTATCTTACGCTTCGGTCGCCGATCCGTGTGGTCGATGGCGAGTCGATTTACGAAGCGTATCCATCGGACACTCTCGATCTGTTCGTTTCGATCGAGTTTCCGCACCCGTTGATCGGACGTCAGGAGTGCCGATACGCCGTAACGCCCGACGTGTTCGCGCGCGAGATCGCGCCGGCGCGAACGTTCGGGTTCGTACGTGAGGTTGACGCGCTGCGATCACGAGGACTGATACGCGGAGGGTCGACGAAGAACGCGATCGTGCTCGACGACGCCGGCGTCGTCGAGAATACGCTCCGCTGGCCCGACGAGTTCGTTCGTCACAAGGCGCTGGATTGCGTTGGAGACCTCGCGCTGGCGGGGCGACGGGTCCACGCACGCGTCGTTGCACACAAACCGAGTCACCGAGGAACGATCTTGCTGGTTCGCGAACTCACCAAGCAGGCGGGAAAGGAGACCACCATGCTCGGCATCGAAGAGATCATGAAGGTCCTCCCGCACCGCTATCCGTTCCTGCTCGTGGACCGGATACTCGAGGTCGAACACGGAAAGCGAATTGTCGGACTGAAGAACGTGACGATCAACGAGCCGTTCTTTCAGGGACACTTTCCTGGCCACCCGATCATGCCGGGCGTTCTGATCATCGAAGCCATGGCGCAGGTTGGGGGAATGCTGCTCATGGGTGCGGTCGATGACCCGGAGACGAAAGTGGTTTACTTCATGTCGCTCGACAACGTGAAATGGCGCCGGCCCGTGAAGCCCGGCGATCAGATTCGCTTCGAGCTGGAGGTCGTCCAGATTCGCGGCAGGATCTGCCGGATGAACGGGATGGCAAAGGTAGATGGTGAGCTGGTGGCCGAGGCGGAGATGGCCGCCATGGTGCGCGACCGATGAGCGACGTGACAGGCGTGATGCCCGGGATTCATCCCACCGCGATCGTGTCACCGCGAGCGGAGCTCGGCGACAACGTCACGATCGGCCCCTACGCGATCGTCGGCGAGGGCTGCACACTCGGCGATGGCTCCACACTGGAAGCACGAGCTGTCCTCGAGAAAAACGTTAGGCTCGGCGCGAACGTGACGGTCGGCATCGGGACGGTGCTCGGAGGCGACCCGCAGGACCTCAAGTTCAAGGGCGAGCAGACGTGGGTCGAGATCGGTGACGGCACGCGCATCCGGGAATATTCGACGATCAATCGCGGCACAGCGCAGTCGTTCAAGACGACAGTCGGGAAGGGTTCCTTCCTCATGTCCTACGTCCACCTCGCCCATGATTGCCACGTGGGCGACGGTGTGATCATCTCGAACGCGACACAGCTCGCCGGCCACGTGACCGTTGAGGACCGCGCGATCCTGTCAGGCCTCTCCGCCGTGCACCAGTTCGTGAAGATCGGTCGCCACAGCTTCGTCGGCGGGTGTTCGCGTGTCGCGAAGGACGTCCCGCCATTCATCAAGGCCGTCGGCAACCCGGTCAAGTTGTACGGGCTGAACAGCGTTGGTCTGCAGCGGAGCGGGTTCTCGGACGAGGCCGTGCGGGAGCTCAAGCGGGCATACCGGCTCTTCTTTCGATCGGAGCTCAACGTCTCGCAGGCGATGGAGCGCGCGCGTTCCGAGCTCCAGCCGCTGCCCGAGGTCGAGCACTTCCTGCAGTTCATCGAGGAAAGCCAGCGCGGGGTCGGGTTTTGAGCGCCCCGATCCGGATCGGCGTCGTCGGAGCTGGCGCGTTAGGCTACCACCACGTCCGGCTGCTGCGCGCTGTCGACGGTGCGACGCTCGTCGGCTTCCACGACGCGCGGCCTGACCGCGCGCACCAGGTGGCGACAGAGCTCGGCGTGCGCGCGTTCGATTCGGTCGACGCGCTCGTCGACGCGTGCGACGCCCTGACGATTGCCGTCCCGACGCCCGCCCACCATGCCGTTGCGAAGCCCGCGCTCGAGAAGGGTCGCCACCTCCTGATCGAGAAGCCGCTCGCTGCCTCTCTGGTCGAGGCCGATGATCTGCTGGCCATTGCCAAGCGGACGGGCGCGTTGATTCAGACGGGGCACGTCGAGCGATTCAATCGCGCGGTTCGGGCGGCGCTCCCGTTCGTCGAGGCACCACGCTTCATCGACAGCGATCGGTTGGCGCCGTTCAATCCGCGTGGCTCGGACGTCGCTGTCGTGCTCGATCTCATGATTCACGACATCGACCTCGTGCTCACGCTCGTCGGAAGTCACGTGGCAGACGTCGCGGCCGTTGGCGTTCCGGTCCTCACGCCTTTCGTCGACATCGCGAATGCGCGGATCGCGTTCGACTCGGGCGTCGTCGCGAACATTACATCGAGCCGCGTGTCACGCGAGCGAATGCGGAAGGTTCGCATCTTTCAGCAGAGCGGGTATCTCTCGCTGGATCTCGCGGCGGGCGACGGCGAGTTCTATCGACTGCGCGGTGACCTCGACCTGGCGGCGCTGGCTAAAGGGCCACTCGCGCTGGAGGCCTTTGTCGAGCGCATTCCGCTCGAGGCCCCAGAGGGAGAGCCGCTGCGGCTGGAGTTCGAGAGCTTCGTCGCCGCGGTGCGCGGAGAGCAGCCGGTAGTCGTGTCCGGTGACGATGGCCGCGAAGCGTTGGCGGTTGCGCTGCGCATCGTGAAGGAGATCGAGCGGACGTTGCCCTCGCTCGCGGGCGTCGGCGGCGCGAGCGCCGGCGGACGTGCGGCGGACGCAGGTAGGGTTACGCGTGCGTGAAGTCCTGATCATCGCCGGGGAAGCGTCCGGCGATCTTCACGCGTCGGGGCTTGCCACGGCGTTGAAACGCGTTCGTCCGGACCTCACGCTTGCTGGCGTCGGTGGCGCGCGTATGGAAGCCGCGGGTGTCACGCTGCTCGAACGATCGGACCGCATGGCCGTGATGGGCTTCGTCGAGGTGATTCGACAGGTACCACGTCATTACGCGCTGCTTTCGTCGCTCAAGCGGCGACTGCGCTCCGGCCAGGTTGCCCTGCTGGTGGTGATCGACTACCCCGGCTTCAACATGAAGCTCGCGGCCGCCGCGGCGGCGGCTGGCGTGCCCGTGTTGTACTACATCACGCCGCAGGTATGGGCGTGGGGCGCTGGTCGACTGGCCGAGCTGGCACGCATCGTCACTCGCGCGGCGACCATTCTTCCGTTCGAGGAGTCGCTGCTGCGCTCGCACGGCATCAACGCGACGTTCGTGGGCCACCCGTTGCTCGATCGCATCGACGAGATGCCAGACCGCGCCGAGGCGCGTCGGGTCCTTGGACTTGGCGAAAACGACAACGTGCTCGCGCTCTTCCCTGGGAGTCGTGCGCAAGAGATCGAGCGGCATCTCGATGCGTTCGTCCGCACTGCCCAGATTCTCGAGCGCGCGCGCCCGGGGCTTCGTGTCGTCGTGAGCGCGGCGCCGACGGTCACCATCGATCCGTCGCGCTGTCCGTACCCGCGCGTGCCGTCGGCGTCGTTCACCGTCTTTCGCGCAGCTGACGCCGCGTTATGCAAGAGTGGAACGACGACGCTCGAGGCGGCCGTCGCGGGGTGTCCGCTGGCCGTGGCTTACAAGACGAGCCCGTGGACGTACGCCATTGCCAGGCGCGTCGTGAAGATTCCGCACATCGGCCTGGTCAACGTGGTTGCCGGACGCGAAGTCGCACGGGAATTCGTTCAGCATGCGGTCGTCCCCGAGCGCATCGCCGAGACGCTGGCGCCGCTCCTAACACCAGGGGATCCGGGCCGAACCTCGATGCTCGATGAATTGGCGGAGGTCCGATCGCGCCTTGGAACGCCGGGAGCCGCCGAGCGTGTCGCAGCAATCGCGAGTGAGCTGGCTGCGTGAGCAAGGGCCAGCGGAACTGGAAGCTGGCGCTGACCGTCCGCTTCGGCAGCGTGATCATTCGCGCGCTCGCGCTCACCTGGCGATTTCGCATAACGAATGCGGCGCCGTGGCGCGAGCTTCGGCTGCGCGGCCAGCCGTTCATCTTCGCGTTCTGGCACGGGACGATGCTGCCGCTCGTCTGGACGCACCGCGGTGAGGGCGTTCCGGTCGTGATCAGCGAGCATCGCGATGGAGAGATCATCGCTCGCATCGTCGAAAAGTTTGGGTTCAAAACGATTCGCGGATCCTCGTCGCGCGGTGCGGCGCGCGCGTTGATTGGCATCGTTCGGGAGCTCGAACGCGGCAGTGAGGTCGCCGTGACGCCCGACGGTCCGCGGGGCCCGGCGCGGCGGTTTGCGAGTGGCGCGCTCGTCGCGGCACAGCGCGTGGGCGTCCCGATCGTCGGCGTCGGTGTGGTGGCAAGCCGCGCGTGGCGCCTGAACAGCTGGGATCGATTCATGATTCCAAAGCCTTTCAGCCGCGTGCACATCGCCTATACGTTGCCGACGAGCATCGAAGCAACGTCGGCGCGCGAAGCCGAAGGGGAAGCGCCACGGTTCGAGTCGCTGCTGAACGCTGCGCACGCCGAAGCCGAACGTGCGTAACGGCGACTGGCTGGACACGCTGTGGGCGAGCGACGGCATTGGCGCGCGAGTTGCCCGGGCGGTGCTCGTGCCCGCCGAATTGGCCTTCGGCGTCATCACTACGGCGAGATCATCGCTTTTCTCGTCGGGCGTTTTCACTGTGCACCCAACCGCTGTTCCCGCGTTGAGCGTCGGGAACCTCACAGTGGGAGGCACTGGCAAGACGCCCCTCGCCGCGTACTTCGCCAGCCGTCTCAAACATGCGGGCGCCAAGCCCGCGATCATCCTGCGCGGCTACGGTGAGGACGAACCGCTCGTCCATCGTACCCTTAACCCAGACGTGCTCGTTGTGGTCTCGGCCGATCGTCTCGCCGGCGCGGTCGAAGCGGGGCGGGCTGGCTGTGATGTGGTCGTGCTCGACGATGCGTTTCAGCATCGCAGGGCCGGCCGCATTGCGGACGTGGTGCTCGTGAGCGCGGACGGCTGGAGCGAACAGCGTCACCTGTTGCCGGCCGGCCCGTGGCGTGAGCGCCTAACCGCGGCGCGTCGCGCGTCCATCGTGATCGTGACGCGGAAAGCGGTCTCGCTCGATCAGGCCAACCTCGTAAGTGAGGCGGTGCGACGAACGGTCGGCGTCCCGTGCGCGATCGTTCACCTCGACCCCTCGGAGCTTCGCGAAGCGAATGGCTCGCGGACTGCGACCATCGATGCATTGCGCGGAGAGTCCGTGTTAGCAATTTCGGCCGTAGGCGATCCGGCGGCATTCGACGCGCAGTTGATGGCCTGCGGTGCGACGGTGACGCCGGCTCGGTTCCGCGATCATCATCGATTCACCATCGCCGACGCCGAAGCGCTCGCGACGACGGCGAAGAGGCATGACCGCGCGGTCTGCACGTTGAAGGACGCGGTCAAGCTGGGCCCGTTGTGGCCCGGCCAATCCCCTCTGTGGTATGTTTCCCAGCGCGTTGTCGTCGAGCGTGGCGCCGACGCGGTCGATGCCATACTCGAGACCACGCTCCGCGCGCGGTCCGCATCAACTCAACCTGGACGGCCGGGCTTGCCCGGGCCACGTGATTAATTCCATGGCGACTGATCTCCGACTTCCCACTGATCGCATCGTTCGCCCCGACAAAGACCGCTTCCTGAACGAGGAAAATCCGTTCGAGGCGATGATGTCGCGTTTCGACAAGGCGGCTGATCTCCTCGATCTCGAGCCCGGTCTCTACAAGGTGCTCCGTCACCCGGAAAAGACGATCACCATTTCCGTCCCGGTGCTGCTCGACAACGGCGAGGTGGAGGTGTACACGGGGCATCGCGTGCTCTACAACACGTCGCGCGGTCCGGCGAAGGGCGGAATTCGGTTCGACATGAACGTCTCGCTCGACGAGGTGAAGGCGCTCGCGGCGTGGATGACGTGGAAGTGCGCGGTGGTGAACCTGCCGTTCGGTGGCTCCAAGGGTGGCGTGGTGTGCGATCCGCTCAAGATGAGCGTTGGCGAGCTCGAACGGCTCACGCGCCGTTATACCGCCGGCATCATCGCGACGCTCGGGCCAGACTCCGACGTTCCGGCGCCGGACGTGAATACGAACGAGCGCGTGATGGCGTGGGTGATGGACACGTACTCGATGCACGTGCGTCACACCGTCACAGCGGTTGTTACGGGCAAGCCCGTCGAGATGGGCGGGTCGCTCGGTCGTCGTGAGGCGACCGGACGCGGGTGTATGATCGTCACGAAGGAGGCGCTCGCGCATCTCGGCATGAACGTGCGTGGGACCACGGTGGCGGTGCAGGGTTTTGGCAACGTAGGATCCGTTGCGTCGCAGTTGCTGCATCGCGAGGGCTGCAAGATTGTCGCGATCAGCGATCGGACCGGAGCGGTCCACAACGCGAATGGAATCGACGTCGAGGACGCGGTCGCTTATGTCAAGGAGCGCCGCTCGCTGGACGGGTACGCGAAGGGTGAGCGCATAACGAATGAGGAGATGCTGACCCTCGACGTCGACGTGCTCCTGCCCGCTGCGCTCGAGAACGTCATCACGACGAAGAATGCAGGAAAGATCCGCGCGAAGATCATCTGCGAGGGCGCGAATGGTCCTACGACCGCCGCGGCCGACACGGTGCTCGAGGAGAAGGGCATCTTCGTCATTCCCGATATTCTCGCCAATGCGGGCGGCGTCACCGTCTCGTATTTCGAGTGGGTGCAGGATCGCGGCGGGTACTTCTGGACGGAGGACACCGTCAACGACCGGCTACGCGATATCATGACGCGCAGCTTCAAGGACGTTCTGGATCTCGCGCGCCAGCACAAGGTGAACATGCGCACCGCGGCGTACATGCTGTCGATCAGCCGGGTCGCGACCGTGCATCGGCTGCGCGGCATCTACGCCTAACTACGGAGCAGGTGGCGACTGTGCTCGCGTCGGCCGTTCCCGGGAGCGGTCATGCGCCTGGGTCATGCGCCTGATCGTTGCGGTAGTCGGGAAACCGAGGCACGAATCGATCGCCGCGGCAATCCGGGACTACGAGGAACGGGCGCGACGCTACTGGCCGGTCGACATCATTGAAGTGAAGGATGACCCGGCGCGGGGCTCGAGCCCGCATGTGGTCCGGCGCCGCGAAGGCGAGCGGCTTAGCGCGGCGGTCGGTAGCGCCCGCGTCATTGCCTGCGAGGTCGGCGGGCGACGGATGTCGTCGCCCGAATTTGCGGACTGGGTGCAGGGACTTCGCGAGGCGGCCGCGGATGCGGCGTTCGTGATCGGCGGGGCATTCGGCCTCGCCGACGCGGTCGCGCAACGCGCCACCGCGAGGATATCGTTTTCGTCATGGACGCTGCCTCACGAGTTGGCGCGGCTGGTTCTCGCCGAGCAGTTGTACCGAGCCGGGACAATCGTCCGCGGCGAACCGTACCACAAATGATGCCTAACGATTCGTGCGGGCGCGGGCAGCCCTGCGCATGACGGAGCCCATCGTCCGCACCGAACCACTCGGTGGAGTGCCACTGGCGCGAGCGGCCATCGACGGGCAACGCGGTGAGTGGTATCC
>JAJKIV010000237.1 GCA_021154285.1 Gemmatimonas sp. | reverse complement strand
GCGCTGGCCGCGTTCGGCGGACTCGAACGGTTCAAGGATGATGCGCGCGATGAGTACCGGAGCCGCCTGCTCGACGAGCTCGGGCAGGACATCCGATACGCGTTTCGCGTGATCCGGCGGAACCCGGGATTCGGCGTCGCCGCGACGCTCACGTTTGCGTTAGGCATCGGCGCATCCACGGCGATCTTCAGCGTCGTGCACGGCGTACTGCTCCGGCCGCTGGCGTACAAGGATCCGGATCGTCTGGTTGTCTTGTGGGAACGCCAGCCCGGACTGGGCAACGATCGCAACGTGGTGAGCGTACCGAACTTCGAGGCCTGGCGCTCGCGCGCCCGATCGTTCGAGGGCATGGCTGCCCTCGTGCCGTTGCCCGCCACGATCGATGGGGGGCCGAATCCCGAGCACGTCATGGGCGCGGAGGTATCCCCGGGTTACTTCGAGATGCTCGGCGTGCCACCCGCGTTAGGTCGCACGTTCGCGAGCAGTGAGGAACAAGGCGGCGGCGCCGACGTGGTGGTGCTCAGCGACGGCTTCTGGCGCAGCCACTTCGGCGCCGACGGCCAAGTCGTCGGTCGCACACTGTCGCTCGACGGGAGGCCGCAGACAATCGTGGGCGTCATGCCGTCGAGCTTCGATCCTCCACGGTTCTCGTGGTTGAACGACCAGGCGTTTTGGCGCCCGTTCGCTCCGACGGAGAGCAATCGAGGGTGGGGACGGTTTCTCCTCGTCGTCGGGCGTGTGAAGCCGGGCATACCGACGAACGCGGCGCTTCGCGAGGTGCAGGGGATCGCGGCACAGCGTGCGACGGAAGACAAGGGAAATGAAGGGTGGTCCGCGAACGTGGTTGGTTTGGCCGCCCAGATCACTGGCGACGCGCGACTGCCGCTCCTCGTGCTGCTCGGCGCGGTGTGCCTGCTGCTGCTCATGGCGGTCACGAACGTGGCCAACCTGATGCTCGGGCTCGTGCGGCGCCGTGAGCACGAGCTCGCGGTTCGCCGGGCGATCGGTGCGACGTGGGGTCGGTTGCTGAGACAGATCGTCACGCTGAGCGCGGTCGTCGGGGCGGCCGGATGTCTGATTGGATCGATTGCGGCCGTAGGAGGCGTTCGTGCGCTGATCGCGCTCCTCCCGCCGGAGACACCGCGAAGTGATGCGATCCGCGTCGACGCGCCGGTGCTGCTCTTCACCGCCTCGATATCCGTGCTCGCCGCGCTTGCCGTTGGCGCCGTGGCCGCGCTGCGTGGAGGGCGAAACAGTGCCGCATCCTTGCGAGAGAGCGGCGGCCGCGCGGCGGCTCGCCTCCGAGGCGGCTCGCTCGTGACGGCCGAGGTGGCGCTCGGGCTCGTGCTGACGGTCCTGGCGGGCCTAACGATGCGAACGTTCGAGAAGCTGCGGTCGGTCGATCTCGGGTTCGATTCGGAGCACGTCGTCATCGCGCGTGTAGGCGTTTCGGGCGCGCGCTACCGAACGCCGGAAGCGAGGGCGGCGTTCTTCGACCAGGTGCTTTCCCGCGTTCGGGCGCTTCCAGGTGTGCAGGCGGCGAGCGCGGTGAGCACCCGCCCATTCGGCGGCATGGCGCCCGCGACGACGCTCGGCGACGCGAGCGCACCGGCGACGGGCGATTCGGTCGAAGCGGATGTGCGCTACGCCGACGCCGATCTGTTCCGAACGCTGCGCGTTCCGCTGGTTGCCGGCAGTACGTTCGACTCCCGCGACGCGCTCGATGCACCGCCGCGCGTCGTCATCAATCGGACCCTGGCGCGGCGCTTCTGGCCGTCGGAAAACCCGATCGGCAAGCGACTCCGCGTCCCGATGTTCAACGGCATCGTGCCCGAAGTCATTGGCGTGGTGGGCGACGTGCATCTCATGGATGCACGGACGGCTGCGCGCGGCGCGATCTATCTGGCGAACGCTCGCTTCCCGATGGACGCGCTCGATCTGGTCGTGCGCACCACCGCTGACGGAGCGTCGATGACGAAGTCGCTGCAGGCGATCGTGACGGCGCTCGATCCGTCCGTGCCGGTGTATTGGGTGACCATGCTCGATGACATGATTGGCCGCGCACTGTCCCGCGATCGGTTCACCGCGGCGCTGCTCGGCGCGTTTGCGCTCGTGTCGCTGCTGCTGGCCGCCGTGGGCATCTATGGCGTGTTCGCCGGCGACGTGGCGCAGCGTCGGAAGGAGATTGGCATACGCGTCGCGCTGGGTGCGCCCTCGGGCGGGGTCGTTGCGCTCGTGATGCGCCGGGCGGTGACGCGTGCCGCGTTGGGTGTGGCGTTAGGCACCGCCGCCGCGCTCCTCGCCGCGCGGGCAATGCGGTCACTGCTGTTCGGTGTTGGGGCGGCGGATCCGGTCTCGTTCCTCGGCGTCGCGACGCTCCTGCTGCTCGTGGCGGTTGCGGCGACGATCGTCCCGGCCGTTCGAGCGGCGCGCGTGTCGCCGCTCGTGGCCATTCGGACGGATTGAGAGCTACTTCACCCGGGCGTATGTGAGCGGCTCGCCGTCGAGCGGGGTGACGCGGAGACGAATGCCGCCACCGGCGTCTCGCTCGAACGACAGGCGAGCCGCGCCGAACGCGAACGTGCTGTCGCTCAGGGCAATGAGTGGCTCGGCCAGAAAGCCGGGACGCGGGCTGTACAACAGGCGGCCGTTGTCCACGGTCAGGGTCCGTCCCGTCTCATACTCGCCGGCGTAGGCACCTAACGTCGCGGCCGGGACGGTGCGCGGCGACGCCTGCGCCTCGATCCCCTCACGAGTCAGGTCCAGCATGCGGCGCCACCTCGCATCGGTCGTGGCCGCCGCGATCGTCTTGAGCGCCAGCGCGTGCGCCACATCGAGTGCGCGCGCCGGGTCGACCGGCACGTCCGGGGTCACGCCGACGCGCTCCCACTCGGCCCCGGTCTTCGGGTCCATGACGCGCGTGAACGACACCGATGCGTTGAAGCCTTCGCCGAGGTCGAGCACGGCATTGTTGTGGCCCGCGCCAGCGGTCGTGCCGCCGACGATCGTCGCCCGCTTCATGTTCTTGAGGACGAACGTGAAATCCTCGCCGGCCGACGCGGTGGCGCCGCTCGTCAGCACGTAAAGCGGTACGGTCGGTCGGCGTGGCCCCGGAACGCTGGCGAGCGTGTAGCGTGTGAACGTCTCGTGTGCCGACCGGTTCTTCACAGTCAGCGACGGAATCGTGTCCGCGGTCGTGAAGTGGCTGATGATCATGTTGACCGAGAACGGGCTGCCGCCGCCGTTGCGCCGGAGGTCGAAGATGATCGCGTCCGTGTTGTGCAGATAGTCCAGCGCAGACTTGATCGCGTCGACGACTTCGGGTGAGCCGGCGAATCCGCGAATGTCCATGTACCCGACGTTGCCAGGCAGGATGTCCACGCGACCCAGCGAGAAGTTCGTGCGGCGCGCGGCGATGGCGGCGTTAGGCGGCGGCCCGCCGGGCCCACCGGGTCCACCAGGCCCCCGCGTCGGTGGCCCCATCATGCGGATCCCTTCCGGACCGGGGCGCTGGCCCGGGCTTCCGGGATTGTACGTCACGTTGAGGTGACGGTCGCCATTCACAGCGCGCAGGTCGACCGTGAGCGCCTCGGCAAACCGTCCCGGGCTCGAGATCGTGTCGTACGCGCCCGCAGCGAGCCGGTCGCGCACGTGTTTGGCGATCATCGCTCCGGTATCGGCGTCGACGTAGTGGCGCGTGAGTTGTTCGGCGAGCGAGCCGACGACGGAGCGCCGCACGGTTGCCGTGACCGGTGCGGGCGAGGCCGTGTTCGATGTGCCCGAGGGTGTCTGGCTGTCGGCACGCGTGGCGGCGATGAGCGTCCAACAAACGGTCAGCGCGCACGCGCTGCGATGAGTGAAACGCATGGGAATGTGGCTCGAGGGTGAGCGCGGTACCGGCCGACCATCGGCCGCAAGGAGTTCGACACGTGTCGGGGTGCGCACCGTTGCCCATCCGATTCGTCCCACCCACGGCCCGGATAGCGTACGCCGTGCGCGCCTCATCATTCCGGAGTGTCGGAGTTGCCCGGCGGCCCCGTTCTTTGGCGCTCGCCGATGGATAGTCCTCATCCCGCCACCTCGAGGTGCACCATCATGCGGTACGCACGCGTCACTGGTTGCGCATCATTGTCGGTGCGCGCGCTGCGGCGCGCGCTGCTCGTCGCGTCGGTCGTCGTCCCCACGGTGGCACGGCCCGCGGCCGCGCAGGATGTGCCGAACCGTGAGGCAGCGCTCGAGGTCCGGAAGCGGTTCCTAATGGATCTGGACACGCTGCAGAGCAAGTTCCTCGCGCTCAGTGATGCGATTCCCGCGGACAAGTACGCGTGGCGCCCGGCGCCCGGCGTGCGATCGGTCGGCGAGGTGTACATGCACGTCGCGAGCGAGTACTACGTGTACGCACCGATGTCCTACGGAGCCGCGCGTTCGCCGGTGATCCCACGCGGGCCGGACGCGTTCAAGACGTTCGAGTCGAAAGCGACGAAGGCCGATGTCCAGAAGCATCTCAAGGAGGGCTTCGCTTACGCGAAGCAGCAGATCGAAGGCCTGGATCCGGCGGCGATCACCGGCACGAAGAAGCTGTTCGGCGGCGATCGAACGATCGTCGAGACATCGTTCATCATGGCTGGCGACCTGCACGAGCATCTCGGCCAGCTCATCGCGTACGCGCGCATGAACGGCGTGACGCCGCCGTGGAGTAAATAGGCCGGGGACGGGCGACGGGGGACCGGCGACGGCGGAAAAGGCGCGTGTCATTCCTCGACTGCTGCCGCTCGCTCGGAATGACACCCTTTTACTCCCGTCTCCTTCATCCCTCATCCCCCGCCAAAAGCGCCGCCCCAAACACGCCGGCGCTATCGCCCAACGTGGGGCGGAGGAGCTCCGTGCGGAGCTCCGGGTTGAAGAGGTGGCGCCAAATCGCATCGCGCGTGACGGACTCGTAGAGCCGCGCGATGTTCCCCACGCCGCCGCCGATCACGATCGCGTCGGGGTCCAGGATGTTGATCACCGCCGCGATGGCCGCGCCGAACTTGTCGGTCAGTCGGCGCAGCGTCGCTTCTGCGGCGGTGTCGTGGGCGGCGCGGTCCACGATCTCCGCAAGCGCGAGGCGCTCGCCGGATCGCGATTCGTAGAATCGCTCGAGGGCCGGACCTGAGATCACCGTCTCTACGCATCCGGCACGCCCACAGTAGCAGGGTGTGGTCTCCCCGCACATCGGGTTGTGGCCCCACTCACCCGCGATGCCGTGCAGGCCGTCGAGCACTCGTCCGCGCACGACGATGCCGCCACCGACGCCCGTTCCGAGTATCAGGCCCACCACGACATCACGGCCACGCGCCGCGCCAAGTGTCGCCTCGGCCAGTACAAAGCAGTTGGCATCGTTCGCGAGGCGAGCTTCCGTGCCTAACGCGTCCATCAGGTCCCGAGCCAACGGCTTCCCGTTGAGGCACGTCGTGTTCGAGTTCTTCAGCGTGCCTGCCGCGGGCTCGACCGCGCCCGGCGTACCGATGCCGATCACCGCCGGTCGAACCATATGCGAGGCCGCCTCGAGCTGCTCGACCACGAGGCGTACGCGGCCCACGATGTGGGCGTAACCAGAGGCGCTCTCCGTCGGAATTCGCGTTCGGGCAATCACGCGATCGGGATCCGCCGCGCTGACCACCACGCCTTCGATCTTGGTGCCGCCCAAGTCGATGCCCCAGAGCTGACCGTCGCGATTCATGGGTCAAGGTAGCCGGCGAGGGCGACCGACTGCAATTTCTTCACGGCCCTCACCTCGAACCAAGCGAATGTCGACCAGAAAGCTCGTTGTCCTGCTGCTCGCTGTCGCCCTGTGCGGCGTGGCGATCACGGCCGCCGTCCGGAACCCGGAGCATGCGGACCTCGACGCGGCCGCGCGGCGTGGCGTGCCGGGCAAGTTCGTAACGTTAGGCGATGGCGTCACGCACTATGACGTGCAGGGACCGGATAGCGGACAGCGCGTGCTGCTTGCACACGGGTTTTCCGTGCCATCGTACATCTGGGATTCGACGGTCACGGCGCTCGTCGGGGCCGGATTCCGCGTCGCGCGCTTCGACTACTACGGGCGGGGTTTCTCGGATCGACCCGATGTTCGGTACACGGCCGATCTCCTCGACCGCCAGATGCTGCAGCTGCTCGACTCGCTCGGGTGGACCGGGCCGGTGGACATCGTTGGGCTCTCTATGGGTGGTCCCGTGACGGCGAATTTCGTGGGACGGCATCCGGATCGCGTGCGGTCGCTCACGCTGGTGGACCCAGCGGCCGGACCGCGTGATGAGCCGCCCCCCGTGATGTTCCGTCTCCCGCTGATTGGTGGAACGCTCTGGCAGGGGTTCGCGGTGCCGGGGATGGCGGCCGGCCAGCTCTCGGATTTCGTCGAGCCGGCGAAGTGGCCCGACTGGCCGGATCGCTATCGCGTCCAGATGCAATACCGCGGGTTCGGCCGAGCGCTGCTGTCCACGCGGACGGAGAACGCCGATGGCCCGCCGCTGGATTCGGTCTACGCGCGCGTTGGGGCGTTAGGCAAGCCGACGCTGCTCATCTGGGGGATGCAGGACAACACGGTGCCGATCAAGTACGCGGACGGCGTGCGCAAAGCGATTCCACAGGCGCAGTTCCACCCGATCGAGCGCGCCGGGCACCTGCCGCATATGGAGCGGACGGATGTTGTGAATCCGGTGCTGATTTCCTTTCTGCGGAAGTAGGCGACTGGCGACTGGCGACTGGCGACTGGCGACTGGCGACTGGCGACTGCTGGGAACTGGGAACTGAGGCCCTCTACCGGGACGACGGCGATTCCTCGACTCGCTGCCGCTCGCTCG
>JAJKIV010000236.1 GCA_021154285.1 Gemmatimonas sp. | reverse complement strand
TGCGACGTCAGCGAACGACAAGCGCCGAGATGGGCCAGACATACGCCTGCAGCATGACCCAGATCCCGACGAGTGCAGCCAACGCGATGCTGTGCCGGAACACGTACCGCAGGATTCTCGACTCGTGGCCGTACCACCGCGTTGCGGTGCTCGCCACGACGATGCTCTGCGCATCGATCATCTTGCCCATCACGCCACCAGAGCTGTTCGACGCCGCCATGAGCGTCTCGCTCACGCCGACCCTTCGCGCCGTGATGGTCTGCAGGCTCCCGAACAGCACGTTCGATGACGTATCCGATCCGGTCAGCGCCACGCCGAGCCACCCGAGCAGCGTGCCGAAGAACGGATACATGACGCCCGTGTGCGCGAACGCGAGACCGAGGATCGCATCCTGGCCGGAGTACCGCGCGGTGTAACCCAGCGCGAGCATAGCGGCGATCGTGATCAGGGACGGGCCGGTGCGAACGATCGTCCGCAGGTACGTCCGCACCAGATCCGCCGGTCGGCAGCGGATCGCGACGCCCGTCACCAACGCGGCGAGCAGGATCGCGGTGCCAGTAGCCGAGAGCCAGTTGAGGCTGAAAACCGCAGCCTCGGGTGCGGCCGCCGCGACAACGGGCGGCACGCGGAAGACGGCTTTGTCGAGCCCACCGATCGCGATCTTCGGTGCGGACATGCCGTTCAGCAGTGCCTTGACCTGCGGCAGCCCCCAGACGAAGACGAGGACGCTCAGCACCACCCACGGCAGGTACGCCATCGCGCGACGCGCCCGTGGTGTCGTTAGGCCATCCGGGGCGGGTGGCCTACCGGGCGCGGGCACCGAGTCCGACGCGACCGCATCGGCCATGACTGGTCCAGCGGTTCCCGCCCCCGCCCCGCCCCACGCGCGTGCCGGTCGCCAGACGCGAAGGAAACCCGCGAGCGACGTCATCGACACGACGGACGCGACGATGTCCACGAGCCATGGGCCGTGGAAGTTCGACACGAGAAACTGCGGCACAGAGAATGACACACCTGCTACGAGCACAGCGGGCCACACCTCCAGCATGCCGCGGAAGCCCGCGTATGCCCATATGAGCCAGAACGGGACGATGAGCGAGAACAGTGGGAGCTGGCGACCCACCATCGCGCTCAGCGCATTGAGATCCAATCCCGTCACACCCTGGAGGGCGATGATCGGCGTGCCGAGCGCACCGAACGCGACGGGCGCGGTATTCGCGATCAGCGAGAGCCCCGATGCCTCCAACGGCTCGAAGCCGAGCGCAATGAGCAGCGCGCCGGTGACGGCCACCGGCGTTCCGAAGCCGGCCGCGCCCTCGAAGAACGCACCGAAGCAGAATGCAACGAAGAGCAGCTGAAGCCGCCGGTCACCCGTTAGGCGCGTGATGCCGACTCGCAGCTCGTCCACGAGACCGCGATCGCTCGCCAGCGCGTGCAGGAACAGCACGTTGAGCACGATCCATCCGATCGGAAACAACCCATAGGCGGCGCCGAACGCGGCGGCGCGGAGCGCCATTCCCGTCGGCATCCCCTGCACCGCTATCGCGACGGCCAACGCGGCGGCGAGCCCGAGGAGCGCCGCGTAATGCGCTCGGACTCCGTGACGCGCGAGGAGCCCGAGCAGCACGACCAGCGGAAGGGCCGCGATCAGCGTCGAGAAGACGGGTGAGTGGAGAGGATCGTAGATCTGATTCCACATAGAAAGGCAGCTGGTAGCTGGCTGCTTGTGCTGGCACCGACAGCCAACAGCCAGCCCTGCGATTAGTTCGATTTGACGGTGAGTCTCTTGAGCAGTTCCTTCACTGCCGCGTCGAGCTGCGAGTCCTTCCCGGTGTAGCTCTCGCCGACCGGACGCTCGACGAGGACATCGACCGGGCGCGGATTCATCTCCATCACCTTCCCGTCACTGCCGCGAATCATCGTCGACGGCAGGCGCAGCGACGAGCCGTCGATCAGATTCGCGTTCGATGTGTAAATGATCCACCCGGCCGTAGGCTCGCCAATGACAGGGCCGAGCTTGAGCGTCCGGTACCCTTCCGTGAAGTCCTCGGCGTCCGACAGTGAGTGCTGGTCCGTCACGAGGGCCGTCGGCGCCTCGAGCGCGCGTTGGCCGAGCACCGATCTCGCCGGCGATTCGGTGCCGCCGCGAGGCGTCATCGTCATGTAGCCGCGACGCGCGAAGACGTCGATCGCGTACGGGTTCACGAACCCGCCGTTGTTGTGCCTGACGTCGATGATGACCCCTTCACGCGCGTGGTTCTCGGGATCGAGATCGACGTAGAGCTGGGCGAGCGACCCGGCACCCATGTCGAACATGTGGACGTACCCGAGTTTTCCCCCGCTCGCCTTGGCGACGTACGCGCGCTTGTCCTCCACCCACTCCCGATACAGCAGCGCCTTCTCGGTCTGCGCGTTGACCGGCCGCACCGCGACCTCGCGAGACTCCTTGCCTTCAGGCGTCGCCGCGACGGACAGCGACACCTTTTTCCCGATCGTGTTGGCGAGCAGCTCGTCGAGGTTGGTGTGCGCGTCGATCTTCTGGCCCTCCACCGCTGTCACGTACTGCCCGGCTTTCATCCCGGCGATCGCCGCGGGGCCTAACGGGACGACGCCCGTTACCTTGAGTCGTCCGTTCGCCTCGTACTCCGCCCGGTCGAACCGCAACCCAATGCGGCCCGTGCTCGGCCCCGGTCCGCCTTGCGGGCCGCCCACGCCCGAGTGCGACGCGTTCAACTCGCCGACCATGAGGTTCAGCAGCCGACGCATCTCGTCAGGCGAACGCGCGCCCGCGATGTGCGGCCCGTAGCGCGTCCGCACCGCGGGCCAGTCCACGCCGTTCATGGTGGAGTCGGCGAAGTTGTCCGCCAGATACCGCCAGGCCTGAGAGAACACCTCCATCTTCTCGGCGTCGAAGTTGACGTCCATCTCGGCCGTGACGGCGACGGCTCGCACCTGGCGCGACTCGACGTTCGCGCTCGAGATGCGACCCTGCTCGAGGTAGACGACTTCCTTGCCGTCGGGCGACCATTGCGCATCGCGCTTGGCGCCGGCCGTCGACGTGATCTGGCGGGCGACCGCGGGATCACGCGAGAGCTCGTCGAGCGGGTAGGCGTACAGGTTCTGCTGGCCACCGGCCGTCGCGGTGAGCAGCAGCGTCTTCCCGTCGGGGCTGATCGCCTGGGTGGCGACGGACACACCGACGTCGAGGAGCGACAATCGACGGCGAATGTCGTCGAAGACGATTTGCACGGGGGCGGCCGGCCGGCGCGGCGTGCTCGCACGAGCACCCGCGCTGTCGGCGGCGGGACGTCCGGATGAATCGTTAGGTGGCGGTGCGTTAGGCGCCGCGGGCTGGGTTGGCGCCGGCAGCGGTGTAGGCGCCGGCTGAGACGGATTCCGTGTTTCGACGCGGAAGAGATCGCGGAACTGATCTTCGCGGAACTTCGGCGTGCGCATCGTGAGGTCGATCCTGGCGAGCTGCCGCTCCTCCGTGCGCTGCCCGGAATCGTAGATCAGGTACGTCCCGTCCGGGCTCCACGAGACCGTGCCGCCCAATTCGTTCGCGAGGAACGAGACCTGTCGACGCTCGCCACCAGCAGCCGGGCTCACGTACACGTTGCTGAACCCTTTCGCCGCCCGGTCGACGTGCGCGAGCCAGCGATTGTCCGGCGACCACGCGACCGACCCATCCGCCGTGAACGGCACACGGCCGAACGTGCCACGCGCGATGAGCCGATCCCGCTTTGTGTCGAGGTCGATGACGCGAAGCTCCTTGCCGCCGCGCTGGAACGCGATCGACTTGCCATCTGGAGAAAAGAGCGGGCTCACGTCGCCCGCGGCCGCCTGCGTCAGCCGAGTCTCCTGGCTCGACCCGAAATCGTACACGAAGAGTCCCTGCGAGCCATCGCGATCCGACACGTAGACGAGCCGGCGGCTGTCCGGCGACCACCGCACCTGTCGCTCGCGCGCTGGGGTCGAGGTGACGCGCGTGGCCGTGCCGCCATCGCGAGACGAGGCCGCGAACACCTCGCCGTGGACGACGAACGCCACCTTCTTGCCGTCAGGCGAGAGCTCCATCTCCTCGAAGCCGTTCGTGAGCGACATGTGCTCGATCGCTGCGCCGGCCGGCGCCCCGCGGAGCGTGATAGAGACCTGCTTCGCCTCGCCCGTGCCGGTATCGAGTGTCCAGATGCCGAAGTCGCGCTCGAACGCGATCATCTTGCCGTCGGTCGAGATCGTGGGCCACAACACGCGGCCGTTCGTGAAGCGGGTAACGGTTGTCGGCTCACCACCGATCGCCCGCTTCACGATGTTCTGCGGGCCCGCCTTGTCGGAGACGTAGTAGAGCGTCCGGGCATCGGGCGTCCACATCGGCCACTCGTCCTTCGATTTGCCGGCACTGACTCGCTCGTAGCGCATGGCCTGTGGATCCCGCAGGATCCAGATCTCGGACTCATCCAGGTGGCTGCGCCCGAGCCGCCACCATTGTCCCGATGTCGTGCCGCGAGCCGTGAAAGCCACGGCACCACCGTTAGGCGCCGGTGCCGCCCAGTACTCGTTCGTGTAGCGGTCCGCGCTCACCGGCATCGGCGTACCACCCTCGGCGCTCACGCGGAAGACGTCGTTCATGCCGGCGATCTCGCGGCTCGTGGACGAGAAATAGAGCCACGTGCCGTCAGGCGACCACGAGTCCAGCTGGTCGAGCCCGTCGTCGAACGTGATGCGGGTGAGATCGCCGCTCGCGAACGTCAGAACGTAGATGTCGCCGCCACCCGTCCGCGTCGAGATGAACGCCAGGCGCTTGCCGTCCGGCGAGTAAAGCGGCCGCGACTCGTACGCGGGGTGCGAGATGAGCAGACGGGCGACGCCACCCGTTGACGGCACTGTCCAGATGTCGCCGCCCGACACGAACGCGATCTCGCTATGGTCGGGCGAGATCCCCGGCTCGGCGAATGTCGCCACGGCGGCCGGCGTGCCGTTTTGAGAGGAAACGTCAGCTACACGGGTAGCGAGAGCGCCGACGGTAAACCCGATGCGGACCAGCCAACGGGACATATGAGGCTCCGGAATCGCGAAGTGGATCGGGCGCGCGTCGGAACAGCGCGCGAAGACGACCATTCTGCTCCGTGACGCGTCCGGACGCCAGCTATTCCGACCTCAGCGTCAGCATCGGGTCCACGGCGGCCGCTCGGCGTGCCGGTGCGTACGCCGCGATCAGCGCCACCCCGATCAGCACGGCGGTGACCACCACATAAGTCTTCGGGTCAGCCGGGCTCACGTTGAACAGGAGCGCGCTCATGAGCCGGCTCACCGCCCGCGCGGCAACGAGCCCGACCGCCGCCGACAAGACACTCACCCGC
>JAJKIV010000235.1 GCA_021154285.1 Gemmatimonas sp. | reverse complement strand
GTTGGGCACGTCGCGCACGGCGGCGAACGTGTGACGGTAATCGCCGCCCCCGCCGATGTGGGCGAGAATGAAGCTCGCCTTCGGATGTCTGACGGCGAGGCGCGCGAGGTCCGCGCCGTCGCTCGCGTCCTGACCTGGCCAGTGTCGGCGGCGGTGCTGCCAGATGTGGTGCAGAATCGGAAGGCCGCTGTCCGCTGCGCGTTCTGCGATCGGATCCAGGAGCGCGTCATCGGCGCGTCGTGCGGCGGCAAGCTTCACTCCAATGGCGCCGGCGGTCACACGGCGATCGATCTCCTGGAGCGCGAACGCCGTGTCGTTAGGGTTGACCGCCACGTACCACCGAACGCGATCGCGATGCTGCTCGGCGATGGCCTGCATCGCGTCGTTGCCGCGCGTCGTGTCGGAAGGCGACGCGAAGTACGTCGGGGAAAACCGTCCCCACGAGCCGAGAATCGACGCGACGTGAATAGAGATCCCGATACGATCGCCCGCGCGGAACCGCGCCTGATTCAAGGCGTCCCATTCCGCGCGGCCACAGCCCTCGAAGAAGAAGTGAGCGTGAACATCGATGAGCGGACCCGGACCCGCCAGCGGCGCGGTCTCCGCCATCAGTTCTGCGTCTCCTCGACGAGCTGAACGAACGCCGAGCTCGCGGCGTGCTCGATGTCGATCAGCGTCTGCTCGTCGTGCGCGATCGCCGCATAGTTGTACGCCCCGCGCTTGAACAGCACGTCCTCCTCCAGGGCTAACTCGAGGAATCGCGATTCTCGTGCGGGCGTGTCGAACCGCAGGAACCACATCGGTGCAATCCCGTCGACGCTCACGCCTTCCGCGCCGCTGGCGGCGATCGCTCGGTTGACGGCGCCCATCATTTCCTCACCGGTCTTCCAGAGCGTATCACAGACCTCCGTCTTCTCGTGCCACTCGAGTACGCCGGCGATCGCGGCGAGCGCCGTCGCTTCGCTCGCGAGTGTCGAAGAGATCCACGTATTGGCAGCAGCCTCCATGACCGCCGCACGGCCGACGACCGCGGCGATCGGGAACCCGTTCGCCATCGCCTTGCCAAATGCCGCGAGATCCGGCTCGAAGCTTCCGTACTCCTGATAGCCACCCGGCCGAAGACGAAAACCGGTTTTCATCTCGTCGAACACGAGCACGGACCCCTGTGCATCGCACAGTCTGCGCGCTGCCGCGAGCCATTCCGGCGACGGCAGCTTTTCGACGACCGGCTCCAGCAGAATCGCGGCGAGGTCGGCCCCGGCCTGCTGACACGCGCGCTCGAGCGCGGCGAAGTCATCGAACGGGACCCGCAGCACATCTGCCCGCGCGCCGGCGGGAATGCCGAGCGCGTCGTTCGCCCAGTCGTGCCAGCCGAAGTAGCCGGACGCGACGACCTTGCTCTTCCCGGTATACGCGCGTGCGATGCGCACGGCGGCAGACACCGCCTCGGCACCGCTCTTGAGAAAGCGCACCTGCTCGGCGCACGGGATGATGTCGCACAGGCGGTCGGCAATGTCGACTTCACTCGTGTGCGACAACCCGGCCACGTTGCCGAGCGCCGCCGCGTTGAGCACAGCGCGCGTGACGGTTTCGTCGCCATACCCAAGGGCGACGCTTCCGAGCGCCATCGTGCAGTCGATGAGCGTGAGGCCTCCGGCAGTCGTGATGTGGCAGCCGGACGCACGCGTGTAATGCGTGGGACCGAACGCGGTGCCTTCGCCATACAATCCCGCGGGACGCTTGCTGCCGGTGGACGCGCCGCCGGGGATCACGTCGGCAGCTCGGCCCCGCCACTGCTCATCGAGGTTCTCGTCGGAATCGCCCTCGGGAACGCCTTCGAAGCCATCGCCATCACCGGCGCCGTCATCCGCGACCGCCTCGGCGTCCGGCTGCTCGGGTTCTTCGGGCGGTTGCGGCTCTTCGGACTTGCCAAATAAGCGAGAAAATTTCATGTCCGTACGGTGGGAAACCGGGAACGGGAACAGGACATCGCGGTAGCGTTAGGCATCCGAGGGGCCCGTGCCGAGCGCGCGCTCGAGCGCCGCGGCGTGCTGCTTCCGCTCGCGCTCCGTTGCACGCACGACCTCGATCGCCATCGCGCGCATGAGCTCGATCTCGCGCGCGTCCGGGTTTGCCCGAAACGCCAACGACCGAACACTACGCATGATGTGCTCGGTAAAGCGAGTCTTGAAGAAGGCGATGATCTCGAGCGCCTCGGACGCGTTGGCGAACAATCGCTCGTACTGCTCGCTCGTTGCCGGTGGGGCCTCGTCGCGCGGCGGCCCGATGACGCGTGTCGCATCGCCGGCCGCCAGGTGCAGCTCGTAGAGCGCCACGAGCACAGCCTGCGCGAGGTTCAGTGAAGCGTGATCCGTGGTCGGAATGTTCACGACGGTCCGCGCGCGATCCAGAGCGTCATTCGGGAGCCCCTTGTCCTCGCGCCCGAAGAGAATCGCCGCGGGACCATGGCGTGTCGCCGCGAGAATGTCCGCGGCCGACCCGCGCGGATCCGTGAAGATCCACTTCGCGGCGCGCCGCCGCGCCGTGTACGCCGCCACATGAACGCAGTCCGCGAGCGCCGAGTCGAGGTCCGGGAAGGTCTGAATGCGCTCGATGATGTCGTTCGTGTCGTGCGCGATGCCCTCGAGGCGATACGGGTCGTACTCGACAGGCCGGATGAGACGCAGCGAGCTGACGCCCATGTTCTTCATCGCGCGAACGACTGCGGCGATGTTGATCGGGTTCTGGGGCTCGTACAAGACGACGTGCACCTGCGCGAGAACGGAATCAGTCATCGGCAATGCGAAAATCGAGTAGGTCGTCGGCGGCCAGACGGTCGCCACGGAGGTAAACGAATTCTCCAGAACGTCCGCCCAGCACGAGCTGACCGCGGCGCCGCTCGCGATCAGGCGTCATCTCGTTGACCACGACGCCGAGCTTCAAGGATTTGGTGACGTCAGCCCCTAGCGCGGAGAGATCCACGGCCATGCGAACGGAGTAACCTCGAGCCGTAGGCTCCCAGTGTGCGCGCAATGCGGGAGCAACGCCCCCGACCGCGCGTGCGCTGACGCGAACGTGGCTTCCGCCGAGCTCGGGAACGAGTAGCCAATTCAGCTCGCGTGACGCTGTGCTGCTCCGCGTCGCGGCCGGAATGATCACATGCAACTGAACCCCATCGCTGTTCGTGTCGGGGTGCTCGTTGTCGAGCGGGTTCGAGTCGATGCGCGGCACGAAATAGACGTCGAGCTTCTCGACGTCGACGAGCACGCAAAGGTCGTGTCCGTCGGCCCACAGCGATACGGTCGCACGAGGGGCTCCGGCGGCTGACCACGCAACCTCGGAACGGCGGTAGCACGACTCAGACAGGCGAAGACTCAGCCGATTGACCGAGCCGGGCGCGTCGTGCGTTCGCGGGATGATCAACGGCTCACGCGCGGCGGCGGTGCGCTTGGCGGTAGCCGCGACGCGTTCGCGAGCGCCGCCGAGACTCATGGTCGCGGTGCCATCGGTCGCGGCGATGGAAACGCGCCAGCTTCGGTCGCCGCCACGGTGGTGGTGACGGGCACCGTCGCGCAGGAGCACGGTAACCCCGTGCTCCTGGCGGATGATCGATTCGACGGCACCATGCACATCCCACACGCTCACAACTCGTCCACTCTCGCCAGTCATTCGAACGAAGTAGAACCGTCGAGGCCCCGAGCCTGGCGGCCCGAACGCGGTGGCGCGCCACCACGCGCTCACCGCGTCGACGATGACCCACGCGTCGGCGGTCGCGCGCCCGAGACGCGCCTGCAGCCTAACGTCTCCCGAGGGGGTTGCGGTCTCTGTGTCCGCGAGAAAGCGAAATCCGTCCTCCAAGCCAGAACTGCCGTTGGGATCGGCGCTCGCCCATGGCGCGACGCCAACGAGCTCGCCGTCCGCGTGAAATGGGAGATCCACCTGCACGTGGCGGTCCGCGCGCCAATTGAGCTCATCCAGCACGTAGTCCGGCATCGCCACGACCGTCCGCTCGACCACGACGCCGGGTGCTACGCCTTCGACCACAGCGCGAACCCAGCCGACGTCGCCGCGATCCTCGTACGCGACGAGCGCACCGTGCACGCGTTCCTGCGAGCGGCCGTCGACGAGTGGCGCGGTGTGCGCGAGGGTGCTGCGGTACCAGTGCAATGATGGATCGACGTACGATCCCGTCCCGACGTCATCCAGCCATCGATCGTTGCCGTTGACGAGCACGAAGTTCAGTCGGTCGGGGTGGCCGTGCCCCGCGCCCGAGTGCCCGTAGTCGAGCGCCGCATACAGGCTACCGGCGTCGCGGCGCAGAATGGCGTAGCCCTGCTCCGCGAGCAGCGCCGACCGCGGGCGCGATGGACTCAGTGGAGGCAGCGTGGGGCCGGCGAACAGGAGCGAACGCCAGCCGAGGTCCGCGCGGTCGAGCCCCACGGCTGGTGTGTTTCGCTCGGCCTCCGCGGTCGAACGCGAACGACCCGTGTCGCCGCGCGGTACGGTGCCGTCGTACAACGTCGAAAGTGCACCCGTCAGTCGCTCGTCGTCCGGGCGCCTAACGACGCCCAGCTCGGCGAGCTCGGCGAACCGCCACTGACGCAGCGACACGCGATACTGCGAGTCGCGACGCGACGGGAACGTAAAGTCAGGCAGCGCGGTGACGAACGGCGTGGCGAATGCCTCATCGAATCTGGCAACGAGAGCGGAATCGAGCGTCACGTCGGCAACGCCAGCGATCGCCACGCCGTACCAGAGGCCACGGTGGGCGAAGAGATGATAGTTCTCTCCCTCGTACCACGTCCCGTCGGCGAGGAGACCCTCGGTCAGATGCCTGACGAGACCGGACGGGCCGCGGAGCGCCGTCTCGTCCGGGCGGCCATTGAGCACACGAGAGGCCGCGAGAAGCGCCGCGTTGTTCCAGACCTGACGGTTCGATAAACCCTCATCGTAGCCGGCAATCAGCGCCGCGCTCGGCTCAATCAGTCGATCGCGTACTGTGGCGCCGAGCGCGGATGACGCCGAGCCATCCGCCATCTCGACGAGATCGAGCGCGACTATCAGCTGAAGCAACCAGATCGACTCGAGATACGTGCTGAAGAAGACCCGCGTGGGCCCGAGCACGTTGTCCTTGTTCGGATAGTCGAGATACCGATCGGCGTACGCTGCCAGCACCGACCGCGCGAGGTCGCCGTATCGAACGTTGCCTCGAAGGGCAGACAACGTCGCGGCATGTACGGCGCGCTCGGCCAGCCAGAGCTGGTACCACATGATCCACCAGCGGTAGTGCGCGTCGTCGTCGAAGACCGCGCCGCACTTCGGGCAGCGATGGGCGCGCGGCGACCATGGGTCGAACTCGAGCATCGTCCCATCCCGCTCGCATCGCCCGCCACGACGCGTCATGCGTGCCTTCTCCGAAGGGATGAACAATTCCCTTCCCGCGAGCGGCTCGAGATCCTGCGCGAGCGAATCGGCGAGCCCATGCAGCGGCCCACGCGCCGCCTGTCGACGCGCGTCGAGATCTGCAGCGTGAAGCAGGACGGTCACTGGCCGGAGCGAGCCCCGGCGAGACGCCAGTCGGCGATAGTGGGCATCTCACCACGGAGATCCATGCGTACGCCGCTCAGCCGAGCCGTAACGCCTTGCACGCCGCGCGAATGGTAGACCCATGCCACCGGCGTTTCGGCATCCAGTGTTTGCTGCACCACGCGCCACGCAGCGACCAGCGCGTCGTGCGTTCGCGCGGCGCGAACCCGCTCGAATGCCATGTCGAGCTGCTGCGTATGGAAGCCGGCGTAGTCCAGCGCTCCGCCGGACAGCTTCGAGTCGAACATCGCCGCAAGATACGAGAGCGACAGGTCGCCCGGGATTCCGGTGAACAACGCGTGGAAGCGCTTCGGCTTCGCACGCGCTTCCGAGAGAAACGCGCCGAACTCCAGCTGCCGAATCTCCATCGTAATGCCATGGGCGCGCAGGTCGGCTTGCAGCAACTGCTCGACGGCGTTGTCTCCGCTGCCCACCGTGAGCAGGGTGAACGCGAGAAACTTTCCGCCTCGCGTGCGGCGGCCATCGGCCGCGCGGCTCCAGCCGGCGGCGTCGAGGAGCGAGTCAGCTGCGCCGACCGAAGGCGCCGCCGGCGCGAGCGCGAGCGGATTGTCGGGAGGCACCGCCCCGTATGCCGGAGTCGCGTATCCCGCGAGCGCCGCGTCGATAATGCGCTTGCGGTCAATGGCCGCGGAGATTGCTTTGCGAACACGGACGTCATCGAAGGGTGCGCGTGAGGCGTTGAAGACGATCCCGTTCGAGAGGAGCACCGGATACGAGACCACGCGCAACGATGGATCGCGCGCCGCGAGCGCTGCCATTGTTGGCGCAATGCCGGCAACGGCAAGCTCACCGCTCACCAGCCCTGCGAACTTCGTCGTCGGCTCGTCGACGACGGCGACAACGAGCTGACGAACCTTCGCCGGGCCTCCGAGCTCCAACGGGAAATCAGGAGCGCGCTCGAACACCCAGCGACGACCCGCCTCACGCGTGCGAAAACGGAACGGCCCGTTGCCGACCGGGTTCGTGTTGTATGCGGCGCGCCGCATGTCCGCACGTGGCACGGTCGCGAGCAGGTGCGCCGGAAGAATCGGCAGCTCGGCGAGGACTGGTGGGAATCCGGGCGGCGCGGACGAGAACCGGAGCTCAACGGTCGAGTCGTCGACGACGCGCGTCTCGGTGATGTTCGCGAGGTCGCCGTATCGCGGATACCCGGTGGCGCGGTCGCGCGCCGCGTCGATCGTGAAGACGACATCGCGCGCCGTCGTTGGCTCGCCGTCATGCCACTTGAGGGTGGAGTGCAGGTGCAACGTGAGCCCGTCGCCGGCGCGGTTCCAGTCCCACCGCGACGCGAAGTACGGCTGTGGCACGAGTACGCTGTCATACCGGGCGAGCGTAACGAGCAGTGCGAAGCGCTGGATCTGACGCGAGAGCGGGTGAACCGTGACCAGCGGGTTCGCCGACTCGAGGTCGGCGCCGGATGCGTAGACGACGGTGTCACTCGCGCGCGTCGGCGCGCTGCATGACGGCGCAACCGTTGCACCGACGAGCAGCGCCGCGAGCGTTGACGCGCGCGGGCTGAGGCGCATCATCCCCGTGTGCGTACCCTCATGCGTCGCCTGGCGGCAGCGTTCGTCCTGTTATGGCTCGTCGTCACGCTCACGTTCGTTCTCGTCAGGCTTGCCCCGGGTGACGCGGCGGCGCTCCTGGTGCCGCCCACCGCCACGCCCGAGGACGCGGCCCGGCTCCGCGCCGAGCTGGCGCTGGATGCGCCGATCGCCGTGCAATATGCAAAGTGGATGGGCGGCCTGCTGCGCGGCGACCTTGGGGAGAGCTTCACCCAGCGTCGCCCCGTCACTCGAGTCCTTCGTGAAGCGCTGCCGGTGTCGCTCGGTCTGGGTGTCTCGTCGCTGGTGTTGACGTTCGTCGTGGGCGTCGCGATCGGGACCTTGCAGGCGACGCGCCGAGGCACCGTGGTGGATCCGGCGCTCACGTTCGCGACAACGGCGATCTATGCCGCACCAAGCTATTGGCTCGCGCTGTCGCTCATTGCCGTGTTCACGTATGGCGCGACGGTGTGGGGGTTGCCACCCGCGCTGCGATTGCCCGCGTTCGGCATTCGCGACCCGGCCGGGGTGGAGACGGGGTGGTCCGCGTTGGTCGACGTCGTTCGACATGCCGTGCTGCCGGTGACGGTCCTCGCGGCGGTGGGCGCTGCGGGCATCGCACGTTATGCGCGGAGTACGGTCGCGGACCTCGCGGGCGCCGAATGGGTTCGGACGGCGCGGGCGAAGGGCCTTCCGTCGCGCGCGGTGTACGGCCGCCACGTGCTTGCGAATGCACTGCCACCGCTGGTCGTTCTCCTGGCCCTCTCCCTGCCGGGCGTGGTCGCGGGGTCGGTGTTCGTGGAGAGCGTATTTGCCTGGCCGGGAATGGGACGGGCGATGGTGACGGCGATCTCGGCGCGAGACTACCCTGTCGTGATGGGTGCCACGGTGCTGTACGCGGCGCTGGTGATTCTCGCGAACCTCGCCGCAGACCTCGTGCTCCCGCTGATCGATCCGCGACGTGACGCATAGGGTGGCGAATTACTCACGGGACCGCGTATGAACCGCCTTGCGCGGTTCTCCGCTGTGCTGCTCGGCGTCCTGGTCGCGGCGGTCGTGCTCGTCCCCGCGCTCGCCGCCACCGATCCGCTGGCGATCGGCGATGTACTTGCCACACGACTGGTGCCTCCGGCCTCCTCGGATGCGTTAGGCCGGTTTCACCTGCTCGGCACTGATCGATTCGGCCGCGACCTGTTCGTGCGCATGATGCTCGCGGGGCGCATCTCGTTGGCGGTGGGTGTCGCCGGGTCGGTCCTCGCCGGGGCGGTTGGGACAGTCGTGGGGGCGTCAGCGGCCTGGCGCGGCGGTGTGGTGGATCGTCTGGCGATGGGTGTGTCGGACGCGCTGCTCTCGATCCCGCGACTCATTCTCCTTCTGTTGTGCGCGGCGCTGTGGCAGCCCGGAGCGGCGACGGTGCTCGTGGTGCTCGGTGCGACGGGGTGGATGGGTGTGGCGCGGCTGGTGCGCGGCGAGGTGCTTGGCGTACGGGCCCAGCCTTACGTCTCGGCGGCGGAAGCGTTAGGCGCGAGGTCGTCGCGTGTGCTGTGGCGGCATGTTGTGCCGAATGCGCTCGGTCCGGCGATCGTGGCGACGACGTTGGGGGTTGGGAATGCGATCCTGCTCGAGAGTGGGCTCTCGTTTCTCGGTCTCGGCATCCAGCCGCCGGCGCCGAGCTGGGGGAACATGATCGCCGGGGGGCGCGATCTGATCGTGACGGCGCCGTGGGTGGCGATCGCTCCGGGGGTGGCGCTGATCGTCACGGTGCTGGCGTGCACGCTGCTTGGGGATAGTCTGCGGGATCGGCTGGCGGGGGAGCGGCCGAGAGATCTTGCGGAGCGGGTCTGATCCGGCCAGACGGGAGAGACGGTAGACGGCAGCGAACGGTAGACGGCAGCGAACTGAAGACGGCAGACGGCAGATGCGATCGAGTTGGCTCGCACCCAGCAGGCCATCGCGACCTCCGCGGACTCTGCGACCTCTGCGGTGAAAAGCGTCGTTTACCGAACGAGGTGCGTGACGACAGCGCGGGGCGGCGCGGAGAAAGGCAGCACGCGGCCCGAAATGGCCACGTCGCTCAGAGGCGTTTCGTCGAGGCGAGCGAGACGAACCTCACGCCCCGCGAACGGGAGCGACCAGCGACCCGCGACTGTATCGTCCGTGAGGTTCACGCAGCGAAGGACGAGCCACTCGCCATCCTCGCTCTCTTTCGCAGCGGAGAACGCGAGTCCCCTGCCCTCGAGCTCCAGGCCTCGCGTCGCCGGATAGTTGGCGACGGCCGATCGCAGCGTCGTTCCAGTCAACGGCAGGAGGACATCATCCGCGGTCCGCTCGATCGCGTCGATCGTCTCGCCGGTTCGGGCGCCGTGCGGAAAGATTGCCAGCTCCGCCGCGAACGACCCGAGCATCTGCGCTTCCGGCGTCGGCACCGGCCAGCCCGCGTGACCCGGTCGCTCCGGGAGGTCGTTGCGCGACAGGTCGCCGACGGACCTAACGAGTGTCGCCGCGACGTCACCGGACGACTCGGCTTCGTACTCCGCGAGGCCGTCGCTGTAGATGGTCACGCCGCGATCGGCGCCGAAGAGCGACACGTAGCGGTGGAGCGGCGCAGTCGGCGGTGGAGTTTCGACGCGGCGCTCATCATCCGGCACGGCGACGGGCACGCGCTGCACCGGACCAAAGGCGGCATCGGCCCAGACCGCCGCGTCGACGACCCCAGTTCGCAAACGCACGCGAACCCGATGGCCGGCAGCGCCGTTCACGCCGTCGACCAGCACGCGCAGGAACGGGGAGCCAGCATCGAGGCGAAACCGCACGCGGACGTCCACGAAACCGGCGTGGCCGTCGCGACGCGCGCCGGCGAGCCGGCGATCCGCGCGCGACGGGACGACGATACGCCACCGCGTCTCGAGCTCCGCGCGCAGCGGGCCGGGATGAATGCCTCGCGAGCGAAGAAAGCGATGCTCAATGCGGACCGGACCGAACGGCGAGTGCGTGTAGAGGTCCCCGCGGTCTCCGACGTTCTCGATGGCGACCGCGTTCGTCACCGACCACGATCCGTCGCAGGCGGCGATGGAGATCGTCCGGTCCACCTCGAGGTGCACGCGGAGGATCCCGTTGTCGAGCGTGTCGGAATCCCCCGTGACCGACGGGTCGGGAATGGGTGAGGCACCGTTCACGTCGTCGAGAGGCAGCGGCGTCACAGCGTAGCCCGCCACGGGCGGCAGCCACGCCACGACGCGCCGAACCTCGACGAGATCGTTGTCGGGGTAGTGGCGCGGCGACTCGGTGCGGCGGTTCGCGCGCCGAGTCGCGAGCATCTGCAGCGGAACCGTGCCGTTGGCGAGACTCGGGGCGCCCACGTGCCTAACGCGCTCTGGCGGTGTGGAACCCGGCCCTACACCGACGTCAGCGAGAAACGTCTCGAGCTCGACCTCGGCGATCCCGCCGCGACGCCGCGTGGCCCGATTTCGCACGAGTACGAGGGATCGCCAGTCCGCCTTTCGGTTTCGCGCCGTAGCAGGGTCGTGGCCGACGAGATCCAGGATCGCGTCGTGCCTAATGCCGGCCGCTTGCGTGAGAGCGTCGTCGAGTCGCGCGTCCATCGCGCGCGCGACCTCGTCGACCGAGCATCCGCATAACGTGTCGTGCGGATGCGAGAGCAGCGTCATACGCCAGGCCGCAGCGGTGAGGTGACATCGGCTCGCGAGTCCGGCGCGCGTAGCGAGCGCCGCCCACGGCTCCGCATCGCGAAGGAGCGTCCGCTCGAGGATGGCGTTGCGGCGCTTCTGACGCGCGCGCGTGCCGAACGTTCCCTGCAGCGTCCACGTGTAACCGTACGAGTCGCGGAGCTCACCGCAGACGACCGGCAACGCGAGTGACGCGCCGCGCCGGACGAGCTCCGTCGCGAACTGGCGCAGCGTCGTACGCACGGTCCGCGTCGGCGTTGCCGCAGCCGCCAGCGCGGAGATCGCCTGGGCGGCACCATCCTGGCGCGCGTGATGATCGGCGCCATTCTGAACGAGGAGGACGCCGGTCCTCGAGCGTTGGGCGAGCACGTCGTGTATCGCTCGCCAGCGCGTCGATGCATCCTGGGGATCGACGGGCAAGTTCGACCCGAGCTCGTAACCGTCGGGCGGGAGATGGAAGAGCGTGACCGCCGACCCGTCCGCTGATTCCCATCGCACCGTATCGCCAGACGGCCACCGCTTGCTCCCGAACCCGCGCCACACGATCGCGACGTCGAGCCCGAAGCCGGACGCAATCAGCGGCAACGCGGCCGTGTGTCCGAATGCATCCGGCGAGTACAGAACCGGCGGCGCCTCGGCGCCGAGCGCTCGCAGCGTTCGACGGCCGGCGAGAAGGTTTCTCACGAGCGCTTCGCCGCTCGGAATCAGCTCGTCGGCGAGGACGTACCAGGGCCCGGCTTCGATCGTACCGTCCTGAAGCGCCGCGGCGAGATCACTCGCGCGATCGGGACGAACGTCCAGGTAGTCATCCAGCACGACCGCCTGGCCGTCCAACAAAAACGGCGACCGGGGTTCGTCGCCGTCGAGGAGCTCATCGATCAGCGCGACGAGCTGTTGCCGGAACCGTCCGGACGGAAGGTACCACTCGCGATCCCAGTGCGTGTGCGCGAGGACGTAGACGACTTCGCCGTGCGGTGTTTCCCGCGCTGGATCCCGGTTCGCCATGCGCGAGCATTCTGTCTCGCGCGGCAAGCAGCGGCAAGTGGCCCGCGAGGCCGTCGCCAGGGAAACGAGGGGCCCTCAGCCACCGAACATCGTAGAACAGGTGGTTGAGAACCCCTCGTTTGGGCGCAGCGCTCAACCGCCAGCGCTGCGCTCGGCATGGCGCCCTACTGACGTTAGGCTATCGGCCGCCGCCCCGTGATCAAGCGGTAGAGTACCACGATCACCGCGAGAACGAGCAGGATGTGAATCAGCCCGCCGCCGACGTGGAAAGCGAACGCCCCGAGCAACCAGAGAATGAAGAGAATGACTGCAAGCGTCCAGATCATCGTAGGCCCCCGTAGGGAGAGTGGGTGTACCCTCTCGTAAAGCAAGCAGCGTACCGCGCGCGCGCAGTCGAGATCGGAACCGCGTGTGGCTCAGCGCGTCGCGATCTCGGTCGTGCGTCGAGGCGCGTTCGAGTCTCGCGGCGCGGGCGACGCTTGCGGATGCTCGAGGACGTTGTGCGCGATCTGGCGACTGAGCAGAATGCGCGCGGCGCGCACGTCGTGGCCGATGTCGATCAACAGAATGGCGAGGTCGCCAGTGCCCCACAGCAATCCAGCAAGCACGATCAAGCGACTCATTTCGCCGAGCAGCGTCGGTATCGACGCGCGCCCCTGCTTCATGATTCCGGTCACTACCTCGGCAATCAGGAGCAGCACGAGGATGATGGCCATGAATCGGAACAGCTTGGACAGATACCGCAGGCCGATGTAAGGCTCGATGTCGCTCGCGCGCACGTGCGTGACCGCATCCGCGTCGAAGCGACGGGGTTGGCTGTCCGCGGCCGTTTCGCCGCGGACCGCGGGTCCTGTGAGTTCCGCCGTGTCTGGGCTCATCTTCATTCTCCGGTGCCGACCCAACGGGCACGATAGCCCCGTACGTCGATGTGAATGAAAGGTCCGTGTCCGCCTTCCGCGGGGTATACGCCTGCGCCACCCACCAGGCCCGGGTGTTCCTGCTCGACGCGGTCCACTGCGGCGAGAATGATTTCGGCGTCCTTGATGTTCAGCTTGCCGTCGTGGTTGAGATCGTCCATCCACCCGTTGCCGTCGTTGTCGATGAAGATGTCGGACGCGTCGCCGTACATGTGTCGGCTGAGCGTCGCGCGGCCTCGCGGATCGCCGCCGCGAACGTTGTATTGCGGCGTACGAAAGCCGCTCATCACATGCACGCCGGCCGTCGAG
>JAJKIV010000234.1 GCA_021154285.1 Gemmatimonas sp. | reverse complement strand
TCGAGGCCGCGACGGCGGCCGGCGCGGACTCCGCGATCCGCACGTACCGCGCGCTACGTGACCGGTACTACGGTCGCGACGCGTATGACTTCGGTGAGGTGCCGCTCAACACGGCCGCGTTCCGAACTGCGCGTGCGGGTAAGATCAATGACGCGCTGGAGCTACTCCGTCTCAACGAGCAGTTCTACCCTAACAGCGCGGCGCTCTCGATCGTGCGCGGGAATATCGCGCTCATGCACGCCGACACGGCAGCTGCAGCTGCAGCATTTCGCGAAGCGATCCGGCGTGATCCGACGAACGACGAAGCACGTGGACGCCTGCGGGACATCCGTCAGACCCCTGACGACGGCCCGCGTCAATCGGATCGATAGCTGGATCAACCCTCGTAGGTGCTCCCGGTGCGTGACCGGCGGCGGTTCGGACCGAGCGTCGCCGTGCCTAACGCGGCACGCGGCGTGTGCGATGGGACGCCGATGCTCACGGCCTGAGCGAAAACGCCGAGTAGCCTTCCCGAGTCGGTAAGTTTATGTCATGAAGATCGCCCTTTCACACGACTGGCTCACCGGAATGCGGGGTGGGGAGTATGTGCTGGAAGCGATTTCGGAGATGTTCCCGGGGGCGGAACTCTTCACGCTCATTTCGATTCCCGGCAAGGTATCGGCGAGACTGGAAGCCATCCCGACGCATGTCAGCTGGCTTCAACGGATTCCGGGAGCTGAGAAGAAGTACCGGACGCTCCTTCCTCTCATGCCGGCGGCGATAGCGAGCCTGAAACTGGACGATTTCGACCTCATCATTTCGTCGTCACACTGCGTGGCGAAGGGTGTACGGAAACGAAACGATGCGGTGCACGTGAGTTACGTTCATGCTCCGATGCGCTACATGTGGGCTCGCTTTGACGAGTATTTCGGGCCTAACCAGGCTCCTTCTCACATCCGCCTTGCGGCGCATCTGTGCCGGCCCTTCTTGCAGCGCTGGGACCGCCGCGTCAGCAATCGCCGGCGTGTCGACCAGCTTGTAGCCAACAGCACCTACATCGCCCGCCAAGTGCACGACGCCTATCAACGCGACTCCCGCGTTGTTCACCCGTTCGTCGATATTTCCCGCTTTGGAGCCGCGCGGCGTCCGGGATCCAAGTATTTGATCGTCGGCGCCTTTGCTCCGTACAAGCGCGTCGACCTCGCGATCGAGGCTTTCAATCGTCTCGAGCTTCCTCTCCAGATCGTGGGGTCGGGCCAGGACGAGAAAAAACTTCGCGCGATCGGCGGGCCGACCATCGAGTTTCTGGGCACTCGGTCGAATGAAGAGATCGCAGAGCTGTATTCCACGTGCAAAGCGTATGTTTTTCCGGGCGCCGAGGACTTCGGAATCACGCCGCTGGAAGCCATGTGCGCCGGAGCACCGGTAATCGCCTTTGCCGAAGGCGGTGCTCTCGAGACGGTGACGGAACGGACCGGTGTGTTCTTCTCGCCCCAAACGGTCGAATCGATGATCGACGCAATTCTGAAGATCGAGTACGGAGCCGTCTTGATTCACGAGTCCGATTGCCGGGAGCGAGCCGCGGTATTTTCCCGAGGTCGATTCCAAAGGGAGCTGGCCGCCGTGATACGCGAGACGTGGACGGCAGCCGGCAAGGACACGTCCGATCTCGAAAGCGTCATGCGCCGCGGACTTTGACCAAGGAACCACATGCCGCTGAAGACCCGGGCGCGTTAATCAGGTGGTGACCTCGGTGAACCTATAGTGCGCGTTCCGGGTCTATGATCAGGCGCGAATTCGCCGCCATCTCGTTACGCTTTGGCATCGATTTTCCCGAAAACCGCCGACCGTGCCCGTCAAACGTTCCAGGGCCCGGCAAACACCCGGCTCGCGTATAACACATCGACACTGGCGTCGTTAAATATCATGTGAGATCGGTAGAGCCCGCTCAGTGGGAGAGCCGAACTAAACCCTCAGCCCGTTGCGCCGTTTGTAGCCGGTACGTTACTCATCGAGGAAACGCGAGCTTCGCAACGCGCCGAACCTAACGCGAAGCGTGAACCGTCTGGTCTGTCCACGATTCGCGTTGGCCTTCCGGCCAAGGCGAAAACGTGACTCCCGAAGGCACCGCCGGGTTTAAGCCTGACCAGTCCGTCACGTCCGCCGAAGCGTTTCGAGATGCTTCCCACATTAGCCCTGCGCGCCTTGGAACTGTATCAGCCGACTTCGGTGCCAGCTACTTCAGCCAGATCTCGCCCCGCGCGGTCGGATGCGACCGGAAGCGTTCGTGTCCGGCCGGCTCCCTCTCGGGGTTCTCGACACACCACCGAGGTTGACCGACGCCCCGCAGTCCCTCAGGCCGCGGAGAATCTGCGGCGCCACACGTTACGCGCCGCGCGCCACCTCGTGGCCCTGCTTATCGTAGACGCCGTTGCCTTCGTGGCTGCGCAAGCCATGATGCGCGCGGTGGAGACAGGACGAGGGTTCGGCGCAGGGTTCGCGTTGTCCGCGGCACCCGAGCTCGCCGGGAGCGAAGTCGCCTTTGCGATGGCACTCCTGGTCGGTACGACTGTCGCCGGGACATACAGATCCGGTGACGCTCGTCGCCACATCGGGCGCCTGTGCCTTGCCGCCGCGATCGCGAGCGCCCTGTCGCTCTGGTCACGTGTCTGGTCACAGTCGCCGGCCGACGCGCTGCAAACCGGGCTGCTCGTGTTCGCACCGTTGTGCATCGCGCTTGTCACCCTGCGCACCGCGTTCGATGCAGTCGCCCGGCTTTGGTCCGGCCGGTCGGGGGCGCGCACCCGTGCGCGGGTCATTCTCGTCGGCACCGCCAACGATTGTCTCGCCAGGCAAAAGGGAACATCGCCGGATCATGTGGTGAGGTTCGATGTGCTCGGGTTCATCGATATCTCGGCGCACCCGAACCGACGCGCATTGGGATCCCTAGCCGACCTTGAGGCCGTGCTGCTGGAGCAGGACGCCGACACGGTCGTCCTCTGTGGGTTACCGTCATCGGAGACGACGAGTCGCGTGCTGCGCGCCGCGGCCGTCGCCGAGTGCAAGGTCATCGCCGCCGCGCCACAGCTCGAGCTGCCTGGTGTGCGACCCAATCTGATCAAGCAGGACGGTCAACCGCTGCTCGAGCTTCGCCCCATCGTGCCTCGCGCCGAGCAACTCGTGCTCAAACGCGCGCTGGACGTCGTCGGCGTCGCCATCATCCTCGTGATGCTCGCGCCGCTGCTCGCGGTCATCGCCGCGCTCATCGTCCTGGACAGCCCGGGCCCTGCCCTGTTCTGCCAGCGCCGACTCGGAAGGTTCGGGCGGCCAATCCAGTGTCTCAAGTTCCGCTCGATGAATGTCGATGCCGAGGCGAGGCTTCTGGCCGATCCGGTGCTCTTTCGCCAGTACGTCGAACACGACTATAAGCTCCCCGCAACGATCGACACGCGCATAACGAGGATTGGCCACTTCCTTCGGCGAACGAGCCTCGACGAGCTGCCACAGCTGTGGAACGTGCTGAAGGGCGACATGTCGCTCGTTGGTCCACGTCCGATCGTGCCTGACGAGATCCACCACTACAACGGCGAGGGTCCGTTGCTCCTGTCCCTCAAACCGGGCATGACCGGCGCCTGGCAGGTGATGGGCAGATCGGCGGTGGCGTATCCCGAGCGCGTGAGCGTCGAGCTGGACTATGTCGAGGGCTGGAGCCTCTGGCGCGACTTGGCGATTCTCGTTCGCACTATCCCAGCGGTATTGGGCGGCCGCGGGGCCTACTGAGCAACGGCGGGCGGCTGGCTCGGTCGCGCTTCGTCAGATCGGCCGGGCACGAGAGACGGTGGCGCAGCGCTTATCGCGCGCCTTCCCTCTCAGAGGATTTCGTTGTCTTCGCCACCACTCCTTTTCGCGCCCCTTGGGGTGTGTGAAATACCCCGGGGAAGAACGTCAATGATTTCCGTCGTCACCGTTACCTATAACAATTTTTCTGAGCTTCAAAAGACTGTAGAGTCGTTGGCGCCAGTAAGAGACCGCATTGAACACATTGTCGTGAATGGTGGACAGTGCGAGCAAACCAGAGAGTATCTGCGCCAATACGGATGCAAATCGATCAGCGAGCCTGATCGGGGAATATCTGATGCCTTCAACAAGGGCGTTCGGATGGCAACAGGCTCGGGGGTCGTATTCCTCAATAGTGGTGACGTGTTGATTCATCCCGAATACTTCGAGTGGGCCGAATCTCAGCTGATTTCCAAAGACTTCACTTTTTCGGACATACTCTTTGATGACGCTCTTGGAGGCGTTATTCGCCTCAAGCCTCATGGACAGTCTCTGGGAAGGGGGATGCCCTACGCCCATCCATCCTTGGTGGTCAAACGCCACGTTTTTGATGCGATCGGCGGATTTGTCGAGAATCTCAGAACCGCGATGGATTTTGAATTTGTCTGTCGGATGAAGAAGGCAAAACTCGAGGGAGTGTATTACGGTCAACCGGTAGTGCTGATGGATGGTACGGGTGTGTCGGCGAAGAACGAGAGCCGATCACTTATGGAATGCAGAAACGCTCTGATAGCGAACGACCTGTGGAACTTCAGCAATAGGTTGTTTTTCTATAAACGAAGCGTGCTGTATTCCGTTCGGAGGGCTTTGTTGGCGGCTGGACTTGGAAGTCTCTTGGGATCATTGAAACGCGTTGTGCGACGCTAGTCCCCGCTCGCCACGCGCTCTGAAAGCGGACGTTCCACTCGAAGCGATCCATCAGCAGCTTCGGTGACGGCCGCGCCGGTGGGGTCTCGGAATTCCCGCTGCGACCAGAGAATGAGCGTCACGACGAGGAACGCTAGCGCGGACGCGATCACGAGCTTGAGCGGTGTGTGACGCGGGTCCGGCAGAAGTCGATTCGGAATCGAATCCACTACCACGACCGCAGGTGTTTCCTCCAACTCTCGCGCGACCGCGGTTTCGTAATCCGCTCGCGCCTGACTGTACACCGTCTGCGCGTTGGTCACCTCCCGTTCGAGCTCGCGCCGCGCAACCGACGCCTCCGAAAACATCGTGTACGAGCGGTTCGACGAGGCGAACCCTCGCGATCGCTCTTCGGCTCGCCGAAGCTGGCGCTGTGCGCTGTCGACCCGTTCGGCCTGCGACGCTCGTTGACTGGACGCCTGCGCTCGACTCACTCGCACGAACGTCGCACTCGCGGCCTCGGTGAGACGCCGCGTGACGAAGCGCGCGACGGCGCTGTCGCCAAGCGTAGTCTGCACCGTGATCAAACCGGTCTGCTTGTCCACCTCGGCCGACACCGCCTTGCGCATCGCGGGCTCGACGCGGGCCAGCTTGATCGGTGGTCGTTCTTCCAGCACGCGTTCGATGACGGTTCCACCGCGAGCGTCGGCGACGCGTTCGGAGGCCACCTGCATGATGACGCTGCGCAGAAGGATCAGCTTCGCGATGAAATACGGCGTCGACTGAACCCCGCCCAACTGGGCCGACCCGAGAATCGCCGAGAGCCCGCCTGACAGGGCGCTGGTTCGCGTGTTAGGCACCGCCGCCAGCACCACGGCGGCCGTGTACTTGCGCTCCGGAATGAGCACCGCGGCGAGCCCCCCCAGCCACGCGACGGCCAGCACAGCGAGGACAAGCCGCCAACGGCGGCGATACGGCCGCACCAGTACCGCGAGTGGCAGCTCGGGGTCGACAGGCCGGGTGGCGGCGGACGTCTTATCACGCGGCATCGTCGACGGCATTGTGGTGGAGCGAAGCGAGACGATCGATCATGCGTTCCGATTGCGAAGTGGTGTGCGCGATGGCCCTCATACCGCCTCGACCCGCGCGCGACGGCTCATCGCACCCTTGACGGCAACGAGCACCGAGTGCGGGATGATGAATCTGCCTAACGTCTTCAGGATGCCGTAATAGCTGGCCCAGGTCGATGCCCGGAAGAACGCGAGCTGGATGCGGAGCGTGCTGCGGAGCTGCTCACGGCGCCGACGGATCGACAGGCCGGATGGGTCGAAGCGCGTTACGACAAGGGTCTCGGGCAGGTTGGCGACGCGATGATGGCGCGCGATGCGCCAGAAGAACTCGAGATCCTCGGCGGCCGGATAGGCCGTCGAGTACATGCCCGCCGTACGCACGACGCTCGTCCGGAACATCACCGCCGCGTGAATCAACACCGTCGTGTGGTGGAGCGCCCGCACGATCGTGTCGTGGGTCGTGGGAAAGACTCGCGTGAATCGTGACCGGCCGGCGTCGTCGCGCCACTCGACGGCAGAACCCACCAGTTGGATGCTGGGGTTCTGTTCGAGGAAGTCGCGCTGGCGTGCGAGGCGGCCGGGAGCGCAGCGATCTCCGTTGTCGAGGCGTGCGACGTATGGGATCCCGCGCTCGACGATGTAGGCGAGGCCCGTGTTCAGCGCGTGCTCGATGCCGCGATTTACGTCGTGGCGCAACACAACGATCTCGTGGCGCGACGGATGGCGCACGACCACCGGTACGTCGCTGCCGTCGTCCACAATAACCACC
>JAJKIV010000233.1 GCA_021154285.1 Gemmatimonas sp. | reverse complement strand
TGGACGTCGATCCAATGACCCACGCGCCACGCCGTTTCGCGATCTGACACAGGAACAGGCCCACCCCGCCCGCCGCCGCTGTCACCAGGCAACGCTCACCACGTTTGATCGGGTACGTGGTGGTCGCGAGGTAATGAGCGGTGATGCCCCGCGCCAGGACGGCGGCACCCGCTTTCGCATCGACCGCGTCCGGCAGCCTAACGACTCGTTCGGCGGGTGCTGCGGCGAATTCCGCGTACGAGCCTCTGAACGCCTGAGAGGTCACACGGTCACCGACACGCAGTCCGGAAACCGCCGCGCCGACGGCCACCACCGTTCCGGCGGCCTCGGTCCCGGGAGTGAATGGCGGCTGCATCGGCACCTCGCCGTTGCGCTGCAAGACCTCGAGCACGTTGACGCCAATCGCCTCCGTGCGGACGATGACTTCCCCCGCGCCGGGGGTCAGATCGGGGATATCCTCGAGGCGCATCACCTCGGGACCACCCACCGCGTGAACGCGAATGGCCTTCATGGATCCTCTTAGTTGTTAGGCGTCACCGGGGGCGGACTTCCTTCGCGGCTGTGCGGCGCTTCAACGGCCTTCGGCAATGGCAGCGAGTTGGTGCAGAAATTCCTCGAGGTTGGTGTAGCCGTTACCGTCGTCGTCGCCGTTCGGGTTCGCGGGAAGTGTAAGCGCGCGCCGCGGTGCACCGAGATCCGGCCAGCCCGCTACCTCGTTCTGGCTGCCGATGACGCGTCCAGTGCGGTTACGGACGTCGGCAACGATACGAATGTCTACCGCGTCGCGGAAACCAGGCCACGCTCCCGCGGTGGAGAGGACGCGGTCGTACACCGTCGAGTTGGCGGCGGCGGTGAAGTCCGTCGGCCACACGGGAGGGGCTTGCGCAATGACCGCCGACCCCGCCTCGTTCTGCACGAGCAGCCAGGCGTCAGATGGGACCGCGCCGGCGTTCACTCGGGTGTCGCTATTATCCGCGGCGTACAGCTTGGTGCCCGGCTTCGCGCTCGCATAGACCTTGAAGATGCGCGAGCTGGGAGTGTTCGGGCCACGAATCCCGACGTTACCCACCAATGCGAATTGCGTCGGGCCCGAACCATTCGGGTCGGCGTAATACATTCCCGGAGCATCCCACCAATCATAGACGACGTTGTTCGCCGCAATCCCTGTGGTGGCGCCTTTGAAGTACGGATTCCGTTGCGCGTTGTGCGCCATCAGCGTGCCAATCACCGCGAAGTTGCGAGTACTGTCTCCAACGAGAACGCCGAACGACTGCTCGACACCCTCCAGCCCCTCGGCCACGATCGAGTTCGACAGTGTGATATCGTGAGCGCCGTTGTACCAGGTGCTGAAATTCTCGTCCGTCGCCCAACTCAACGACACGTGATCGACGACGATGTTATAGCCGTTCGGGCCCAGAATCTCTATGGCGTCGCGGTTTGTAGGATTGTCGCCGGGACCGTCGCCCGGACGAACGCGGAGATGCTGAATGAGCACGTCGTGCGTCCGGATGCTCATTCCCGCGCCACGCAGCGTCACGCCTGGCGCTGGCGCCGTCTGTCCCGCGACGGTTAGAAAGGGTTGCCGGACGACGATCTTGGTGGAGAGTGTGATCGTACCGCCGACATCGAAGATGACGGTGCGGGCACCGGTCGCCACCTGAAGCGCGGCCCGCAGCGACCCAGGCCCCGTGTCGTTGAGGTTGGTCACACGTATCACGGCGCCGCCGCGGCCCGCTGGCGTCGTCAGGCCGAACCCCACCGCGCCCGGGAATACCGGCAGCGCAGCTTCCGACACGGGTCTCGTCACGATGATCTGCACGGTGTCGGCTGACGCACCGCTCGCGGCCGACACCGTGGCGCTCCCCGGAGCCAGTGCCGTCACCAGCCCAGTGGAAGACACGGTCGCGACGGACGGCGAATCGGTCGACCACTCCACGCGATCGGAGCTTTCCCCGTTCCGCCACGTGAGCGAGACCTGGACCTGCTCGCCGACGGCAAGCGTGTCGACGCGAGATCCATTCGGAAGTCCCACCGAGATGGCACCAGTGGCTGGGCCGGGACTGTCCAGATGGTCGTGGGCGCACCCGACGGCGATAGCGAGCAACGAGGCGGAGGCCAGCCGAGTACCAGCAGCAACCCACATAGCGTACATCTTCGACCGTCGCCTGCGTGCGCGTTGGCGACCTCTGGGAGGAAGCTCAGCGATCAGGGAATGTGATGCCAATGGCCCGTGACCCACGCACGAACGCTCCGCTGCAAGTTGGCGCTCGGGTACCTGGTTAACAAGACGGACGGCAGGCCGCTCATCGCATTTGGCGTAGCATTCCGTCCAGGACCAGCGACGTGGTCCGCACGGAAGTCGTCATGATAGTAGGCCGGCTTGCGGTCTTTCCGGCGTCACGCCTGATGAACGGCAGTGACGCCCGGCGCAGGCCTAACGAACGATGTCGATCTGGACAACGCTGTGCCCGTCATTACAATGACGAGACAGGCCATGCCTGACCAAACGCACCACGAAGCCGCAAGGCGGGTCGGATCCCGGCCCGGCGCCAGCGTTAGGCAACGCGCGATGCCGGTCGTGCGCTCCATCCTGTGGAAGCCGCTTCGCGACTCCCACTATGTCCTGGCGTCCGTCCAGCCGGACCAGGGTGGGCTTCGACAGATCTTCGTTCTCCAGTCCGTGCTCGGTCAGATCCACCGTCTGGCTCACGGGCCGTCAGGAGCACACCTCATCGGGCTACTGCTCGGCAGCCGATACGATTGCCCCATCACGGGCACTCGGTACGTCTTGGTCGAGTCGCTGGACGACATCGCCGAACCAACGCAGGACGCCAACGCCATCGCCGCCGTGCTTGCCGCCCGCGTATCGCACCACGTTCGTAATCCGTCGGTGGAGTGCGTGGGTTGGTACGCCGCCAGCGATGGCTCCGAGCCGCACGTCTCGAATGCGCAGATGGCCGTTCACGCGTCGCTGTTCAAGGAGCCATGGCCGACAGCGTTGATCCTCGCGGGAGGCGGCGGCTCGGGCGCGTTTTTCCTTCACGACAAGCGTGCGGCCCGCTGGTTCCCGACGCCGTTCTACGAGGTGGGCAACGCCGATGGCAAAGGCCAAGCGGCGAAATCGACGTGCATTGCCTGGCCCTCGTACCTCACAGCGGAGAAGGTGGTTTTTCACGCTCCGACCGAGACCGAAAAACCCTCGGAAACTATAGCGACGGCCGAACCAGCCCCATCTCGGCGATCAGCGCTTTCCAGCATCGCGCGGATTGGCTCCGCCATTCGCAGCTCGATATCTGGACGAGCGGAAGAAAAAGCGCGAAAGGCCGCCGACCTGGCGGAACAAACCCGTGTCGCGGAAGCCGAACGAAAGGAACAGGCTCGAGTCGCACACGCTGAGCGACTCGAACGCGCGCGCGCCACGGCGGCGGAACTTGCGGAACGCGATCGGCTGGCAGCGGAGCAGGCAGGACGAGAGCGCCTCGCGGCGGAGCAGGCACAACGAGAGCGGCTCGCGGCGGAGCAAGAGCGCATCGCCAGGCCGGCTCCGCCGCAAAGCGAAACGGTTCGACCCGTCGAACCGGCACGACCCATACAGCGAAGACACACTCCGCCTCGCGCGATCGACGACGGCGAGGATACGACGGCGTCCGATCACCCATATCGGTATCTCGCTCTGGCGCGACGTGAAGGATTCCAGGTCAGTGCAAACCTGGAAGTCACCCTCGCCAAGGGCACGGAGACGGTCTGGCTACTGAACGAGGAGGAGTTCGGTCTTCAGATCACCCTCGTGACCAGCGATGTCGCCGTCGTCGAGGCAACCCTTCACTACAATATCCGGATCAAGGACGACGCCGTGCTGCGGGCGACGACCCCCGAGCACCGCCATATCGACTCGCGGACCATTTACGCCCGCGAGTCGTGCGTGGAGTCATTGCGCGCGCGCTGCCGGCAGCTCCGTGCCACGGGCGCGCTGCAGCGCGACTGGAAGGTCACGCCGCACATCTATCCGCCGGGTCCCGCGACTTAGTAACGGTAGTGGTCCGGCTTGTACGGGCCTTCCGGCTTCACGCCGATGTACGCCGCCTGCTCCGGCGTTAGGTGCGTCAGCTTCACGCCGAGCTTCTCGAGGTGGAGCCGTGCGACCTTCTCATCCAGATGCTTCGGCAGCACGTACACCTTCTTCTCGTAGCGGCTCGTGTTGTTGAACAGCTCGATCTGCGCCATCACCTGGTTGGTGAAGCTCGCCGACATCACGAAACTCGGGTGCCCGGTCGCGCAGCCGAGGTTGAGCAGTCGACCCTCGGCCAGGATCATGACGGAGTGGCCATCGGGGAAGCGCCACTCATCGTACTGCGGCTTGATGTTGATGCGCTCGATCCCCTTCACCTTCTTCAGGCCGGCCATGTCGATCTCGTTGTCGAAATGGCCAATGTTGCCGACGATGGCCTTGTCCTTCATCCGCGTCATGTGGTCGGCCGTGATGATGTTGAAGTTGCCCGTCGCGGTGATGAAGACGTCCGCCGTCTCGACCACATCCTCGAGCGTCGCGACCTGGTAACCCTCCATCGCTGCCTGTAGCGCGCAGATCGGATCGATCTCGGTGACCACGACGCGCGCGCCCTGCCCCTTCAGCGCCTGCGCGCATCCCTTGCCGACCTCGCCGTAGCCGAAGACCACCGCCACTTTCCCCGCGAGCATCACGTCGCTGGCGCGATTGAGCCCGTCGATCACGGAGTGCCGACACCCATAGATGTTGTCGAACTTCGACTTCGTCACCGAGTCGTTGACGTTGATCGCCGGGAAGAGGAGCGTTCCCGCCTTCGACATCTCGTACAGGCGGTGGACACCCGTCGTCGTCTCCTCGGTCACGCCCTTGATGTCCTTGGCGACCTTCGTCCATCGGCCCGGGTTCTTCGTCGACTCGGCGCGGAGCAGTTGGAGGATGACACCCCACTCCTCGGGGTCGTTGTCCTGATTGAATGCCGGAATGGCGCGGGCCTTTTCGAACTCGGCGCCCTTGTGGACGAGGAGCGTCGCGTCGCCGCCATCATCCAGCAGCATGTTCGGACCCGAACCGTCGGGCCACATCAAAGCCTGCTCGGTGCACCACCAGTATTCCTCGAGCGTCTCGCCCTTCCACGCGAACACCGGGACGCCGCGTGGGTTGTCCACGGTCCCGTTAGGCCCGACGACGACAGCCGACGCGGCGTGGTCCTGTGTCGAGAAGATGTTGCACGATACCCAGCGGACGTCGGCGCCCAGATCGACGAGCGTCTCGATCAGTACGGCGGTCTGTACGGTCATGTGCAACGAGCCCATGATCCTGGCGCCCTTGAGCGGATGCTTGTGGCGGTACTCGGCGCGAATGGCCATGAGGCCGGGCATCTCCTGCTCAGCGAGCCGGATTTCCTTGCGCCCGAATTCGGCGAGCTCGAGATCCCGCACCTTGAACGCCGGGCGGTCGAGACCGGTGCTGCGAGCGGTGGTGGGCTTGGCGGTGGTGCTCATGAAACCTCTCCGAATGAAAGCAGGGTGCGACTCACTAAGACTTGCGAATAGCCGAGGCGACAAATAGGGCGGGGCCTTTCGCCTCGGGGTCCACGGGGAGCGGGCGGTAGCGCGGGCGGCGGAAGCCGGCCGCGCGCGTCCAGCTGTCGAGCTCTTCGCGAGAGAACCCGAGCCAGAGATGACCCATCTGTTGGCGGTACTCTTCACGCTGGTGCGGCATCATATCGATGATCAGTATTCGTCCATCCGGCTTGAGCGCGCGATAGGCCTCCGTCAAGGCGGTTGCGGGTACCGCTATGTACGGGAGGACGAGTGCGACGACCGCCAGATCGAGCGTTTGGTCCTCGAGCGGAAGCTTCTCGAGCTCGCCGGCGCGGACGTCGACGTTGGTGACCAACTCGAGCCGTTTCGTTGCGGCTTCGAGCATTTCTGGTGATGAGTCCACCGCGATCACGCGTCGCACGAACGGCGCTACGGCTGCGGTCAGCCACCCGGTACCGCAGCCGAGGTCGCCGACGAGCCAGCGGTCGTCGAGCAGACCCAGAAACGCTTGGTCCGCGCTTCGGCCAAAGAGCTCGGCCCGCATAGCGTCCCAGCTTCCCGCCGCACTGGAGAAGAAGGCCCGTGAGCGCGTACGACGTTGAGCCAACACGCTTTCCAGACGTCGCGCGTCTTGCGCTGCCACTGCGGTTCGCTCGAGTTCCTCGCGGACAAGGAGCCAAAGTTTGGCGGCGCCGTCGTCCAGGCGGCTCTCGATCCGATACAGCCGGCTCGTGGCCTCGGCCCGTGACGTCACCCAGCCGTCGTCCATCAATACCTTGAGATGCCGCGACACTGTACTCTGCGGCAGCTGGAGGATGGCGCACAACTCCGAGACCGTCAGCTCGTGGCGCTCGAGAAGCGCCACGAGTCGACTTCGTGTCGCGTCCGCCAGAGCGGTGAGCCGGTCGAAAACCGATGGGGGTGCAGTCATTATCATCCGTATATCCGGATGGAACGATGACAATAATAGTGTTCCTTGTCAAGCCGCCTGCTCGCGGGCGGCCCTGGCCAGACCCGCTATGGGCCATATGGCGCCGGTGCTTCGACCAACCCTATAGTTCCGCCAGCTGGCTCGGCCTCACGCAAGAGAAACGCGTCCGCTTCCCACGCCCCCGGAGACACGACAGGTACCGCCATGGGGAAATTATTTCGAGCGCTTCGCGCACAGCTGAACAAGATCGCGAACATTTTCTTCGAGGCCGACCCGATCGCCGTGATGCAGCTCGAGGTGGACCAGGCCACCGAGCGGCTCAAGGAAGGACGAAAGGGACTCGAGATGTACCGAGGTCTGGTGGAGACCGTTGCGCGTCAGGTAGCGACGGGCAAATCGAACATCTCACAGCTCGAATCCCAGATCAAAGCGCATCTCAAAGCCGGCAATCGTGACGTGGCCGGCCAACTCGCAATCCAGCTGCAGAAAGCGCAGAGCGAGCTCGTGAACAACGAGCAGCAGCTCCAGACGCATGAGCAGGCCTACCAGAACAACCTGCTCAAGATTCAGAAGGCGAACAAAGACATCGTGAAGGTGAAGGACAAGATCCGGCAGTACAACGCGGAGCTGAAGATGAGCGCCGCCGAAGCCGAGATCGCGCAGATCTCCGAGTCGTTCGACATGAACGTGACGACAAACTTCGGCGAGATCGAGCACGTAATTCAGCAGAAGATCGACAACAACCGCGGCCGCGCACGAGTCGCCGCCGACATGTCGTCGAAGGGAATCGAACAGATCAAGGCGGAGGAGACGGCCGAGAAGGCGATGGCCGAGGATCTTCTCTCGAAGTACGAGGTGCAGCTCGGTCTCAAGTCGCCCGAGACGACACCGGTTGCCGACACGGTGAAGAGCCTTGGTCCGGCCGTGGAGAACAAGTAGCCGTCGATTCCCGATTGTCCTGAGCGTCAGCGAAGGATCGTCCCTAATCCCGATTCCCGACAATGGCGAACGGCAGACCGAAACCGGCGTTCTTTCTCGCGATGTTCCTCGTTGTCGCGGGGCTGATCTACTACGGGGTCTCGCGCTTCGGCGGCACCAAGGCCGGACCCGGCGGCGGCGACGCGATCACGCCGCAGGACCTCGCGAACCAGAAGGGTGGGGCTGAGGCACCGGACGCGAACAGCCTAACGACCGTCAAGGAATACAGCTACGTCGCGAACTCGAAGCTGCCCGAGGTCAAAGGAACATCGGCCTACGAGCCGATGGCCGACAATACCGTGCGGATGGCGCTGAACGTCTGGGCCGGGTGGGCGCCGGTGATCTACGCCAACAACGGCTTCAAGGCTGGCAAGATCTGGAAGTCACCGAGCGGAAAGACGTTCAAGCTGGAGCTCGTACTCATCGACGACCCGATCGCGATGCGTGACGCGTACGCATCCGGCAAGGTGCATCTCGGGTGGGCGACGCTGGACATGGTGCCGTTGTTCGTCGAGCAGCTGCGGAAGGACTCGCGGACGATGCCGCGCATCTACCAGCAGATCGACTGGTCGAACGGCGGTGACGGCATCGTATGCCGACAGACCATCAAGTCGGTGTCCGATCTGCGTGGCAAGACCGTCGTGCTCGCTCAGAATTCGCCGTCGCACTTCTTCCTGCTCAACACGCTGATCAGCGGCGGACTCCAGCCGGCGGACGTCCAGTACAAGTTCACGCAGGACGCCTTCCAGGC
>JAJKIV010000232.1 GCA_021154285.1 Gemmatimonas sp. | reverse complement strand
GTGTGTCGCGGCACTGTTGACCGCGACAGCCACCGCGGGCGCGCAGAACAAGCGGCCCATGACGTTCACGGACATCATGGAGCTGAAGAACGTCGGCGGCGTTGCACTATCGCCTGACGGCTCCAAGATCGCGTACGCGGTGAGTGCCTGGGAGCATCCCAGCGCAAAGCCGTCCAGCGATTCCACCAAGCCGGACACCGCCAAGGGCGACAAGCACGAGATGCGGTCGCACCTCTGGATGATTCCCGCCACCGGCGGCACGCCGCGCCAGATCACCTTTGGCGAAAAGGGTGAGAACGCGCCCCAGTGGGCGCCCGACGGACGCGCGCTTGCCTTCCTCTCCAACCGCGGACCCGGGACTGACGTCAAGACGCAGATCTGGGTGTTGCCGATGGACGGCGGCGAAGCGTACCAGCTCACGACGTCCAAGGAGAACGTGACGGGCTTCGAGTGGTCGAAGGACGGCTCGCGAATCGCGTTCCTCGCGGTGGACACGCTGCCCAAGAACGACGAAGCGAAGACCGCCCGGAAAGATGATCCGCAGGTGTTCGAGGACAATTTCCGCCTCTCGCACGCCTGGGTGATCGACGTCGCGACGAAGCGCGCGACCGAAGTCGCGCACGGCAACGTCACCGTGAGTGGTCCGCCGACCTGGTCGCCGGACGGAACGCGGCTCGCATTTCAGGCCCAGCCGACGACGATGCTCCGCGAGACGCGCTCGGACATCTACGTCGTGACCATCGCCGACAAGTCGATGAAGAAGATCACGCCGAAGTCAGATGCGGCCTCGCCGCCCGCGTGGTCGCCCGATGGCAAGACGATCGCGTTCAACGTGCTGCCGCAGAGTCACACGGCCCGTGCCGACAGCATCATGGACCGCGAGATCGGCAACGATCATCTCGTGCTCTATGACGTCGCGTCGGGCAAGGCGAAGGACACCTACGATCCCAAGGTGGACATCTCGGCCGGCGATCCGCGCTGGACGCCCGACGGGTCGCGCGTGCTGTTCACGACGGGCGAGCGCGCGTGGTCGGCGGTGTACGCGTACGACGTCGCGTCGGGCAAGCTGAATCGCATCGCGGGGAAGCTGCTGATCGGGCAGTCGTCGATGTCGAAGGACGGGCGGCTCGCGGCGTACACGTTAGGCTCGCCGGACGCGCCGGGCGAGGTGTACGTGAGCGACCTGACGTTCGCGTCGCCGAAGAAGCTGACCGACATCAACCCGCAGCTCGCCAACATCGCGTTAGGTGAGACGGAAGTGATCACGTGGAAGAGCACGGATGGTACGCCGGTGGAAGGCATCCTGCTCAAGCCCGTCGGCTATCAGGCCGGACGCAAGTATCCGCTGCTCGTCGAGGCACACGGTGGCCCGACCGGCGCCACGAGCGCTGCCTTCAAGGCGAACTGGGGATCGCCGGGGCAGGTGTGGGCGGGACAGGGCTGGGCGGTGCTGTACCCCAACCCGCGCGGTTCGACGAACTACGGCGAGAAGTTCACGAAAGCGAACATCATGGACTGGGGCGGCGGCGACTACCGCGACATCATGACCGGCGTCGATGACGTGATCAAGCGCGGCATGGCGGACTCGTCGAAGATGGCGTTCGAGGGGTGGAGCTACGGCGGCTACATGACGGCGTGGGTCGTGAGCCAGACGAGCCGGTTCAAGTCGGCGCGCATGGGCGCTGGCCTGTCGGACCTGCAGAGCATGTACGGGACGACGGACATCCCGGGCTACATCGGCACGTTCTTCAGTGGCGTCCCGACGCAGAAGACGCTGGACTTCTATCGAGCGCGGTCGGCGATCACGTTCGTCGACAACGTGACGACGCCACTCCTGATCCAGCACGGTGGCAGCGACCAGCGCGTGCCCACGGGTCAGTCGATGGAGTACTTCCGCGCCCTCAAGGATCGCGGGAAGACGGTCGAGCTGGTGTTCTATCCGCGCGAAGGCCACGGCCTCGCCGAGTACTATCACCAGCTCGACAAGATGCAGCGCGAGTACGACTGGATGACGAAGTACACGTTAGGCTCGCAGAAGGTCCTGCCCTGAACGGCGCAACAGAACAGGTAACTGGTTACTGGAATTGGTTACAGGTTGCAAAACCCGCGGGACGCTCCTCAGCGAGATGAGCATCCCGAGGCTTCTATAACCAATTACCAATTCCAGTAACCAATAACCTATTTGGTTGCGCCTTTTGACGTTGGTGTAACGCGGAACAATCCGCCCGGATTCGCGTTCTCGATCATCCACAGAGCGCCATCCGGACCCACGGCGACGTCCCGAATCTGGTGACCCACGTCCCAGCGCTCTGCCGCCGTTGCGCCGCCCTTGGCGTCGAACGTGATGCGACTGAGCGTCTTCGTCACCAGCCCGCCGATCAATGCCGACCCGTTCCACTGCGGGAACATCGCGCCCTTATAAAACGTTAGGCTCCCGGGAGCAATGACGGGCGTCCAGTAGATCACGGGCTTCGCCAGATCAGGCCGCGTGTCCGGGCTCGGAATGGGTGAGCCATCGTAGTTGACGCCGTACGACACGAGCGGCCAGCCATAGTTCTTGCCGGGCTCGATCAGGTTCAGCTCATCGCCGCCTCGCGGCCCGTGCTCGAGCTCCCACAGCCGCCCGTCCGGTGCGAAGGCGAGGCCGTACGGCGTCCGGTGCCCCGTGGTCCACGTTTCTGACGGCGTCAGGTTCGGCCCGGAAAAGGTATAGGTGTACTCGACGGCGGCGGTCTTCGCCAACTCCGTGTTTCGCGGAGGATTGATGATCTCGAGCGTGGGCGAGCCCGTCTTCCCAGCCTGCGGATTGCCCGGCGCCGGCTTCCCGTCGAGCGTTAGGCGAAGGATCTTGCCGAGCGGGGAATTCGGATCCTGCGCGGGCGTCATGCGCTGCCGCTCCCCGACCGTCAGGAACAGGTATCGCTTGTCCGACGAGAACGCCACGGCCGCCCCAAACTGCCCACCGCGGCCGCGAGCGCCGTCGCGCCAGATGACTTCGAGCCCCTCGAGGCTCGCGGCCGTGTCCTGGGTCGCGAGACGCGCGCGTGCCAGCGCGAGACTCGAGCCGCCTGGCTCGCCGGGCTCGGAGTACGTGAGGTAGATGTGATGATCCGTCGTGTAATTCGGCGACGCGTAGACGCCCAGCATCCCCCCTTGTCCGCCGTAGAGGGCCGCAGGGACGTTCGCTACCGGCGTCTTGGCGCCGCTCTGCGTCACGAGCCACAGCGGACCGACCTTCTCCGTGATGAGCATGCGCCCATCCGGGAGGAACGCGATTCGCCATGGCCGGTTGAACTCCGCCACCTTGGTCATGCTGAAGGGGAGGCCTGCCTCAGGCGACAGCGACCCCGCGTTTTGCTGTGCTCGCGCCGCGACGGAGACGCAGGACAAGAGCAGCACCACGCGCGCGAAGAACGTCATCGGATTCACCTCACGCTCGCCCGGATGATCATCATACGTTAGGCAGACGACTCGAGACCCGGGCGATCGCAAGCGAGGTCAGCGCATCGGCACTTTTGTCCGCGCATTGACGAAGACTAATAGCGTCTACATGATGTGTTGGCCTGGGCGTCGCAGGTTGGAATCCCATACTCCTCCCGACGCCGGTTCGTTGTCCCTACCTACGGAGCACACCTGCATGCGCTACGTTCCACTCCCGCCGCGCACCGCGCGCGGCGCCGCGCTCACTGTGGCTATCACCCTGCTCGCCGCGTGCGACCGCACCCAACCCACCGAGCTTACGCCGCCGACGCAGGCCTCGGCCGCGAAGAACGGGAAAAACGATGGCGGCGTGCCCGCGTTAGTCACTCCGACCGTCGTCGTGAGCGGCCTGCTGAATCCGCGCGGGCTGACATTCGCGCGCGACGGCGCGATCTACGTCGCCGAGGCGGGCACCGGTGGTACGACGTCTACGGTTGGACAGTGCCAACAGGTCGCGGGCGCGGGCGGGCCGCTGCTCAGCGGACCCACGGGCCGCATCTCACGCATCGAGAATGGCGTGCGGAGATCCGTCGTCGCAGGTCTCCCCTCCTCGATCGATCAGCGCGGTGGCGTGCTCGGCGTCATGGATCTGGCGTTCGTCGACACGACGCTGTACGCGCTCTTCGACGCGGGCTGCGGCCACGGCGTGCCGGACGTACGGGCAGGCGTGGCCCGCATCGACACCGCCAAATTCACCATGGTGGCGGACTTCACCACGTTCGTGCAACAGAACCCGGTCGCCAATCCCTCGCTCGCGGATTTCGAGCCGGACGGCGACTGGTACAGCATGGTGGCGCGCGGCGGGATGCTCTATGCCGTCGATGCGAACGGCGGTCAGGTCGTCGCGGTGCAGCCAAACAGCGGCCGCATCGACCGCATCGTCGACCTCTCGGCCACGCAGGGCCACATCGTCCCGACGGCAATCGCCGTGGGCAATGGACGGTTCTTTGTCGGCAACCTGACGCCATTCCCGTCCGTGCCCGGGTCCGCAAAGATCCTCGAGCTGAAGCGGAATGGCTCGTTCTCGGAATACGCGACGGGATTCACGCCGATCCTCGGCCTCGAGACGGACAAGCACGACAACCTCTACGTGCTGGAGACGTTCTCGTGTCTGCCGCAGCTGCCGTGCGTGCCCGCGCCATTCGCGGCAGGCACGGGTCAGGTCGTGCGGCTCGGCCGGGATGGATCACGCACGGTGATCGCGACGGGCCTAACGTTCCCGACGTCGATGCGCTTTGGTCCTGACGGCGCGCTGTACGTGTCGAACAAGGGCTACAACATGCCGCCGGGGAGCGGAGAGATCCTGAGAATCGCGATCGACTAACCAAACAGCGCACTACTGCCATCCATGTCGCCGGTCTCCGCGTACAGCATTGGCGCGGCATCAGGGTCGAGGAGGCGCCCGCCGACGACACCGCCGACGACCAGCTCATGATCGCCGGCCGGATGGCGGTCCTGCACCTCGCACTCGAAGTACGCCGGCGCATCATCCAGCACCGGCGCTCCATTCCCTCCCGCGTGCCACGAAACGCCCGCGAGCTTGTCGTGGTCACGCGACGAGGATGTGCCGAATCGCCGAGCGAGCTCCGTCTGTCCGTGCTCGAGCACGTTGACGGTGAACGCGCGGCCGGCACGCAGGATGTCGTAGGACGCGTTCTGCGGATTGACGCTCACCACGATCAGCAGCGGGTCGAACGAGGCCTGCGTGACCCAGGCCGCGGTGAACGCGCTGCGTCGTTCGCCGTCGGCGACGCCGATGACGTACACGCCGTGGGATAGCCGGCGAAAGAGTGCCGCGATCTCGTTCATGGCATCAGTCTCGAGATGGGTAACAACAAGACCTAACGCGGATTTCGAACATCGATGACGCCGATGTTCGCAGATTTGCCCCGTGCGCAACGACGGCTCCGACAGCACGTCGGGGCTCTCATCCTTCTTTGCTCAACGGCCTGCAACACTCGGGACTTGGTAGTGCAGCTGAACCACCCCGTTCTCGAACTGCTGTACCGATAGCAGTTCCAGGGGCACCTGACGGCGACGCCGCGCGATCAGCGGAATACCGTCCCCGATGAATACCGGGGCCACGGTGATCACGAGCTCGTCGATCGCACCCTCATCGAGGAACGACGAGATGAGCCCACCACCACCCATCAGCCAGATGTCCTTGCCCGGCTGCTCGCCAAGACGGCTCATGAAAGGGCCGACGGGCTCGCTCACGAACTCGACGCCTAACGGGGCATCAACCGGGCGCGCCTCACGGGAGAAGACGATGTAGCGCGTGGGCGGCTCGAACTTCGCTCCCAGGCGCACGCTCGCCTCGTACGTCTTCCGGCCGAGCACCTTCGTGTCGATCGACTTCACGAAAGCACCCATCCCGTAGAACCCCTTGGGTGCCGGGCGCGACGTCAGCCACTCGAGATCACCATCCGGACGCGCGATGAAGCCGTCCGCGCTGGTGCCGATGTTGACGATGACCTTTCGGCGTTTCGGCATAGTCGATGGGCTACTCTCGCCGAGCCTGACGGATCGTGACCTTCAGGATCCGATCGAGCTTCGGGTACTCGGATCTCATCGAACCGCCGCTACGGTACGCGCGTCGCCGTCATCTCGTCCCCGCCCTCGCGCCTAACGAGACTCGGCGCCGGGGTCCCCGCGGCGAACTCGTACTGCTCGTCGTCGTTGTCGGCGCTGACGAAGCGCCCGCCGCCGACGTGTTTGAGCCCGAACGGCGGTAGCCCCGGGATCTGTAGACGAAGACGGCCGCCCTCGACGAACACCCGCAAGCGCGTGTCCTCCACCTGATACTCCCCGACGAGGCGTTGGAGCGCCGATGCGTAGATCGGCACAGCGGCTACGGGCGTGATCCCCAGCGCGCGGCGCGCGATGGCCCGTTCGATCTGCACCGCCGCCAGCGCGCCCGTGTTCGTCAACACGACCGTCACGAGCGAGTCGTCCGGATAGTGATGCAGCTCGGAGATGAACCCGTTGATGCCGCCGTTGTGGCTCACCTGCCGATGGCCACCGACCGTCCCGATCTCGAGACCGAAACCGTACGTGAGTGGCTTGCCATCGTTCAGTGTGAGTGGCGTCGACATCTGCTTGTACGAGGCGGGACGTACCACCTTGCCACTCGACAGCGCGATCGTCCACGCGGCGAGGTCAGTGACGGTGGAGCATAGCGAGCCCGCCGCGTACGGCTGCGTCATGCTCAACGGCTCGGCGTTGATGAACGTGCTGTCCGGGCGCGGCGAGTAGCCCTGCGCGCGGTGTTTGATGAGCGGCGCCTGGTCGCAGTAGATCGTGCTCTTGAGGCCTAACGGCGTAAAGAACTCGTCCTTCAGGTACTGCCCGTACGGCTTCCCGCTCACCTTCTCGACGATCATGCCGAGCAGGAAATAGCCCGAGTTGTTGTACCGCCACTTGTCACCCGGCTTGAAGTCGAATGGCTCGTTCGCGACCATCGCGATCAACGAGTCGGTCGCGAGGTCGAGCCGCATGACGCGCTGCCATTTCGGGCCGAGGCTCGTGTAGCTCTTGATCCCGGACGTGTGGTTGAGCAGGTGCCGCACGGTGACGTGATTCGCCTGCGCCGGAAAGTTGGGCAGAAACTTCTGCAGTGTGTCGTCGAGCGAAATCTTGCCCTGCTCCACGAGCCGCATGATCGCCGCGCTGGTGAACTGCTTGGTGACGGAGCCGATGCGGTAGACCGTCTGCGCGGTTGCCGGCACGTCATTCTCGAGGTCCGCGAAGCCGTACCCCTTCGCGAGGACCGTTCGGCCGTTCTTCACGACGGCGACCGAGACGCCCGCCGTGCGGTGCTCGGCCACCGCGGCATTGGCGACCGAGTCGACGTAACGGACGAGGGCGCGTGTGTCCTGCGCGTGCGCGGCGGTAGTCGCGAGCGCGGCGGCGAGCACCGCGAGGCCGTACGTATGACGCATGATCATTTATGGAGGGTGAGGGTGCTGTATATCTTGTCGAACGGACGCTCGTTCCGCATGCTATTCAGCCATGCGTACCGTCGCCATTGTAGCGCTCACGCTGATCGCCCGCACGGCCGCCGCGCAGGGCTGGGACATGCGCGCCGCTGCCGCGTACCTCGACTCGCGACAAACCTGGTGGTCTGCGTGGCCCACTGCCGCGCGCGACCACGAGACCGCGTGCGTGTCGTGTCACACCGCGCTGCCATACGCGCTCGCCCGGCCGTCGCTGCGCGCGGCCCTGCACGAGAAAGACGCCTCGAGTGCGGAGCGTAAGCTTCTCGATGACGTCGTGAAGCGCGTGAGCATGTGGCGCGACGTCGAGCCGTTCTATCCCGATCAGACCGTCGGCCTGCCGAAGACGAGCGAGTCGCGCGGCACTGAATCGGTCCTGAACGCGCTCGTGCTCGCGACGCGGGACGCCGCTGCCGGTGCGCCGAGCGACGAGGCGCGTGTGGCGTTCGACAACATGTGGGCGCTGCAGCTCCGACGTGGAAAGCCCGCGGGCTCGTGGGCGTGGCTCAATTTCCATCTCGAGCCGTGGGAGGCGGACGACGCCGCGTACTTCGGGACGACCCTCGCCGCGATTGCCGTTGGCACCGAACCGGGTGGCTACGCGTCGCGGCCGGAAATTCAGGAACGCGTCGGCGTGCTGCGCACGTTTCTCCATCAGGACGTGGCGATGCAGAGCGCATTCAACCGCGCCGTGCTGCTGTGGGCCGCGTCGGTGCTGTCCGACCTGCTCACGACTGACGAACGCAAGGCGATCGCTGATTCACTGTTCGCGAGACAGAACACCGACGGCGGGTGGGCGCTCGCAAAGCTGGGTGATTGGAAGCGAGGCGACGG
>JAJKIV010000231.1 GCA_021154285.1 Gemmatimonas sp. | reverse complement strand
CCCTTCACTGGCGCGCGGCACTCGAGCGCGACGTGACACCCGTCGGCAATTTGTCCCAAGCGATGGACTGCCGAGTGCGTCGGTCTTAACGTTGTGTCGAGTCGTTGTAACACAATGCCCTGTTCGGGGTCTCGTCGCACGTACGGTGCGCGGACGAATACCCAATTCGAGAAGGCTGGGTTTGCGCGCTTGCACTCGACGATCATGTACGCCTGGGTGGCCGGCCGTGTGTGTCGAAGCACTATGTCGACACGCGTGTCGCGCCCCCGGACTTCTACGGGAAACTCGACAGCCTCCAGTGCCCACCGTGACCGCTGCAGCCGATGCTGATTGTCGGCCTCGGCTATCACAGCGTAATGAAAAGCGTAGCCTTGCTCGTTTAGCTGCTGGTGAAAGGCGCGCGACAATTCCGCTGGATCCATACTCACGCCTTCGGCCGCCACACGTTAGGTGTCATGGCGCGGCAGAGGCGCCTTTCACGGACGCCATCGCCTGGTCCTTCGCGTCGTCCTCATCGCGCGCCCACACTATGGCCACGTGCGTCCATGTGGCATCGGGCCCAAGCCGACGGACCCCGGGGTTGGCGAACATTCGGACGCCGCTCACCTGCGCACTGGCGGGGAGTTTGACGACGACCGAGTAGCAGCGCAGGCCGGCGCGAATCTGATCGACGAACGGATTTAGCACGATCTCGCGCACCTCGAACGGCCGCTGATAGTCGTGCTGTTCACCGAAAGTGTTCACCAGCGCATGGGCGTCAGCAGGGTCGGAGTAGGCAGCTACGACCTGCCTCTCGCCGAAACGCCCGACTACGACGTAAACGCGATTCGCCGAATCCGCGCGTGCGCGGCCGGCGCTCACCGCACGCCCCCAGGCGTCGGCGGCGGCTCCCCGGGTTCACGTCGCGCCCGCGCCGCGACCGAAGCGCCAGCAATCGCGACGACGAGGCCGACAACAAGCATCCACCACTCCCGCCCGCCACGGACGAACCACGACACGAGCAGCACGAGGCCGATCACGGAGAGGACGACCGAGCCGGCGAATAAACCGCGCCGTTCGTCGCTCACCACCCGCCCCGGAGCCGCTCTATCTCGGCGTTATTCGCGCGCCGGATCTCGTCTTCCCACATCAGCTCGCGATTCCCGGACGGGTCGTCCTCCTTGTCGAACCGTCGAGCCTCGATGAACACGCGGCCGTCACGAACGACCGGGTAAAGGAGCAGACGTACCATCTCTTGGCGGTCATCGGGATGCGACTGGACGAACTCGACGCGGAGCCACTCCAATCCCTCTGGCCGCTCTGTTCCGCGCGCCGACAACCCGGACGCGTCAGGGCTCGCCGCCTCGAAAAGGAATTGCTTGACGGCGGCATTGCGAAGCCGCCCCCCGGCGATGGCCTCGTTGATCGCTTCCGCGACCCATTCCGCCGGGACGCGCCTGTATCGGCCCTCCGGGTGCTCGTTAGGCGTGTGCTCGCTCTCGCCAGCGCTCACCGCCCGCCCCGCTCGGCGGCAAGGCGCTCAGCTTCCGTTCGGCCCTCAACGCTGAGGTTCGCGACGACACGGTGGCTGCCGCGTCTCTCGAACGTCAATTGCTTGTCCTCACGAAATCCCATCAGCCCAGCGTGAGCAGGCCGCTTGACCGCGTTGACCCGCTCTTCAAAGGCGGCGTAGCTCTCGTCGTCTCCCGACGACGCTAATACGAGCTGGCCGTCGCTCCGCAACGTCTCCACTAGGAGATCCTTCTGTAACTGGCTGAGAGTAATCATCGCCCGCCCCGCTTCTTGTCGCGCTCGAGGAGCTCGCCAGGATCACAGTCGAGCACATCGCAAAGCGCCTCGAGCAACGAGGCAGAAAACAACTCGACTCGCCCCTCTTCCTTGGCGAGTCGGTATAGCGTCGACGTGCTAATCCTGCCGCCGGATCGTTTAGCGACCTCGTAGCCGCGGGCGGCTGGCGCTCGCTCGCCGTCATGCGCCAGTCGTATCAACACACGGACGCTGCGGGCTTGTACTCCGCGGTCGAGCGCCCCGAGTCGCGCCCGAAGAACGACCAAGCTGGCACAGAACCGGCACAGTCCACAGCTAAGGCGAGCAACGACAATACGTTAGGCAGCAGTCACATCCCGGTGAAGAACATGATGTGCGCCTTGGGCGTCCCCGGGTACATGATCCACGGCACGCCCTGCGCCGGCTTCTCCGTGATTCCCGTCGACTTTTCCGTCGCACCCGGGATGTACACGACGTAGAGCCACTTCGCGCCCGTCACCGCACCGGTCGCCGCATCGAAGCTGTTCGGCGGGCCTGTCAGCGTGTAGAGCGCAGACGGTGTCTTAGGCATCGGGAGCTTGCCGCTCGTGATCTCCTTGAATCGGACGGTGTCCACCTGATCGTCCTTCACGCCCTGCGCGCGCAGCTCGCGGCCACGTGCCATGAAGGGCTCGAGCAGCTTGTGGTAGCACGCGACGTGGAACTGCTTTCCGTCCGGATTGCTCGCGAGGCAGATCATGTCGTTCTTCGCCTCGCGCAGCTTCACGAGCTTCTTGCTCTCGTTGTATCCCCATACACCAGCGCCATCGCGCATCTCCGCCGGAGCCGCGGCGATCGCCGCCTGGATCTGCTTTGCCGGGGGAAGGACCTGGCTCTGCGCGACGAGAAGTGTGGGCAACGCCAAGGCGACCCCTGCGCAGGCACCGATCAGCCGGAATTTCATAGTTTTACCGTCCGCGAGAATTGCGTGACGTGTCACGCGGTTTGGAGTTACGCCTTCTTTCGCCGGCCGCCCGCCGGCGAGATGTCGATCATGAGCGCGATCACGAGGCCCACGATGGGCCACAGCGTCCACTGCCCAGCGAACCAGTGTTGCACCGCGGTGAACCAGAGAAAGCTCGTCGGCAGGAAAATGAAGCCGAGAATGGGCCAGAGTTGCGTGTCGAACAGGCCCGTGAACCACGTGGTGAAAAACCAGAGGACCGCGATGACAAGACGCGGTGTGGCGAGCGCGAAGATGACGAGCAGGCACGGCATAGTAGTTACGAATGACTATACGTCCCGACGCAGCGTGGGGCCATGTCCGGCCGACGCACGTTCAGTCGAATCGTGGTTCCTGGCGTCGGATCTCATCCGCGTGAGCTGCGGCCGTGCCGGGCACCGCGGCGCGCTCGACCCACGCCCCGTTCGGGTCGAGCTCGAACACCGACCCATCGTCACACACGACTATCAGAAGACTGCCGACCACCGCCGCTGCCATTGGCTTCCGTGCCATCGTCGTCGCTCCCGGCGAAAACTTGAAGTGAGCGCTGCGTCAAATCTGACGTCATCGACCCGCCGGCGCATCGCCTAACGCCTGACTCACTTCGGCGGGCCAAGCGGACGGATCTGCGTGCCGAGCCTGGCGGTCGCACGACCGCGGAGCGTATCCCAACGCGCGACTGTCGGTGGCACCTGGCGCTGTGCCGCCTGCACTGCGACCACGAGCTGCGTGGTCGGCTGCACGTCCGCCTCCTGAAGCGCGCCGTATAGCTGCCCGAGCTCACCAATGGTTCCCGTCAAGGTCGGTGCCGCGCCCGCCCGACCTCCTCTGCCTCCCCCTCCCCCTCCCCCGCCAAATCCGCCTTCTCCGCCCTCGAGCGCGGCAGCCGCGCGGTCGATCGAATCGACGGCTGCCAGCACGTCGCCGGACGCCTTTCCTCGAAGCTCGCGGAGGTTGGCGCGCAGGCCGCGAAGCTCGTCCAGCACACCTCGTGTGCGGTTGATGTCATCGTAGACGCCCTTCGACAGCGCGAACTGGCGGGCGAGCGTCGCTGCCGAAGCCTTCGCACGGGGGTCCATGCGCACGGTCAGCGGCTGCGTGTAGGTCTGCCCATTGACCGTAAGCCGAGCCGTGTAGGCGCCGGGCACAACCCATGGTCCATGTGGCTCCCGCGGGGTGTTGCGCGGTGTGGCCGAGATCGGGTACTCCAGGTTGAGCACGCCGGGTGCGGTGTAGCGCAGATCCCAAACGAACCGATGCATGCCCGGTTCGGCCGACAGGACCTGCGTGGGGCGGATCCAGTATCGCGGCGTGTTGCCCACATCGGCTGGGGCCATGGCGGTGTCGGTGCTCGCGTAGCGCCTAACGATTTTCGTGCCGTCGAGGATCTCGAGCGTCACCGGCCTGCCGCCGGCGCCACCGGTGCCGATGACGTAGTCGATCACCGCGCCGTCGGGGGGATTCTCGGCCGCGGGCTCGTCCGGTGGGAGTGGGGTATCGGGCCACTGACTGTAGCGGATGCGGATGGCTGTTTGCGGCTTGAACAACCGAGAATCGGGAATCGGGAATCGGGAATCGGAACGGCCTCGGGATGCTCCGATTCCCATCTGCCCGCCTTCGGCGGGCTCCCGCCGATTCCCGATTCCCGACGCGAGTTCCCTGAGAGGCGTCACGTTATCCAGAATCCAGAACGATCGTCCGTGCGTGCCGATGACGACATCGTCGTCCTTGATCACGAGATCGCGGATCGACGTGCCCGGCATGTTCAGTCGCAGCGACTGCCAATGATCGCCGTCATCGAACGACACCCAGACGCGCTGTTCGGTTCCGGCGTATAAAAGTCCGCGCGCCTTCGGGTCCTCGCGGATCACGTTCGTGGTCGCGCCCGAGTCGATGCCGGCAACGAGCTCCGTCCACGTCTTTCCGCCATCGCGCGTGCGGTAGAGATGCGGCCGCACGTCGTCGAGACGCAGCGTGTTGATCGCCGCATACGCCGAGAGCGTATCGAAGTGCGACGCGTCCATGATCGAGACCTTGCTCCACGGTCGTGACCTGAGCGCGGGAGGCGTCACGTCCTTCCACGTCTTGCCGCCGTCGAACGTCACGTGGATCAGACCGTCGTCACTGCCCGCCCAGATGATGTTCTCCTTCACGTACGACGGTGCCAGCGTGTACACCACCCCGGGGTGTCGTGCCGCCGCGGGACGCTCGCCGGAATATTTGCCGACGTTAGGCGGTACGGTCGAGTCGGTACGCGTGAGGTCCGGCGAGATCTCCTGCCAGCTCTGCCCGCCGTTCGTCGTCTGCCACACGCTGTTCGTCGCGAAATAGAGCTTTCGCGGATTCACCGGTGAGAAGAGCAGCGGCGCCGTACGCAACGCGCGATAGTCGGGCGACCGCGACAACTTCGGCGCCACGTTCTGCACCTGACCGGTGCGGCGATCATAACGAGTCACCTTGCCGCCGTAGACGATGTCCGGGTCGAGCGGGTCGGGCGCGACGTAGCCGTACTCCTCCACCGCCACGGGATGCCAATCCATGAACGTGATGCGGCCGTCGTCGCTTCGGCTCAGCACGCACGCTGAGCCGGATTCCTGCTGGCCGCTACAGACGCGGTAGGGAAACGCGTTGTCCGTGACCACGTGGTACATCGCCGCCGTCGGCTGATTGTACCAGCTGCTCCACGTCGTGCCACCGTTCACGCTGATCACCGCGCCCTGGTCGGCAATCAGCAGGATGATGTCCGGGTTGTCGGGGTTGATCCAGAATCGGTGATAGTCGTCGCCGCCGGGAGCGCCACGCAGCGCCGAGAAGGTTTTGCCGCCGTCCGTGGATTTCCAGGCGACGATGCTCGCTGTGTAGACGATATCGGGATTCTTCGGATTCACCTTCACTTCCGCGAAGTCCGACGCGCGCGACACAACGCGGTCATCGTTCGTCGCCTTCGTGAACGTCTCGCCCGCGTCATCCGAGCGATACAACCCGCCGTTCCGCGCGGCGTCCACCGTTGCGAACACGCGACTCGGCAGACTCGGTGCGATGCCGATGCCTATCCGCCCGAGCCCATCGGCAGCGAACGTCGGCAATCCCTGGCCGATCTGACGCCACGTCGCGCCGCCATCCGTGGATTTGAACAGCCCCGAGCCGGGCCCGCTGAACGCGCCGTTCTCCCACGGTGCCTGACGAGCCTCCCACAGCACGGCGTAGATGGTCTGCGCATTTTGCGGATCGAACGCGACGTCGATGCCCCCGGTGTTCTCATCCTTATAGAGCACCTTCTCGAACGTCCGGCCGCCGTCGGTCGAGCGGAAGATCCCGCGCTCCGCGTTAGGCCCGTACGGATGGCCGAGGACGGCGACGAAGAGCCGGTTGGGGTCGCGCGGGTCGATGATGATCTGCGGGATCTGTTGGCCGTCGCGAAGGCCGAGGTGCGTCCACGTCTTCCCGGCGTCGGTGGACTTGTAGATGCCGTCGCCAACAGAGAGGTCGGGACGCTGCAGGCCCTCGCCGCTTCCCACGTAGACAGTGTTCGGGTCCGACGGTGCGACGGCGATCGCGCCGACCGATCCCGTGCCCTGCTCATCGAAGATCGGGTCCCAGGTGCGACCGTAGTCCGTCGTCTTCCACACGCCGCCGTTCACGGCCCCGATGTAGAACACATTGGGCTGTGACGGCACACCGGTGCCGGCTTTCGTGCGGCTCGCGCGGAAGGGGCCGATCATCCGCCATCGCATCTCCTGGAAGAGCGACGGGTCGGAGCCCTGTGAAGCGGCCGGAGCGGCGAGACCAACGAGGGAAAGCAGCGCGATCGTGACGGGGAACGGACGGATCGGGTTGGGCATGACGGATGGTTGGTGTTCCGGACTCGAGCCGGTGTTACCGATGCACACGAACCTCAGGAGTTCGATTGTCGTGACGTGCGCCGCTATCATGGGCGTCGTGTGCTCCGCATGCCAGGCTGACTCGACAGGTCCCAACAGTCTTGGCGGCGTCTGGGCGAACACGGGCGTCGGTTCCCTGTATCGCGAAT